>DATJXY010000125.1:0-18220 GCA_035499855.1 Puia sp. | reverse complement strand
AGCGAGGCTTATAAAGGAGGTCCTGATCCGGGCGACCAGCAGGACATTTATTTACTGGAAACATTTTCTGCAACAGCATTCAATACAATGATTGCCCAAAAATGGGCAGCGGTTTATGATGGGATCTCAAGAGCAAACGATGTGTTAAGGGTTATGCGAAAAGCCAAAGACATGACTGAGGCAGATACGATAGAAGTCAGGGCCGAAGCTGTTTTTCTGAGAGCATTTTATCATTTTGAAGCAAAAAAAATGTGGAATATGGTGCCCTATATCGATGAGAATATTACTATTGAAGCCGGAAATTATCGTGTGGCAAATGATAAGGATATCTGGCCTGACATTGAAGCAGATCTTCTGTATGCAATCAATCATTTACCGGGAAAACAGACTGCTCCCGGGCGGGCCAATAAGTATGCGGCCGAAGCCTTCCTGGCAAAATCATATCTGTTTCAGCAAAATTTTTCACAGGCGCAGCCTTTGTTGCAGGATCTGATTGAAAATGGCATAACTGCTAACGGAGACAAGTATGCGCTTTTTAAAAACTATCATGATAATTTTGATCCTTTGCATAAAAATGGCCCCGAATCAGTTTTTGCGGCACAAATGTCGGTGAATGACGGTTCAGGATTTTCGGGACCAAATGGTAATCTTGGAGATTTTCTCAATTATCCGGGAAATTATGGTTTTGGTTTTTTTCAACCCTCGCAATATCTCGTCAATCATTTTAAAACAGATGCAGTCACTGGCCTGCCCGACCTGGATTATTTTAATGACTTCGATGTGACAAGCGACGAAGGAGTGCCTTCCGATTCTCCATTTGTTCCCTATACCGGCTACCTGGATCCGAGACTCGATTGGACAGTAGGCCGCCGTGGAATTCCCTATCTGGACTGGGGAAATCATCCTGGAGCGAACTGGATCAGGACCCCTGCATTTGGCGGACCTTATAGTCCCAAAAAAAATGCAGTTTCACAAAAAGAATTCGGACAATATACATCTAATGAATGGGGAACTCCCACCATTAATGCCAATAATGTCAATTTCATTCGTTTCGCTGATGTTTTACTTTGGTATGCAGAAGTGCTGGCAGAGCGAAATGCGCTTGACAGCTCCACCTATTATGTAAATTTAATAAGGGCAAGAGCAAAAGATTCTGCCAGCTGGGTTTACAAATATATTGATGATGCCAACCCGATGAACGGATTTTCGAATACCCCTGCCGCCAATTACAAAGTTGGTTTATATCCTGTTTTTGCAAATGCAGATTCTGCCAAAAAAGCAATTCGCTATGAACGCATGCTCGAACTGGGTATGGAAGGACATCGTTTTTTTGATTTGGTCAGATGGAATATTGCAGATGTCGACATCAATGCTTATTTAGAGAAAGAAAAGGACCTTAGGGATTATTTAAAAACAGCTTTTTTTAAAAAAGGAATTAATGAATATTTTCCAATTCCGTATCAGCAAATTGTTTTGAGTGAAGGACCCGATGGCGTGCCCATGATGCACCAGAATTTTGGATATTGAATCCGTTTTTTAAGAAGAAAGGCGGCATTGATAATTATAGATAAGAATGAGATTTTCCAAAAGAAAAATAATAACAGTTTTTTTTTGTTTTCTGATCGGCTTTTCAAAAGCTCAGAAATCAGTCAATCATTTTCCTGATACCAGCTACCGTGCATTGCATTGGGGAACTGATGAAGGCTTACCCTATGACCAAACCTATTGCATGATAAAAGATATAAACGGTTTTATTTGGATTGGTACGCAAAACGGATTGAGTCGTTTCGACGGAAGCAGTTTTACGAATTTTTATTATGATCCCAAAAAACAAAGAAGCATTTCAGGACCCATGATCTTGGGATTGGTTGAGGATAGCCTGCACAATATCTGGGTCGGAACCAATAAAGGTTTGTCAAGATTTGATATCAAAGCCGATACTTTTACTAATTTCTTTACATCATTTTCTGCCGCAAGTTTTTCTCCTTTTATTATTCCTTTCTGGGTAACAAAGAATGAAGTGTATTGCAGGGAAGCAGATTCTCTCATCACCAGCTATAATATCCATTCTTTTGAAAAGAAGATCTTGATGAAGCTTGATTCTTCGGATAGTACAGTCAATTCCAATTATTCCAGGCAATATTCTTTTATTGATACCATTTCGAAAAGCGTTTGGATGCTGGAAAGATGCCACGATAGCAGCGGAGGTTTACTGGAAGTATCTCTCCTGACCGGAAAGAGAACTCATCATACATGGGAATGCACAAGGAATATTCCCAATCATTGTCACTGGTCTGAAGCCATGTGTTACGATAAAAAAAGGAATTCTTTATGGCTGAATAGCAGCGATGGTTTAATGCAATTTACATTTGATGACAAACAATTTCATCCTGCTGCAGGAATGGAAAAATTTCTGAATTTAAAAAGCTATGGTCATTACGTTGGCATCAGTATCGACCCGGACGGTCGCATCTGGCTTGCTACATATCCTGTTGGAATTATTATTTATAATCCTGCTGATTATTCTTCAAGATTGGTTTTTCCTGAAGACAATCTTATTCAGAAAAAAGTTTCTTATGAAAACGGGCTTGTCTATTGCGACCGGGATGGAATCGTATGGTCGGGCTTTTGGTTAAGAAAGGGAGTTTACCAGTTTATTCCTTTTTCACAACCCGTCACAAGGTATCTTGCTGATACAACAAAGAACAATCCCTGGAAAAACATCATTTTGAATTGTGTGCAATCTGATCATGAAAAAATATGGATGGGGACAGACGAGGACGGGATCATTTCGTTTGACCAGAATACACATCGGGTTTTCACGGTGATAAGACCAACAGATATTCCGGGCACGAGGGATAAAACCTGTGTTATTCCTGTTTTGATTGATTCGATCCGGCAGAAAGCTTTTTTAAGAACAGAATATCCTGCTGCTCTTTATGAATTGAATCTTCATTCCAAAAAATTAAAAAAAATAATTTTCATCGATAGCACGAACAATCCGGTAATGATTTCCAAAATCAATTCCTGCCTCCCTTTTAGAAACGGTTCTATCATCAGTGCTTCAACCAATGATCATGAAAAAATTTATATGATCGATACAGGCAATGCAATCGCCACTGAAATATCATCAATGCCCTTATATTTTATTGACGGGGAATATACTGCTACTGACGGGTTCAAATCTTTATTTCTAAGGAGACCCGATTTTGAGAACAATCTTAGTTATTCATTTAATAATAATAAATGGACAGTCACACACACTCCTTTCGATACTCTCCGTTGGGAGAGCATTGTCTACAATAAAGAAGATAAGTCATACTGGGCAATCATTCCCCGTGAAATTATTCATTACAATGAAAATTTCTCCCGTCTAAGGAACTATACGCCCTCCGATGGTTTGCCAATGAATGAAATTTTTATACTGATACCCGATAACAAAGGAAATATATGGTTTAATACAAACAGGTATATCTATCAGTTGAATACTAAGTCAGGTGTAATTATGAATTTATCGCAGATCAATGGTTTCAAACCCGTCGATTTCAGGGGCGGGCAGGGTGGAATGAAGGATGGAAATGGAAATTTATATTTCCCGGGACATGGAACCGGACAGGGATTTAGCATAGTGAAACACGATCGTTTGGTATCTACCAATGCTTCCGTTTATCTGAAATCCATTGAAATAAGAAAATTTAATTTACCATCAACGCTCTCTCCGAATAGTCTGAAAGAATTATTACTCAGCTATGATCAAAACAGGATTAGTATTGAAACAGGCACCATCGATTTTTATTCAAATGGAAAAGGTCATATCCGTTACAAGCTTTATGGTAGAGATGGTGACTGGCAATATGCTCCGGCAAACTACCTGATCAGGTTTGAAGAATTGTCTCCGGGTTCATATACACTGATGATGCAGGCAGGCAATGCAGGCAATGAATTTACAGGCCCCGTAAAAACTTTACTAATACAAATCAGACCGGCATTCTGGAATACCTGGTGGTTCTGGACAATTACCGGCTGTTTTACTATTTTTTTGATTTATGGCCTGATTCGCTGGAGACTCAATCAAAAATTCAAACTTCAACTGGAAAATTCTGAAAAAGAAAAAATCTTTGCAGAAATGCGCCGGAGAACAGCCGAGTTGCAGCAACAAACGACCGATCTCGAAATGCAGGCACTCCGTGCTCAAATGAATCCGCATTTTATTTTCAATTCACTAAATTCAATCAATCGTTTTATATTACAAAACGACAGGACACAGGCATCAGAATATCTTACCAAATTTTCGAAACTGGTTCGTCTTATCCTGCAAAATTCCCAGGCTTCTCTAATCTCACTCGAAAGTGAGCTCGAATCCCTCGAATTGTATCTCGACCTCGAAGCATTGAGGTTCGATCATCATTTTAAATATAAAATTTCGGTTCAGCAGGATGTGGATATTTCCGAGCTGAAAGTTCCACCTCTAATCATACAGCCTTATGCAGAAAATGCAATCTGGCATGGACTCATGCACAGAGAGGAAAAAGGCCAGCTGGATATAGAAGTATCCTTGGAAAAAGAAAACCTGTATTTTAAAATTACTGACAACGGAATCGGACGCAAACAAGCAGCTGCATTATCGAGCAAGTCGGCTACAAAGCACAAATCAATGGGCCTGCAAATTACTGCCAGCAGGATTGCCATGATGAAAAATCAGAATGGAAATGGATCGAATGTAATCATCAACGATCTTGTACATCCTGACGGAGCTGCGGCCGGTACCGAAGTCATTATTAAAATTCCTGTCATATATGATTAAAGCTATAATAGTAGATGATGAAGTCCATTGTGTGGATACATTGAGTATTCTATTGACTGATTACTGCCCCGAAGTGCAGGTGCTCGATAAATGCATGTCTGCAAAAAAAGCGCTTGAATCGATTCAAAGATTTAATCCCGAACTCGTGTTCCTGGATATTGAAATGCCGGTAATGAATGGTTTTGAATTTCTGGAACAATTTGAAAAGATTCCTTTTTCAGTCATTTTTACGACAGGATATGATCAATATGCCATCAAGGCAATCCGATTCAGTGCGCTTGACTATTTGCTGAAACCCATTGATCCCAAGGAATTGATTCCTGCGGTTCATAAAGTGAAGCTTCAAAATCATCTACCAACAGCAGAACAATTCCGGATGTTGATGAACCATATACAGCATGTTGAAAACAGCTTCACTAAAATTGCCGTCCCTACAGCAGAAGGTTTTGAACTGATTCCTGCAGATCAGGTGGTTCGTTGTGAAGCAGAAGATAACTACACACATTTTTATCTGAAAAATAAATCAAAAGTCATTGCCTGCAGGACTTTAAAAGAAATTGAGGAGCAATTCCAGGACTTTCATGCTTTTATTCGTGTGCATCATTCATATATAGTCAACCTGAATGAAGTCACTAAATATATCCGTGGCGAAGGCGGCTATCTTGTAATGAACGACGGTTCAACAGTCAATGTATCGAGAAGCCGCAAAGAACTGTTATTAAAAAAACTAGTACCGGGGAAATGAAATTTTCTGAATCATTCCCGCGGATATTTTTTATTCACCATCATAAGATGAGATTATATACCAGACAAATTCTCTTATTTTTTTTCTTGCTGTGTACATTTTTTTTTGTATCAGCTCAGGAAAATTACCGGGTCCTTAACTGGAATATCGGTCAGGGCTTGTCGAATGGGTTTGTACGCTGCATGCTCAAGGATAAATATGGATTTCTTTGGATCGGCACGCAATCCGGCCTAAACCGCTTCGACGGAAATTCATTTAAAGTTTTTCTTCCTGATGAAAATAATCATTCGGGATTATTGAACAAAAATATTCGGGGATTGGTAGAAGATAGTTTGCACAATATCTGGATTGGATCCGACGAAGGTTTATCACGCTATGATATCAACTACGATTCCTTCACCAATTTTCTTCCGCTTGTTGATACCTCTGGCGCAAATACCTCTATCATTCCTTTTTGGTCAACAAAAGATAAAATATTTTGCCTGGAAGCTTTTTCGAAAATTACTGTATTCGATATTCATTCATTGAAGAGATTAGGTTTTGTTCAGGTCACTCATCCCGTTCAGCCAAATCCCAGGAACCTGGATATGGTTTACGAGGAAAAATCTAATAGTGTTTGGCGTATTGCTGAAGAAGGGGGTCTTTATCAGCTCGATCTTAGTTCGGGAAAAGAATATTCTTTTGACTGGGTAAGTTCGAAAAATTTGGCTATTCATGATCATAGCGCGGAAGGTATGTGTTATGACCGGTTAAGGAATTGTTTTTGGATTAATAGCGGAGAAGGATTGATGCAATTTACACTGGCAGACAAACAGTTTCATTTTATCGGAGCCGTAAAAAAATTTCACAACAGGGGAGTAAGCATTGCTGTAGATACTTATAACAGGATTTGGGTGGGAACAGGGAACAAAGGGGTTTTTATTTATAATCCTTCTACAAATGAAATTCATGTTCCTTTCCAGGATGATTCTTTGCTAAGTCAGAAAGTGAATAATATGAATATGCGGATATACTGTGACCGGGATGAAATGACATGGATTGTGTATTGGACTCAAATGGGTTTAGGCATTAATCAATTGATTCCATATTCAGTGGCAGTAAAAAGATATTCCTATGATCCAAAAGACCCAAAGTCTGTCATGACAAATGGAGTCCAGTCATTTCTTGAAAAAGATAAAGAAGGCAATGTATATGCCTGTGTCGAGAGCGAATTAAATATATTCAACCCGCGAACTGCAAAAATCAAGAGAATCGACAGGACCAATATCAAAGGAATAAATCAAAAAAACGTTTTCGATTTTATGGCCGTGGGAAACAACTGCAGGAAAGCATGGCTGGTAAATGACGATACAAAAGAACTTTTTCAATTGGATATACCAACCATGAAGTGTAGTAAGGTGAAGATTTTCGACGTAGAAAATCATGATATTGGCGATGTGCAGGTGTTGGGAGAATATGCATCATTTTTAGTTAGAAAATTCAGGGGGGATATTCTTTTTTGGGCAAAGACAAAAGGAGAAAAGCAATCCATTTTTATTTTTGATAACGATAGTGCCGTCGCGCGGGAAGTGATAAAATTACCGGACATAGACGTAAAAAAAATAATTGTGGATGATGATCATATCATTGTAAAGCAAACAAACAGGTTACCGGCCAATTTATCTTTTACTTATAAAAACGGAAAATTCATCAGGACGCAAATCCCTTTAGATAGTATGGCGTGGAGTTTCGTGTGTTATAATAAAAACGACAGCAGCTGGTGGATATCAAGAGACAGGAATTTTATCCAATACAAAAACGATTTTAGAGAAGTTCATATTTATTCTGCCGAAAATGAGTTGACGGCCGGCACAGATATTTATGGGATTGCTATGGATAACAACAATAATTTATGGTTCAATACTCACCAGGAATTGGGCTGTCTTTATCCCAAGACGGGGAAAATTATTTTTTTATCACAAAAGGATGGCTTTGATTCGCAGCAATATGTTTTCAGTGCTTTTCCGATAAAAGACAATTACGGTAATTTTCATATTGGCGGCTACCAGGGATTTGATTATATCGTGCCAAGTCGGTTAAGAGAATCCTATCCGCCTTCTTCGGTCTACCTGAAATCTATCGCGATTAACCAAAAAAAAATCTCTTTACCGGTTGGGATCAATAACCTCACTGAACTTTCATTGAACTATTCTGAAAATACAATCAGTATTGAAACCGGAATTATAGATTACTACTCTAAAGGGGCCAGCAGGATCAGGTATAAACTCGAAGGCATCAATGATCAATGGCAATATGCCCCTTATTATTATACACTCAGGTATGAACAGCTGCCTGCTGAGAAATACAGGCTGGTGATCGAGGCATCCAATGCCGTAGGAGAATTCAATGGTCCGCAAAAAATGATCTTAATAAATATCAATCCGCCATTCTGGAATAGCTGGTGGTTCAGAATCATTGCTGTTCTATGTGGGGTTGCACTGATATCTGTCTTTAACCATTATCGTTCGCGCAAATTGAAGAAAAGAAATTTGCAACTTGAAGAAAAAGTGATACAGCGCACCAGCGAACTCGAACATTCTTTGAAAGAATTAAGAGAAACACAAACGCAGTTGGTGCAAAGGGAAAAAATGGCTTCGCTTGGGGAACTTACTGCCGGGATCGCTCATGAAATCCAGAATCCTTTAAATTTTGTAAATAATTTTTCCGAAGTGAGTAATGAATTGGTAGATGAACTAATCGAGGAAGAAAATAAAACTGAGCGTGATTCGAAACAGATCGGTCATCTCCTTGAGCTCATTGGAGATAATCTCAAAAAAATAAATCAGCACGGGAAAAGAGCGGATGGCATCGTCAAAAATATGCTTCAGCATTCGAGAAGCAGTACCGGGCAAAAGGAATTTACAGATCTCAACGATTTGTGTGATGAGTATATAAAACTAAGTTACCATGGACTTAGGGCTAAAGACAATTCCTTTCATGCAATTATCGAAACTAATTTTGATCAAAGCATTGGGAAAGTAAAAATCATTCCACAGGAAATCGGGAGGGTGTTATTGAATATTCTGAATAACGCTTATTATGCAATAACTAAAAAAGAGGAAAAAATGAATAATGGATATATTCCTAAAGTAAGTATCCATACAAAGAAAACGGAGAATAAAATTGAAATCCATATCAGGGATAACGGAGAAGGGATCCCGCAAAAAATAATAGACAAAATATATCAGCCTTTTTTTACCACCAAGCCAACCGGTGAAGGGACCGGCCTTGGGCTCTCATTGAGTTATGATATCATCGCCAAAATGCACAATGGAAATATAAATATTGAGACCAAAGAAGGGGAATATTCGGAGTTTATTATTCAATTGCCTGCCTAAAAACTATTTTCGTTCTCATTTGCATTCTTCTTCAGACCACATTTTTTGCTTAATTTTGCGGTTTATATTTTTTTAACATTATGAGTCGCAAAGGAAAGGTCCTGGTTGCAATGAGTGGCGGTATCGATAGTACCGTAACAGCCCTCATGCTGAATGACCAGGGATATGAAGTGGTTGGCATTACAATGAAGACCTGGGACTATGCCAGCGCCGGCAGTTCAAAAAAAGAAACCGGTTGTTGCAATCTCGATAGTTTTAATGATGCACGCATGGCCGCAGTGCAGCACGGATTCCCTCATTTTGTTTTGGATATCCGTGAAGAATTCGGAGACTTTGTGATCGAAAATTTTGTGGATGAATACCTCGCTGGAAGAACTCCCAATCCCTGCGTCATGTGTAATACGCATATCAAATGGAGGGCTTTGCTGAAACGCGCCGATGCACTCGATTGTGAATTTATTGCCACAGGTCATTATGGAAATATTCACCAGCATAACAATGGCCGATATTATGTAAGCAAAGGAGTGGATGAACTGAAAGATCAGAGTTATGTTCTGTGGGGATTGCAACAGGATTTATTAAGCCGCACTATGTTGCCGTTGGGTAAATATAAAAAAACTCAGATCAGGCAAATGGCGATGGACTATGGTTATCCCGAGCTGGCAAAAAAAAGCGAGAGCTATGAAATTTGTTTTGTTCCGGATAATGATTACCGTGGGTTTCTGAAGCGGAAAGTTGAAGGACTGGAAGAAAAAGTAAGCGGTGGCAATTTCATTGATAAAGATGGCAAGATAATTGGTCATCATAAGGGATATCCATTCTATACTATCGGTCAGCGCAAGGGGCTGGATATTGCTTTTGGTAAACCAGTGTATGTTACGGCTATTCATCCCGATACAAATACAGTTATATTGGGTGATGAAGATGATCTTTCACAAAATGGAATGATTGTTGGGAAGATCAATATGATGAAATATGGTGATATTGTACCGGGGATGGAAGCTATAACGAAGATCAGGTATAAGGACAAAGGTGGTTTCAGTAATCTCTTTCCGGAAGGAAATAATATCAGGGTTCATTTTTATGAACATGTAAAGAGTGTTGCACCCGGACAAAGCGCTGTTTTTTATGAAGGAGATGATGTAATTGGAGGGGGAATTATTCAGTCTGCAGTCCATGGTCTGTAGTTTTGAGTTTGCAGTTTCGAATTTTGAGTTTTTGATTGAAAAGATCATAACAACGCATAAATTCTGATAAATTAAAAACTGAAACTGTAAACTTAAAACTGACAATAAAATAGCTCGTTTTTACGTTACCCTTCCCGGGAAGTTTTCTTCCCGGTTTTTATTTGCAGCGATTCATATTAATCTTCAGAATAAAGAACCCGATTGAGAGAACTAACTGTCAGAATGAATACAAAATATCGATACAGTTTATTGTTTGCTTTTATATTCCTCCTTAGCCAGGGTTGCAAAAAAACAGATACATTTCAATCGGAACCCCTTTCAGATTATTTACAATTACAGGTAGGAAAATATATTACCTATCGGCTCGACTCAACGGTCTTTGTCAATTTTGGTACGCAGCAGGTGATTAATAGTTATCTGGCGAAAGATGTGATTGATGATTCTATTACCGACAACCTGGGCCGGCCCAGCTGGCGTGTGATCCGATACATTAGTGATACTACAGGTACCCAGCCATGGACGCCGATTGAAACTTATATGATCACAGCTACCCGGCAAGATGTGGAAGTTGTGGAAAATAATTTACGATTCATAAAACTCGTATTGCCGATTGTAGACGGGTTCAGCTGGAAAGGAAATTCTTATATTGATACGAAGTCGATAGATCCTGATTTTACTTACCTGGATGGATGGAATTATTCTTATGATAGTGTTGGCATGCCATATTCTGTTTTGTCAGGAATCGTCTCCAATGCAGTGATCGTTCGTCAGAGAGATAGTACGGGGAATGAAGATAATATCATTCAACCTCCGATTGCCGTTGCCGGGGCGAGCAAAACAATTACATTACCCACAAGTTCGGTAAGCCTTGATGGATCACAATCAACGGCTCCAAATGGATTCATTGTTTCATACAGCTGGGCTCAGATTGCAGGACCAGCTGCAGCTACATTAACCAATTTTAATAGCGCTATTGCTACTGCATCCGGTTTGCAGGAAGGTCAATATGTTTTTCAACTGACAGTCGCTGATAATAACAATTCTATCGGTCAGGCACAAGTGAAGGTTATTGTGGCTGCTTCGGGTAACACGCTCCCCCTTGCAAATGCGGGAGCCGGCCAAAGCATTATATTGCCAGTAAATAGTGTTACTGTCGATGGTACGGCTTCGCAGGCGCCTGCCGGAAGTATAACCAGCTATACCTGGAGCCAAAGCTCCGGCCCATCTGTCGCAACGATTGCCACTCCCAATAATGCTGTTACCAATATCAATAATCTGACCGAGGGTACTTATGTTTTTACACTGCAAATCAAAGATAATACCGGGGCAGTTAGTTCAGATAATGTTACCATCGTTGTTGGTCCTCCCGTTTTTTCAGAAAGAGATTTTAGTATGGAAGTGTACGGGAAAGGAATCGGGCTTATTTATAAGAACTTTATTCACACTGTATATCAGCCACCGAATGCATCCGTGCCGGTCGGATCGACCAGTGGCTATGGAATTATATTGAATATGGTAGATCACAATTAATATGAATGCTGATCCACTGAAATATCCAGACTTCTTCAAACGTATTTGTTTTTTTCTTCTTATAATTTGTTCGAACCTTCCGGCAAAAGCTCAATATTCCCGATATATTATTCAGCTAAAAAATAAAAACGGAACTCCATATTCGCTGACAAATCCTTCGGAATATCTTTCACCCAGGGCTATTCAAAGAAGAACAAAACAGAATATCAAAATTGATTCATCGGATCTTCCCATCAATCCGGCATATCTCGACAGCATAAAGCAGGTTCCAAACCTGATGATCTTAAATTATTCCAAATGGCTGAACCAGGTATTGGTAAAGATCACCGATTCTGCAGCATTATCAGAAATCAATGATCTGGCTTTTGTAAAGCAGGTATCACCGGTGGCACTTGCTGCCAATAACTATCCGATCGATTCAATTCAAATCAAGGTCAATAAAGCGCATATATATCACCGGTATGAATCCATTACAGGAGAAAATCAAACCGAAAATATTCAGGGCGCCAGTCAGAATTATTTTGATTATGCGACTGCATATTCCCAGATTCATATTCATCATGGAGAATTCCTTCACAATCTCGGGTTTCACGGAGAAGGGATCTGTATAGCTATCCTGGATGCCGGGTTTTTTCAATATCTCTCCAACCCCGCCTTCGATAGTGTGCGACAAAATAATCAGGTATTGGGGACATATGACTATGTGAATCTGAAGCAGAGTGTGAATGAAGAAAATTCACACGGAGCCTATTGTTTTTCTATTATTGCAGCTAATGAGCCAGGCCAGATGGTGGGCTCTGCTCCCAAGGCAATGTTCTGGTTATTTAAAACAGAAGATGTGAGCTCTGAATATCCTGTTGAAGAGCAAAACTGGATCGCTGCTGCTGAATTTGCAGACAGTGCCGGCGCTGATCTGATCAGCACTTCACTGGGATATGCATATTTCGATGATCCTTCTTTTGATCTTGACTATTCAGAGCGCGACGGACATGAATCCATGATCAGTAAAGCAGCCAATTTTGCGGTTGGTAAGGGGATGATCGTTACCGTTAGTGCCGGCAATTCGGGGGACGATCCTGATGAAACAAAATATGTTGATTGTCCTGCCGATGCAGATAGTGTTTTGACGATCGGAGCGATTAATAGCCAGGGAGCAATTGCTTCTTTTTCCAGCTGGGGACCCAATGCTTCCGGTCAGTTAAAGCCGGATGTCGTTTCTGTAGGAGAAGGGACAACCATTGCGGCGCCCAATGGTATGCCTGTCTCCGGAAGCGGAACTTCTTTTTCCAATCCCAATCTTGCCGGATTGATCGCCTGTTTATGGCAGGCATTTCCTGATTTTACGAATCATGATATCATCGATGCTGTGCGCCGGAGTTCAGACAGATATGCTCATCCGGATGAGCAATACGGTTATGGAATTCCGGACTTCAGTAAGGCATATTTGTTGTTGGAAAATAAAAGACAATTTTTACATTTTATCGCGACGATGGGCGATCAGTGGATCAGCGTTTATCCTGTTCCTTTCAATAACTATTTTACAGTGGTGTTTAAATCCTCCGTAAATGGAAAAGCAAATCTTCAGCTTCTCGACGCGACAGGAAGAATCATCGAAACAAAATCCATAACTGTCACGCCGGGAGTATTCTCTTCTATTCAATTTGATCATTCTTATTTCCTGACGAAGGGAATCTATTTTATTCATTATGACGACGGGAATCAGAAAAAAACCCTGAAAATAATCAAGCAGTAAAAGCTGCTGCGAACATCGAATCAGATTTTTGGTCATATCCTTTGAATAATTTTGATTTCAACATGCGGAGATGAAATTTATCCTGGATAAAATCGACAATTTCTTCATTTTCCTTTTTGAAAACAGAACAGGTGATATACAGGAATGTTCCTCCTTTCTTCAGGTAAGGAATAGCATTCGAAACAATTTTCTTTTGAAGTGAATTGTATTTTTCTATTTCGGCAATGTCAAAAAAATATAAGGCTTCCGGTGTACGGCTCCAGGTTCCGCTTCCGCTGCAGGGCAGATCTGCAATGATGATATCGAATGGTGAATGGTCAATTGTGAATGAAGGCTGATTCGTGCTCAGATCCTTTGCAAATGAATGGTATTTTTTGATTCCAGCTTCCCGAAAGCGTTTTTTCAGATTGATCAATATTGATTCGCGTATATCCGACACAGTTATATCGGCAGCCGGATACATATCGTGAAGCATGATGGATTTTCCTCCGCTCCCGGCACAGCAATCCCAGGCTGTAACAGCTGACGTTTGACAGTTGAGGGTTGACAGTTTTATTAGTTCAGAGATTTGTTGGGAACTTAAATCCTGAATAACGGCTTCTTTGTTCAGTTCGACTATCGAATCCAGTTTAGTAGCATTAGGAAATGACAGGCAGGATGGATTAATTTCTGTAAACGCGATGGCTGCTTTTTGTAATTTTTCTCTGACGGGCTTTTCATAACCCGGGCGGATGCGTGCAAAGAGGTCCGGTTGTTGTAAAAAAGATTTGCAGAAAGATTCATGATTAACAGTCGTGCTTAATTGATCTTTCCAGGGAAAGATTTCTGAAAGCAGGATGGATGGCTGAATAATATTTGCTTTTTCCTCAATGTTCAGGCTGATCTGGTCATTCCAGGATGGTCTGAAGTATTGTAATATTTCATTGGAAGTGTTATTACATAAGAAAAGGCCAAGCAGGATCCTTTCGTCAGTTGCAATTTTTTTTTCTGCATGACCAAGGCGAAAGAAACAATAAACCATCTCACTCACCACTTTCCTGTCCCTTGACCCTATTTGCTTATTTTCTCTGAAAAATTTTTTCAGCCAGAGATGAAGGGGGATATCACCCTTGAATGTTTCGATAATGCGAAGGGCCGATTTTAAATGGTTATCATGTTTCATACAATAAAAACCTCCGGGGTTCCGCGGAACCCCGGAGGTTGATGGAGGATCGATATTATAATTCCAGTAAAGTCTTTACAGGATCCTTACCAAATAAAAGCTGATCAGGGTTTTCCAATAATTCTTTCACGCGCACAAGGAAACTCACAGATTCTCTCCCATCGATAATGCGATGATCATAGCTCACAGCGAGGTACATCATTGGACGAATTACTACCTGTCCGTTTAATGCTATCGGCCTTTCTTCAATTTTATGCATTCCAAGTATGGCCGACTGTGGGATATTAATAATCGGAGTTGACATGAGAGATCCAAATACACCTCCATTAGTAATTGTAAAAGTGCCTCCCTGCATTTCTTCCATGCTCAGTTTATTGTCTCTTGCTTTTGATGCGAGTTCGGCAACTTTCTTCTCAATCTCTGCCATGCTCAGGCTTTCAGCATTCCGGATAACAGGCACTACCAAACCTTTTGGTGCAGAAACAGCAATTGAAATATCGCAATAATCGTGATAGACGATTTCATCTGCATCGATATATGCGTTGACGGCGGGCCATTCCTGCAATGCATAACAACATGCTTTGGTAAAGAAACTCATGAAGCCAAGCCCGATACCATGTTTTTCTTTGAATTTGTCTTTGAATTTGGTTCGAAGGGCCATGATATTGCTCATATCAACTTCATTGAAGGTTGTGAGCATTGCTGTGGTATTCTTCGCTTCAACCAATCGTCTTGATACGGTTTTGCGAAGATTACTCATCTTCTCCTTCTTCATTTCACGGCTGAATAAAGCTTTGCCCGGAACCCGTCCCGGATTTGCCAATGCATCGAGGACATCATGTTTGACAATTTTTCCGCCGATGCCTGAAGGAATAATCGAGGATGCATCTATTTTTTTGTCTGATATGATGGCAGCCGCAACCGGTGTTGCTTTGATATCATTAGCAACAGAATTTACAGGTGCGTCTTTTGCCTCTGGTTTATTATTCGTTGCCGCAGGAGTATCCTGTTTCTTTGCTTCTGTTTTTTGCGTTTCCGCTTTTCCGTTTCCCGAAGGTTTTGCTGCTGAGTCATCAATTCTTGCAACGATATCCCCGATTTTTAAAGTATCTCCTTCCTTTCCGACAGTTTGCAAAGTGCCTGCTTTTTCAGCATTTACTTCAAAAGTCGCTTTTTCACTTTCCAGTTCGGCAATGACTTCGTCGCGATCAACATATTGACCATCGCTTTTCAGCCATTTGACTAGTGTGACTTCGTTAATTGATTCGCCGACTGCCGGAACTTTGATATCAATCATTGATCCTCCTTCTCCCTTGGGAGTATTTATATTTTTCAGCTAATGGGCAAATATACATATAAGATATATTTTATCCCCCTTCAATGACTGGAGCTAAATACTAAATGCAGTTTCAATAATTTCCGCCTGTTCCTGCGCATGTACTTTGGCGTAACCTGTAGCTGTAGCCGCACTTGGCTGCCGACTGATGAACCCGTAATTAATACTTTTAAGGTTCATCTGCAAAAATGAAGCTGCTCCCATATTCAGTGGCTCTTCCTGCACCCAGAACCAGGTTGCTTTATTGTATTTTTTATACAATGCCTCGATTTGATTCAGTGGCAAAGGGTACAGCTGTTCCAGACGTATGATTGCAATATCTTTTCGGTTGTCTTTTTGTTGTTTTTCTGCAAGATCAAAATATATTTTACCGCTGCAGAATAAAACCTTTTTTACTTTTCCTGCTTCGTTGGCAAAAACATCATCAATAGTTTCCATGAATGCGCCTTTTGTAAATTCTTCAGCCAGGGAATAAGTCCCGGGGTGACGGAGATTTGCTTTGGGCGAAAAATTAATCAGTGGTTTACGGAATGGCCAGGTGAGTTGTCTTCTCAATGCATGGAAAAGATTGGATGCAGTAGTGATATTGGTTGCTACCATATTCAATTCAGCACACATCTGCAGAAAACGTTCAATCCTTGCACTGCTGTGTTCGGGACCCTGTCCTTCGTAACCATGAGGCAATAATAAAACCAGGCCCGACATACGCTGCCATTTCTGTTCTGATGCTGCGATAAACTGGTCAATAGTTATTTGAGCCCCGTTTCCGAAATCGCCGAACTGCGCTTCCCATAAAACAAGCGCATTTGGATTAACTAGCGAATATCCATATTCGAATCCCAACACTCCATATTCACTCAAAAGGGAATTATATATCCTGAACTGGCCTTTGGCGCCGGGAATACGGCTCAAACGATTGTAAGCTTCGTCTGAATTCTCATCTCTCAATATGGCATGGCGATGTGAGAAAGTTCCGCGGCGTACATCCTGTCCGCTCATGCGAACATCCTTACCATCCAATAAAAGGCTTCCATATGCCATTAATTCTCCTGTAGCCCAATCCAGTTTTTTTTCTTCTGTAAATAATTTCACTTTATCCTGCAATAACTTTTCGACTTTGCGCAAGGGCGCAAAATTATCAGGCCACTTCATTATTGCATCGAATACTTTTTTGAAATTTTCTTCGCTGATACCAGTAGAAGGAGACTGTTCAAAATCTTTAGCGGTTGCTCTCCTGAGGCTTCTCCACCATAATTCCGGTTGCTGGTAATTATACGGAAGAGGTTTTTGTTTGACTTCATCCAGTCTTTCCTGCAGGTCGGCCCAGAATTTCTTTTCCATATCTTTTGCAAGATCTCTTGCATCTGCTTCTCCATTTTCGATCAGGTATTGCGTGTATACTTCTCTTGGATTGGGATGTTTTTCTATCAAGGCATACAAATGAGGCTGGGTAAATTTCGGGTCATCACCTTCATTATGTCCATGACGGCGATAACATACCATGTCAACGAAAATATCAGCATTGAATTCCTGCCGATAACGTGTTGCGATTTCAGCGCATTTTACTACGGCTTCTGCATCATCACCATTTACATGCAATACCGGCGCGTGAACGGCAGCAGCCAATGATGTACAATAATCAGAACTACGCGCGTCATCGAAGTCTGTTGTAAACCCAATCTGGTTATTGATTACAAAATGAATGGTGCCTCCGGTATAATATCCTTCCAGCTCCGACATCTGGATCACTTCATACACAATGCCCTGTCCGGCCACAGATGCATCACCATGAATCAATATGGGTAATATCTTATCAAAATCGCTGGAGTACATTACATCAGCCTTGGCTCTCGCAAAACCGACAACGACAGGATCGACGGCTTCGAGGTGGGAGGGATTGGGCATCAGTTTCAGATGAATTGTTTTATTCGATGGAGTTTGTAATTCACTTCCATATCCCATATGGTATTTTACATCACCACTACCCATCGTCTGATCGAGCTGGCCAGTTCCTTCGAATTCGCTGAATATCTGCTCATAGGTTTTACCCAATGTATTGGCCAATACATTCAATCTTCCACGATGAGCCATACCGATGACTACTTCCTGAACGCCCTGGTCTGCTGCTGAATTAATGATGGTATCCAGTGCAGGAATAGTGGTTTCCCCGCCTTCCAATGAAAATCTTTTTTGACCGATATATTTTGTATGAAGGAATTTTTCGAACATGACTCCTTCATTTAACTTTTCCAGGATTCTTTTTTTCTCCGTGAGTGGGAGGGGGTTTAAAAATTTCTTTTCCATTTCCTGGGTAAGCCAGTCAATT
>DATJXY010000124.1:0-90607 GCA_035499855.1 Puia sp. | reverse complement strand
CATAAATATCTTGTTGATAATACGAAGCAAAGATCATTAGCGGACCCATGGATTGTTGCGCATGCCCTAAAAGAAAATGCTTGCGTCGTAACTAAGGAAGAAAAGGTAACAGCACCTAATACGACGAGAATAAAAATTCCTAATGTTTGTGAAAATATGAACATCCGATGGATTAATGACTTTGAATTTGTAGAAGAATTAAATATTCAATTCTCTTGTCGTTTGAAGTGATGAATCTCATACCCCATATTCTGGCAAGTCGCCGACGAGTTTCATAAGCATGATAAATTTTCGTACAGATAGTCGGACCGAATTGCGCCAGTGAATGGGGTATTGCTTATCATCATTTGTAACCTGCCTACCGCCTGCCGGCAGGCAGGGCAGGCAGGTTCTTAACATCTTTTGTAACTTGTCTGCTGCAAGCAGGTTAGCTTCCTCAACACGATCTTTGTGCTTATATGTTCTTTCTTCAAAATAGTTAATTATGAAAATAGCAGGTTTGACTTCAGTTTTATTATTTTTAGTTTTCTTTTCTTTTTCGCAACAGCACAAAAAAATTTCTTATGAAAGCCTTAAAGAATATGAAGGTATTTACGAATATCCCAATCATTTCAAAGTTTCATTTGCCGCATCTTCCAGGGACACCGTTCTGGTAGCTATCATCAATCAAAGCGAATATGTATTAAAAAACGAAAGCCAAGATGTTTTTTCTACCAGGTATGACACCATTCGTTTTTTGAGAGATTCACACAATTTGCCTTCGGCATATATTTCCAAAAAAGATACTTTTAAATTAATCAGCAAAAATGTTTTCTTTCCTGAAACAATGTGGTATCCACGGCTCAGGGGCAAAGACATTTATCAATATAAAATTCCTGAAAAGCTTAATGATGGTTTAATCGTTGGCGATATTAACAAAACTGTTTTAGATACTTCCCTTTTGAGAGAGATGATGCATAAAATTATTAATGAAACTTATCCCAATGTTCACAGCGTTTTAATTATAAAAGACGGCAGGCTGGTATTTGAACAATATTTTTATCAATACACAAAAGACAGCGTACAGGAATTGCGTTCAGCTACAAAAAGTTTTTTTTCAGCTCTTGCGGGAATCGCCATTGACAAAGGATTTATTAAAAGCAAAAATGAAACTGTGCTTTCATTTTTTCCCGAATATACATTGAATAATATGTCGGAAGGCAAAAAACGGATTACTGTCGAAGACCTTTTGACGCAGCAAACAGGATTGGATTGCGATATCAGTGACCCTAAATCAGAGGGCAATGAAACAACGATGGACTATTCTGACGACTGGGTTAAGTTCACATTAGACCTTCCGATGATCGATTCACCCGGCAGAAATGGAAGATATTGTTCCGGTAATCCTGTTACGCTCGGACGCATTATTGAAAAAACCACTCAGATGCCATTGCTTCAATTTGCCGAACGAAATTTGTTCGAACCTTTAGGGTTTAAGAAATACAGATGGTATTTCAAACCTGACAAATCAAATGCTGAAAATTACTGCCAGGCTTATTTAACGCCAAGGGAGATGGCAAAATTTGGACTGTTATATTTAAACAATGGTATTTGGAATGGCAAACAAATAGTTTCTTCGGATTGGGTAAACCAGTCTTTTGAAAAACATTCCATTATTCAGGGCGTTGACTATGGTTATTTATGGTGGCTCAAATATTTAGATGCAGACGGCACAAGATATTACACGAAAGCAGCCCAGGGAAATGGAGGACAAAGAATTTATGTATTGAAAGAACAAAATTTGGTGGCTGTAATCACCGGTGGAAATTATAACACCCAGTCTCCTTCTGATGAATTGATGAAAAAATATATTCTTCCGGCATTCAACAGGAAAAAATAGTCTCAGATAAAATGCAAAAACCAGAAACCATATTCGAAAATGAGGATTTTATTGTAATGAATAAACCGGGAGGCATATTATCTATTCCTGACAGGACACAATCTGCTGTTTCACTAAAAGAAATTTTACAAAAAAAATATGGACGGATTTTTACCGTTCACCGGCTGGACAGGGATACCAGCGGACTGATTTTATTTGCCAAAAATGAAGCATCGCATAAATTCTTTTCTCAGGCCTTTGCAGAAAGAAGGGTAAAAAAAATTTATCTCGGGATTGTGTATGGAAAATTTATTGAGCCGGAAGGAACCATTGATCTGGCAATGACGGAACATCCTTCCAAAAACGGATTGATGGTAGTTCATAAAAAAGGAAAACCTGCCATCACGCATTATAAAATGCAGGAGGAACTTGGACCTTATTCTTTTGTTGAATTTGAAATTCAAACCGGTCGCACGCACCAGATACGTGTTCATATGCAGCAGGCAGGTCATCCAATCATTTGTGATGCTTTATACGGGAATGAACAACCGATCTATATTTCTTCTTTCAAAAGAAATTATAAACTCTCCAAACTTGAAGAGGAGGAGAGGCCAATCCTTCATCGCCTGGCTTTGCATTCATACCAGTTGGGTTTTAAAGACGCAAATTCAAATGAATATTCCTTTGAAGCTCCATTACCCAAGGATATGAAAGCATTGTTGCAGCAGTTGAGGAAAAACTTCTGATAGCGGTGAGAGATGACAATTGATGGTTGACAGTTATTTGGAATTCACAGTTTGCAAAGTTTTAATTTTTATAATCTTTTCTGTCAACTGTCATCCGTCAACTCTCAGGAATGCCTTTAATCCATCCCCTTATACACAACTCCATTCTTCATCACAAACGCTACCCTTCCCATGGATTTGATATCCTGAGTAGGATCTCCATCAACTGCAATAATATCCGCCCATTTTCCTTTTTCAATGCTGCCGGTTTTATTGTCGATGCCGATTAGTTCTGCTGCATGCACCGTGGCGGATTGAATGGCTTCGAGCGGGGGCATTCCAGATTCCGTCATATAAATAAATTCCATCCAGTTCTTTCCGTGTTTATAAACGCCTGCATCCGTTCCGAAAGCAATCTTCACTCCGGCTTTATATGCTTTGCTGAAAGTGCTTTCCATGATCGGTCCGATGGTCAATGCCTTGGATGCAATGATATCAGGATAATAACCAGGTTTCTTTGCCGAATCAGAAACAGATTTGCCTGCAATGATTGTCGGAACATACCAGGTCCCGTATTGCTTGAACAAGCTGATGGCTTCATCATCCATATAACTGCCATGCTCAATCGAAGTTACGCCTGCGCGAATCGCCCGCTTTATTCCTTCGGCTCCATGGGCATGGGCTGCGACTTTCATTCCATAATCCTTTGCCGTTTGAACAATTGCCCTGATTTCTTCTTCCGAAAACTGCGCACCGCTTCCATCTTTTTCAAGACTCAATACTCCACCTGTAGCCAGGATCTTTATAAGATCGCTCCCTTCTTTATAACGCATCCGCACAGCCCTGATACAATTATCTACTCCATTCACCACACCATCCTTCGGACCGGGATCTCCCATCAGATCATCACGCAGACCAGTGGTAGGATCGCCATGTCCGCCGGTACTGCTCAGGGCTTTTCCGGCAGTATATATCCTTGGACCTATCACCAGGCCTTTGTTGATTGCATTACGCAAGGAAATATTGACGCCGCTTCCTCCGACATCGCGTACTGTTGTGAATCCGGCTTTCAAAGTAGTTTCGGCATATCCGATTGAAAGAAATGCATAATCTGCCGGGTTTAGCCTGAATGTCATTTCAAATTCATTCGGGCTTGTTTCACCTTCCAGGTGCACGTGGCAATCGATGAGCCCGGGCATTACTGTTCTTTTCTTCAGATCAATGGTTTTATCATTGGCTTCAGCCCTGATATAACCCTTTTGGATATCCGAAATATGATCCCCTTCCACTACGATTGACATTTCACTCAAAACCTGTAAGGATTTTACATCAATTAATTTACCGCAATAAATGATTGTTTTTTGTCCGAATGAAAATTGTGAGAAAAAAACTGCGAAGAAAAATATTAATTTTCTCATATCTGTTTTGGTTTGAAAACTGAAATTAGGCAAGTTTTCCAAAGTTTGAAATTTTAAGTAGTAACGCTGCGTATCCGCGGTTATAATTATCAGGGCTCATGCCTAATAAAAAAGCCCCCGTACATCGGGGGCATTGAAAATATTTGCCTGAAAATATTATTTATTCGGCTGTGGTGTATAACGCAAATAAGGCTTTACCACTTTTACTCCTTTAGGGAATTTCTTGATAGCATCATCCGTTGATACAGCAGGAACAACAATTACATCTTCACCTTCTTTCCAGTCGGCCGGAGTAGCTACACTGAAATTGGCAGTTAATTGCAAAGAATCAACCACGCGCAATACTTCAACAAAGTTTCTGCCGGTGGAAGCCGGGTAAGTGATTGTCAATTTTACTTTTTTATCCGGTCCGATCACGAATAATGAACGAACGGTGAAGGTTTCCGAAGCGTTGGGGTGAATCATTCCATACAGGTTGGCAACGGTGCGGTCGCTATCTGCTATAATCGGAAAACCGACTTTTACATTTTGAGTTTCGTTGATATCATTGACCCAGCCCAGATGTTTATCTAAAGGATCGACGCTGACTGCAAGCACTTTTACATTGCGATTTGCAAATTCTTCCTGTAATAAAGCTGTTTTACCTAATTCAGTAGTACAAACAGGCGTATAGTCAGCAGGATGTGAAAATAAAATTCCCCAGCCATTTCCCAGGTATTCATAAAAATCGATATCACCGGCGGTTGTTGTCGCCTTGAAATTGGGAGCCGTATCCCCTAATCTTAAACTCATATAAAGATTTTTTAAGTTAATTAATAGAAAACATACATTCAAAAAGGATCACGAAGATATTAATTCTCTATTGATATAGTAGACTTTTCATAAAATTTTTATAAGTCTTTAACTTAGTGAGGATTCTGTCAGGCTATTTTTATTTGTATTGGCCCGTGCCTGTAGCTTTTGTAAGAAATTGTTTGCCAAAGCGGTTTTTGACATCATCAATTGCTTTATACAACTCAGTTTTCCTTTCAACATTGTCGAAGAGATTGGTTTGCATGGCATCGCCTGTCAGTTCCCCCAGTCTGACCCCCAGGAGCCTGACCGGCAGACCTCTCCTGTAAAGTTTATGAAACAGCTCTTTTGCCTTTGGAATCAGCTCATCATCATAAAAAGTATAAGGAATGGTGGCTTGCTTTGAAGTGGTTTCAAAATCCGGATACCTGATTTTTACAGCCAGGCAGCCGGCTGTTTTATTGTCCTGCCTGAGTTCATAAGCCACACGTTCTGTCATCCTCACCAGTTCAGACATCAAAAATCCCATATCAGTCTTATTTTCTTCAAAAGTACTTTCAGTGGATATGGATTTTGCATCATGATAAGGAACGACTTCGCCCAAATGAATGCCATGAGATTTATTCCAGAGATCCCATCCCCATTTGCCTAATTTCTTTTCCAATAATTCGGCCGACTGCTCACTAATATCTTTGATCGTTTCAATTCCCATTTCCATGAGAGCCTGATAGGTATGTTTGCCGACTCCGGGAATCTTATTCACTTTTAAAGGAGAAAGAAATTCTTTTTCCATTCCGGGGGGAATATAGAGATATCCATTCGGCTTTGCCTCATCGGTAGCAATCTTTGCAACCATTTTATTGGTGGCCAGCCCGAATGAAATCGGGAGATGTGTATCATGAATAATTCTTTCCCTGAGATGGATGGTCCACTGATAAGGATCAAAATACTTATCCATCCCCGTTAGATCCAGGTAAAATTCATCGATAGAAGCTTTTTCAAAAAGAGGTGCGCTTTCGCCTATAATTTCTGTTACCTGTCTTGAGTATTTGCTATATTCTCCACGACTTCCTCCAACCACTATAGCGTTGGGGCATAATTTCATCGCTGTCTTCATTGGCATTGCCGAATGAATTCCATATTTCCTGGCTTCATAACTGCAGGCAGCAACGACTCCTCTTTCACTATGTCCCCCTACCAGCAAAGGTTTTCCTTTCAATGAAGGATCAGCCAAACACTCCACTGACACAAAAAAAGCATCCAGGTCAAAATGCGCTATCAGGCGCTGAGGCGAATTCACAGTCCAAAATTAGTTGTTTAAATGTACTAAAAAAATTAGTATTTTACTCTTTTTCAAAGTTTAAAACTTTGGAAAAGCCCTACAAATTAAATTTACGATATGGAATGGTTAAACAGCAGCATTGCCCCATTGAAAGATCTGCTTGCTTTTTTATATAAAAAGTCAAAGACCAACGATGTGCATAAAAAACAGTTGCTCATGGAACTGCGCAATAACCTGAATGTTTTCAAAAACGGTTTTTTAAATAATACCTCATACGATATGATGATCGATCTGCTGACCAATGAAGCTTTCCAATCAGCTATCAAAGAGAATTTTTCATTTAAAAAACTGAAATCAGGTGTTATTCGGCTTCGCTTTATTTATGATGAAAGAAATAAAAAATATGAAGGATGGACTACAGAAAGATTGATGGATAAGATCGATGAAAAAATTGTGGAATTGAAAAATATCAAAAAAATGAATAGTGGTTCGGTCAAAGATGTCAAAAATAATATATCGCTGATGATGGGAAATCTCTATTTCAGGATGAAACTAATGGCTGATTTTATCAAGTCCGGATCATAACAGCAAACAATCGGGAATAATATTTGTATTATTTTTTATCAGCAGTGTTTGCTATGCTTGAAGAAAAACTAAGAAAATATGCAACTCTCTTTCATCCCGTTGTTCCATTTGAATGGGAGAAGGATAAACTATGGCTATTTGATTTCACCGATCGAAATGAAGAGCTGACTGCAGAACAAATTGCCAATACCGACCAATTTGCAAATTATATCAATTCCAAACTGAAGGAAAATGGATGCAGGTATGGAATCGGCGGATACAATGAACACCGAACCTTGTATGCCCGGAGTAAACATTATGACAAAGTCCATTCATCTTTTCAGGCACAGAGCCATTTAATGGATTGGGTTGAAGAAGAAACACCGGCAGAACCCCGGAGACTGCATCTTGGAATCGATATCTGGGGACCTGCTGGAACTGCGGTAATGGCTCCGATGGATGGCATTGTTCATAGTTTTGCCTTCAATAATAATGACAGCGATTACGGTTCAACCATCATCCTCACTCATATCCTTGATGGTATCAGCTTTCACACTTTATACGGGCATCTCAGCCTGAATTCTTTGAAAAATTTGCATGAAGGAAAAAATATCCGGAGAGGTGATGTGTTCACCGAATTCGGGATGCGATTCGAAAATGGCAACTGGCCACCTCATTTGCATTTCCAATTGATCAAAGACATGCAGGGATGGGAAGGAGATTACCCGGGCGTTTGTAAATATTCTGAGAGAGATCAATGGCTAAGCAACTGTCCCGATCCTGATTTGGTGTTGCAAATGAGTCGGGAGTCTTTAGTCGGGAGTCGGTAGACCTGAGTATTTAAGTAAAAAAATATATTGAGAATAAATATTTCTATTTTTAGTAGTTCCATTTTTCACATTTCACTTCTCACGATTCAAGGCTACCGACTCCTGACTAAAGACTAACGACTTCTCCCGCTATCTCTTCCCATTCCTGTCCGGGTGTTACGCTTGGTCTTTTTCTCCCAGCCAAATTGTACCAATAATCGGCATTCCCAATATCTCCTTCCTTGCGATGAAGATAAGCATGTATCCAGGATCCGGTGCGGGTATGTATATCCTGGACAATATTGTGAGATTTTTCCCAGTCGCCTTTTGCATCATACCATAAGGCCTTCAGATATTCGGAAATTCCTGAAGGCGGAATATCTGATGATAAACTTGACTTGAATTCTGACAGATTCATCAAAGGTTTTTTTTAAGCCTTCAATAATTTAAATGCATGTGTCCACTGGTTACGCAGCATTCCCGGAATACACCAGAGAATGCAGAGTGGTTCAATGGCTCGTGCTGCTTCTACTTTGCCCATATCTTCGGTTTCCCATCCGAAAGAAGTCAGAATATCAGTAACAGTTTTCTTTGCTCCGTCATCATTGCCACAAATAAACATGGTCGGTGTTCCTTCTTTGAAAACCGGCTTGTACATAAATGCATTTCCTACACTGTTAAAAGCTTTTACCAGCTTCGCCTTCGGAATTAGGCGCTGGATTTTTTCCATCAATGATTCATCGAGGTTTGTAAAGAATTTTAATACTCCATTTACAGGCGGGGCAGCTGCTATCGGATTAGTAGCATCGATTACAATTTTGCCTGAGAAATGATCGATACCGGCTTGTTTGATGACTGACTCTGTAACAGATCCGTTGGTCGCAAGCACCAGGACTTCTCCAAACTTTGCAGTATCTGTAAAATTGCCTGTCTGCCCGGAAGGATTTTCTTTTTTCCATTTTACTACTTCATCTTTGGAAACATTTCTGGTTCCCAACATTACTTCATGTCCTTCCCGGATAAATGAAGTAGCAAGTACCCGGCCGACAACTCCCGAGCCGATGATTCCGATTTTCATAACAAATAGATTTAATGATTTACCGCAATTTCATCTTCATTATAGATTTTTGCAAATAGCTTTGCAAAATCTTCCAGTTTTGTTTTTTGCAGGTTTGCCGGCCTGTTTTTCCAATAGTCAGCAGCCATTGTTCCATTTCTCAGAGCAATATTCATCTCGACAAAATTTTTTGCCATTTCCATTGGTAAACCGGCCTGTATCATTCCATTCAAGGCCTGTTCATCATTAAAAACCATCCATTGCAAAGAAGGTTTCCCGATGGCAGTCCCCAATATTTTGGCAATCTCATCTGTAGTCCTTTCATCACCCGCGATATACTCAACCGAATGTCCTTTGAAATCGCATGCAAGCAATTGCTCAGCTGCGACATGAGCGATATCCTCCGTAGCCACCATGACCAATTTCATATCAGGTCCTCCAAAATTAGCGCCCATCATATTCAGGTTCCTGATCATGCCGACATTAGAAAGTAAGTTATTGAAAAAATAACCTGGCCTGAGGTGTTTGATATTAATATTTCCCAATTCATTCAAGGCCTGTTCTGCATGATATAATCCGCTGACGGGTCCCGCACCATCTTCCATATCGGCACCTACACTACTTAGGTTAACTACATATTTGATATGGTTGGCCCCGATTGCCTGGGCGTAATTTTTTCCAATTTGCCCGATCAACGCCTTCCAATTTTTTACAGCAAAACCAGGAGGAGGAACCATCGTATATACTGCATCTGCTCCCATGAATGAACTTATGAGAAAATCCAGATCTTCCACAGAACCAATAGCAGCTTTCGCTCCTCTCGTAACAAGACCTGCAAGATTTTTTGCATTGCGGCCGATCACGGTTACTTCATGACCCGCATCCAATAATTTTTCAGTCAATAGTTTTGAGATATGACCTGCGCCACCTGTAATTACATATTTCATATAATTTCGTTTTAATTGTATATACAAATATAAACCCCAAAAAGAATATTATAATTTGTCGGTAAGACGATTGATCGCCTGAACCATTCTGACACTTTCTTCTTTGCCCAGTATGCTGCAATATTTGTCATAAAAATCATACAGGCATTGGCGAAGATGGGGATACATAGATTTAGCTTTTGCCGTAGGATGAACACTTGTGGTCTTTCCTTCTGTGACCCGATGAACCAATTTTTTTTCTTCCAGTTTTTCTATCAGTCTTGTGATCGTACTTGGAGCCAATACCAGTTCTTCTCCCAATATGGTTGGCTGAATGCCCGGCTCGTCCAATACTACCATTAACAAATAAGCATGGCTCGGCGACAACTTTACTTTCTTCCACGATTCTTTTGCCAGTTTTTCTACTTTTCTGGAAAGGGCTCCGGCGGAAAAATATAGACATTTTCGATACCTGCTATCTGATGCCTTCATAAAACAAAGATAAAGGCTTACCTGTATATTCTTCTATTGTAATCTACCGAACGGCGAATCCATCAACCTGAATATTTCCTAATTTTACACATGCCAAATCTTAATCTGAATACTGATAAAAATTTTTTGGGAACTGCAGACAAAGAATTTGAAAATACCATCCGGCCAGGTGTCATCGGGGAATTTGCCGGTCAGTCTCAATTGATTGAAAACCTGAAAATATTTATCAAGGCCGCAAAAATGCGGGGAGAAGCATTGGATCATATTCTTTTTCACGGACCTCCCGGATTAGGTAAAACAACATTGAGCAGGATCGTGGCAAATGAATTGGGTGTTCATATCAAAGAAACTTCAGGGCCAGTCGTCGAAAAACCGGGCGATCTTGCCGGATTGCTCACCAATCTCGAAACCAATGATGTATTATTTATTGATGAAATCCATCGCCTGAGTACAGTGGTGGAAGAATATCTCTATGCCGCAATGGAGGATTATCGTCTTGATATCATGATTGATAGTGGTCCCAATGCAAGAAGCATACAACTGAGTCTAAATCCTTTTACCTTGATCGGAGCAACCACACGCAGCGGCCTGCTCACAGCTCCCTTGCTTTCGCGTTTCGCCATCAAAGCAAGGCTCGAATATTATGATAGTGGAACATTGCAAAAAATAATCCATCGCTCTTCCTCGATTCTGGATACAAAAATTACTTCGGATGCATGCCATGAAATATCCCGCCGTAGCAGGGGAACACCCAGGATTGCTAATGGATTGCTTCGTCGCGTTCGTGATTTTGCACAGGTGCTCGGCAATGGAATCATCGATCTGGAAATCACACAACATTCCTTACGTGCACTGAATGTTGACGAACACGGGTTGGATGATATGGACAATCGTATTCTCACTACCATCATAGAAAAATTCAAAGGAGGCCCAGTGGGGATCACTACAATCTCAACAGCAGTCGGTGAAGAAACCGGAACTATTGAAGAAGTATATGAACCCTTCCTCATACAGGAAGGATTTATTATGCGAACCCCCAGGGGCCGTGAAGTAACTGCAAAAGCGTATGAGCATCTGGGTAAGAAACCTTCGAATCAGCATGGTGATCAGTTACTTTTTTAATCAGTATCGCTTTTTGCTGATTTCAAATCAAAAGAAAGCGGGAAATCCAGTTTGAAGCTGATATTTCTTCCCATATTATAAATTCCATGATAGGGCCGCGGATCATCGGGGTATGGTTCAAAATATTTCAAGCGGCTCAGATGATCCTGGTAAGCCACATCGAATAAATTATTTCCCATAATATAAAGATTGAAAATCGTCTTCCCTTTTTTATTGCTGAACCCTGCACCGAGTCCGGCATTAAACAATGTATATCCGGGAGTAGGTGTTTCCGTATTGTCGGTGAGATATACCCGATTCTGTTTTGCATAATAAGCCAGTTGAACTTTTGCAAAAGCATTGACGATATGTGCAGATTTAATATTAAAATCATATCTCAGTTCAGAAACACCATGCAATGGAGGGATCATCGGAACATATTTATTGCTGTCTGATTTTAATTTGGGATCGATATCCTTATTGATACCATATACTGCCGACAAACTGTTTTCAAAATGAATTGCCTTTACAGGGTGAATATCGATGCTGATTTCGCCACCATATAACTGTGCTTTTCCCTGTTGAAATTTATAAGTTTGATTGCCGGGTACCAGGACAGAATCTCCACCTGCACTATTCAGCACGCGTTGATTGAAAATATAATTGGAGATCAAATTATTGAATACACTAAGATCGATGACAGCATATTTGGAAGAAAATGAAAAACCAATATCTTCCTGCAAGCTGAATTCGGGTTTGAAATCGCCATTGCCGATTTGGTAAATATTAGTTCCGGGATGAACCCCATTGGATGAAATCTCAGCAATATTCGGAGCGCGATAACCCCTGGAAAGATTGGCTTTCAAAGAAAGCTTCTCGGTAAAATTATAAGTAGCTCCCATGCTTCCTGAAATCCCGGAAAAAATATGATGATAATTATAAAAAGGTTGGGAAGCGCCGACTGTATCGGCTCCATTAACAGGAGTGTCAAAACCTGTAACCGGATCTGGTTTCGTATATAGCTCGCTGTTAGTAAATGAACGGCTGTCAAATCTGATTCCTCCGGAAAGGTCCAGTTTATTGAAAGTCTTTTTAACCATTGCAAAGGGGCCGATATCAAACTGGTGATAGGATGGAATCACAAATTCGGTACCCTTTGTTACATTATTATCCTGATACATACCATTAACCCCTGCGGTTATATCCCATCCATCATAGGTCGGAAAAAAATATTTAAAATCGTAAGAATAACTATTCAATTGCAGGTATAATCCTGCTATATCCTGGTAAGGGACTTCCGGATGACTGAATTCGCGCCTGACGCTTCTCTGGAATCCGAGGTTAACGGCCAGTCTTCCATCACCGATTGTAAAATTATTATTTGTGTAAATCCGGTAATGTTGCACGTGCTGATGCAAAGGAGTCATGGTATAAGATCTCAGTTCTTCAGGAGTAACAATTGGTCTGAACGTATCTATTTCAGTAATCTGTTTTGTAAATTTTCTTGTTGCCGAGTCCCTGCTGCCATCGGGTATTTCCTGTAAATCGTCAAATAAAGAAAGATTGAGATGAGAATAACCCCAACCACGGTGCAAGCCGAGTGACAGGTTTCCATCCGTTTCATTAAATGCAGTGTTATAAACCCTGCCATCGATTTTATTTTGATAGTTGGTGGCTTGCTTATGAGATACTCTTCCCATCCACTCAAATCCTTTTTTTGTAGATCCAACCATGGCAGATCCTCCAAACAAACCATTATTCGTTTGATATTCTCCGACAATATCTCCAATTAATTTTCCTTCAGGGGCAGGGGGTGTTGGAATTAAATTGACAACTCCCGCCAAAGCATCAGATCCATAAGTAAGACTTGCCGGTCCCTTAATGATTTCGACCCTGTCTATTCCATATTGATCCACTTCGATGCCATGTTCATCTCCCCATTGCTGGCCTTCCTGCCTGACACCATCGTACAATGTCAAAATTCTGTTGTAACCCAAACCCCTGATAAATGGTTTCGACACATTGGGTCCTGTTGTCAATGCATTCACTCCGGGCACTTTTGCAATGGCATCAATAATATTAGTGCTAAGATTGGTAGAAATATAATCGTGGTTTACTGCAACAATGGGTACCGGACTTCTTTTGATTTGTGTCGCTTTTGACAATCCTGTTACAACAACAGGGCTTTCTTCAAAAAATTCATCCATTAACTGAAAATTAATGATGGTAGATTGCCCGACTAGAATATTTTCAGTTAATGTTTTATATCCAATCGAATGTACTTCTACCAGATAAGTACCGGTAGGAAGTGTATTGAATTGGTAATGTCCATTTGAATCTGCGATGGCTCCCAATTTCAGGTCGGGGATGTAAACAGAAGCTCCGGGCAAAGGATTTCCTTTGGTTTTGTCTGAAATTTTCCCCGACAAAGAACCATTACCTGGCAATGAAGTTTTTTTAAAATCCGGCTCATATGCATTTTGTGAAAATGCAAATTGCCCGGAAGATGTACAAAAAAATAAAATTAAAATTATCTGAAGCCTGGAATGTTTCATGAAATAGCCGTTTTAATGCTACGTAAGGAAGATGAATTGTCTCTTCGAATAAATATTACATTCATCGTGGGAGAATGCAGGTAATGAACCATGCCTGCTATTTAGAAAAATCAGGCATAGACTCTGTAAGGAGGACCGCGGAGTTCAAAATAAAAAGCACAAGAAACAAGCGGATTGCTGCTAAAAAAATCAGAATGGTCCGGCCTAAATTCCGGATGAATTATTTCCTGGGAGATATGATAATAAACAAAAGGAGATTCCACTACCAGATTATCACAATTACACCGAAAGCCGGAATATTCGAACTGTTGATTTGAAGAATTCGACGACGTGAATGGAGTATCCTTATGGTCAGCAATTAAATCATGCAAAAGCATTTTGGGCGTGATACAAAAAGCAAAAAGCAGCAGTACAAAAACAGCCAATACTTTTCTTATGATAATATGCCTGGATAACATTTTGCGACTATGTTGCAAATATATACTTCATGCATTTAACACACTGATAACATATTGTTAATTCATATTGTTAATTCATGTTCTCAATGATCCCCGCTATTCCCTGTCCACCACCTACACAGGCCGTAACAATTCCGTATTTCTTGTTGAGCCTTTTCATATCATGCACAATTTGTATGGTCAATTTACATCCTGTACATCCAAGTGGATGACCCAATGCAATTGCCCCGCCATTAATGTTTACGATATCTGGATTCATATCCAGCTTTCTTATAACCGCCAGCGCCTGCGAAGCAAATGCTTCATTCAATTCCACCAGATCAATCTGACCGAGATTCATATTTGCAATTTTCAACGCTTTCGGAACTGCTTCAACAGGGCCAATACCCATGATACGGGGATGAACACCCGCACTTGCTGATGCTACCAGTCTGGCCATTGGTTTTAAACCAAGCTGACCCGTCATTTTTTCGCTCATCACAATCACGAATGCGGCACCATCACTCGTCTGTGAAGAATTACCTGCAGTCACCGATCCTCCTGCTGCAAATACCGGCTTCAGTTTTGCCAATGCTTCCAGGGAAGTATCCGCCCTGGGTCCTTCATCCGTATCAACTACGAAATTTCTTTTTTGTTTTTTCCCTTTATTGTCGAGATAAACTTCCTCCACATTTATTGGAAGAATTCCGTTTTTAAAATATCCGCTCTTAATAGCATTGAGAGCTTTTAAATGAGAATTATAAGAAAACTGATCCTGGTCTTCGCGACTTACTTTATATTCTTTTGCTACTTCTTCAGCTGTCAATCCCATACTCAGATAATAGTCAGGATCATCAGTTGCAATTGAATATGCGGGAACAACTTTCCATCCGGCAGTAGGAACCATGCTCATGCTTTCTGTTCCACCGGCGATAATACACTCAGCCTGACCACTGCGGATTTTTGCTGTTGCAATAGAAATGGTTTCGAGTCCGCTTGCGCAATACCGGTTCACCGTCATACCTGGCGCATGAATACCCACGGCCCTGGCTGAGATAATCCGGCCTACCTGTAAGCCCTGCTCCGCTTCAGGAACAGCATTTCCGACAATAACATCATCCACCTGCTTTGGGTCCAGTTGAGGGACGGAAGCCAATAAACCTTTGATGACATCAATAGCCAAATCATCGGGGCGATAGAATCTGAACCCTCCTCTTTTTGACTTACCCACTGCTGTGCGGTAACCGGCAACTATATACGCGTCCTGCATACAATGATTTTTAGTTTTTAACTTTCCAAGGTTTAAAACTTTGGAAAGCTATACAAAAATAATCCTTTGCATACAGCAATCAAAGTTGGTATAAACTGAAAATGATCCTCAAAGTTTTATACTTTGAAAAAGGTTCCTGACCTTCGCAACGACTTATGTATAAACTACTTCGTAATTTTCTATTCTTATTTCCCCCCGAAAATGTCCATCACTTTTCAATGAATATGCTGAAAGTTCTGTGCAGGATCCGGTTCATCAAAAAAATAATCAGTAAGCAATGGGGCACACAAAAAGAAGAATGGAAAAAAGAATTATTCAATTTAAAATTTAAAAACCCCATCGGCCTGGGAGCTGGTTTCGATAAAAATGCCATCTATCTTTCAGAACTCGAAACATTGGGTTTTGGTTTTGTTGAAGTAGGAACTGTAACGCCACTTCCACAGCCGGGAAATGAAAAACCAAGATTATTCAGATTACCAAAAGACAAAGCACTGATCAACAGAATGGGGTTTAATAATGATGGAGTAAAAATTATTGGAGCCAGATTGAAAAAATGGAAAGAAAATTCCTCTGTTCTTCCCGTACAAAATCGTTTAATCATCGGCGGAAATATTGGAAAAAACAAAATCACTCCAAATGAAAATGCCTGGAAAGATTATGAAACCTGTTTTTTGGAATTATTTGACTGGGTAGATTATTTTGTCGTAAATGTAAGTTCTCCCAACACACCTGGACTTCGGGAATTACAGGAAAAAGATGCTTTGACAAAAATCCTGACTCATTTACAAAAACTAAATCTGCAGCTGGCTGCAAATAAAGCAACAAATCCAAAACCGATATTATTAAAAATCGCTCCGGATTTAAGCTGGACACAGATCGATGATATTATTGAACTGGCTTTGGAGATTCAGCTGGATGGGCTTGTCGCCACAAATACGACTATTAGCCGGGAAGAATTGCAAACTGACAATGATACTATCAAAGCCATCGGACCAGGTGGATTGAGCGGATTGCCTTTGAAAAAAAGGGCGTCAGAAATTGTTCAATATATCTATGCAAAAACCGGAAGAAGAATTCCCATAATTGCTTCGGGCGGAATATTTACAAGTGATGATATGGAAGAAAAATTAACAGCAGGAGCTTCATTGATCCAGGTTTGGACGGGCTTTATTTATGAAGGTCCTGCAATTGTAAAAAAAATTTTAGAAAAATAAAATCTACCTAAAAAAGACCGGTTCGTCTGGTTCCATCATCAATCAGTTTGCCGATATGCTATTGCGTTTTATTTGAGAACTAAAATGAATAGAATGCGAAAAATTGTCTGGAATTGAAGAACTGAACGAACCGGCAAAAATAAAATTGAATGTTTAAAAATTAAATTGCTCAGTTTACAGCCTCCAAAACCCAAACCTGTGTAGGGTCATTGCTCCTGGCACTCGCTTCATTCACATTACACGAATTAGCAGACAGACAATTATTATTAGCTTCGATAACTTTATGCGTATTCCAGTCTAAGATCGCATATGTGTTATTTGAAATTTTAAAGAAATACCAGGTTTCCTCATCCCCTACAATCGCATCTTTTGACTTCATGATAATATTCGACGTATGTTCATTACCGGTAGGTCTGCCAATCGCATTAAAAGTCACATCTGCTGCCATATTGCGAAGATTTTGGATTGTAAAAATCATAAGCGCAGAAAGTCACCTTCTGATCTTTTCCGTTCGCATCTTTTAGAATACCTTGAAAGCCCCAGGAATTGTTTTCACCCTCAATTTTTTCATACCCTTTTGTCTTAACATCTCTCTGTAAAATTGAAAATCCTTCATCACTTGAAAACTTAGCCCAGTTTTCTTTCATCTGTTCCTTTGTGAAAAGATTAATTTTTGGATGGACCTCCTGTCCCCGACAAATCATCTGAATAGTGAGCATGTTGATTGCGATCAGCAGGATTGAATTCTTTTTCATACTTGCTTATTTTTTAAGTGATGATTTTAAAAAAAATTACCTCATCATACAGGATACAGATACCACTGGTGTGAATGTTTGAAATTTCCAGTTGCTATTGAATATGCAGCGCATACCATAGTTAAGAACCAAATTGCGGCTTATACGCCAATCGCCGCCGAAATTGAGTGTATTAGGATTTACGGCGCTCCACTTCACAGATGAAACAACGATTTCACTATCATCAGGAACCTTAAAAACTTTTTCGAGTGCTTCAGTTGGTGTTGCCAACCCCTTTTTCTGATAAAGCAGTTCAACAAAAAAATTGTAGATAGGGGCTCCATATCGATTATTCAATCCGACTGAATAAAGATTATTCTGAGCCACAGCAGTTTGATTTGTTTCTTCGCCAGTGCTTACAGGCTTATGGTTTGCAGGGCAATCAGGTTCCCACACTTACCAGACGTGAAAAAGAAATCCTGCAACTGCTTGCAAAAGGTTTTACAAGCCATGAAGTAGCTGGGAAATTATTTCTAAGCAACTATACGGTAGATACCACCGAAAAAATATGCTTCAGAAATTTAATGTTCAAGATACCAGGACATTGGTTAGCCTGGCCCAGGAACTGCGTATTTTAGATTGAAGATTTTTTAAATTACAGTTATAATGATCTCTCAGGAAATCAGTTTCAAAATTGCAGCCGCAACAATGCCGGCAGTTTCTGACCTCAATCTCGTTTCCCCCAAAGCAACAGGAGTAAAATGATATCTGATTGCAAACTCAATTTCTTCATTGGTAAAATCGCCTTCAGGACCAACGAGAATGATCTGTGATGAAAGATTTTCGTTAACAAGATCGGAAAGATTTCTCTTCTCTTCTTCGACGCAATGTGCAATAAATTTTTGATCCTGGTGAGACTGCTCAACTACTTGTTCGAAATCAACAGGCTCATGAAGAATGGGTAGCCATGCCTGTTGCGACTGTAACATAGAGCTGATTAAAATATTTTTCATCCTGTCAAAACGAAAATGTTGTTTTTCCGTTCGCTCGCAGACAAGGGGAATAATTTCAGAAATTCCTAATTCCGTTATTTTCTCGAATGCCCATTCAAGACGGCTATTGTTTTTTAAAAGCGAAATTGCAATGGTAATTTTTCTTTTTTGACCTGGATCGAATTCCCTTTCTTCTACCCGAACCATACATTTCTTCTTATGATCATCAATTATTGCAGTCGTCAGCAGATTCCCCCTTCCATCTGTCAAAAGTAATTTGTCATTTCGTTTCATTCTCAGCACCTGTATCACATGCCTGGTAGTATCTTTATCCAGCTGCAAATCTGTTTGGGAAGGTTCAATGGAAGGGATATGAAAATATGGAAGCATATTGATTAGAAAGTTTTTTGAACCTTTTGAACCTCCGGGGTACCGAAGAACTCCGGAGGTAATTGCAAAAATAAAAGCTCCGAACTAATCCGAACCGATTCTGAATTAATAACTGTAAACAATCATAATAAATTGATTGAATGGATACGGAGAGTAGCAAACATATCTGATTGAAAACCCTTGAACCTCCGGGGTTCCGTGGAACCCCGGAGGTTACTGCAAAAGCTTGCAAGCGTCTTATAAAATAAAAGCTCCGGTTTAATCCGGAGCTGACTTTGAATTAACGACCTCAAACAAAGTTATCAGAACGGGGTATCTTCATCTTCCGAAAAAGGAAGATCATTCATTTTACTTCCCGCTTGTATATATAATTTAGCTCCTCCTCCTTCATCTCCTTCCACAGGCTTCCAATTACCTGGCGGCAATCCAATTCCTCCAAAATCGTTTCCTCCATCTTCAACAAATTTCTGAATATGCAACTGGGCTTTCAATTTTATTGTTTCAAGCGACCCGTTTCTATGTTTTGCAATACGGACATGAGTTTCACCTCTATTATTTTCTCCAAGTTCATTGGCAGTGATATCATAATATTCCGGACGATACATGAACATCACCAAATCAGCATCCTGTTCAATCGCTCCTGATTCGCGCAAATCACTCAATTGAGGCATTTTATTTCCTTCTTTTCTTTTTTCCACTTCACGACTCAACTGTGAAAGAGCAATGATGGGTACCTGCAATTCTTTCGCTAATCCTTTGAGATCCCTGGATATCCTGCTGATTTCCTGTTCACGATTGCTGTTGCGATTTTCGCCTGTTCCACTCATTAACTGGAGGTAATCAATAATGATTAATCCTACATGATGTTTGTTTTTTAGACGCCGGCATTTTGCCCTCAGTTCAAAAATATTCAAAGCGGGCGTATCGTCGATGAATATGGGAGCTTGTGCCAAACGCTGAATACCCTTAGCGTATAACTGTTTCATCTCATGCTCTTCCAGTTTACCCCTGGCTATTTTCTCCAGCCATATTTCACTTTCTGCGGAAAGGATACGCTGTACTAATTGGCTTGCACTCATTTCAAGACTGAAAACTACTACCGGAGTAGCTTTGCTGGCATGTAATGCAGCATTTCGTGCAAGATTCAGTGCTAAAGCAGTTTTACCAACCGAGGGCCGAGCAGCTAAAATAATAAGATCCGTCGGTTGCCAGCCATATGTGATTCTGTCTAGAGTAGCAAAACCACTGGGAACTCCGGAAATATCTTCATTCTTATGCCGAAGATCTTCAATCCGCTGAATGGTTTTTACCAATACCGTATCGATACTGTCGAAATTCTTCCGCAAATGGTTATTGGTAATCTCAAACAATTTGCTTTCCGCGTCATCGAGTAAGTCAAAAACATCAGTACTATCTTCATATGCATCTCCGATAATTTCACCACTGATACGGATTAGCTCACGCTGTATGAATTTCTGCAGGATTATTCGGGAATGGGATTCAATATTGGCTGAGGAAACTACTGCATTGGTTAATTTGGTTACATAGTAGGGGCCTCCGATAACATCGAGTTCTTCCCGGGTTCTTAATTCTTCAACAACCGTTAGAATATCAATCGGCTGACTCTTTTGAGCCAATGATTGCATGGATCTAAAAATACGTTGATGACCTTCCAGATAAAAACACTCGGGCTTTAATATTTCGACTACTGTATCAAAAGCACTTTTTTCCAACATAATTGCACCGAGTACAGCTTCTTCGAGATCTTTTGCCTGGGGAGGAACTTTTCCATATACCATGGTACCCAGGTCGACAGGAGCTTTGCGCCTGAGTTTTCTGTCTTTGTTTAAATTCGTTAAATCCATGTAGAGCCGTCCATAAAAAGTTAAAAAAAATGGTTTCCCTCTTTAAACCTCCAACCTTCATTCAATACCATCTTTCCGATTGCTTAGAGCTGCAGCAAAAAATATTTCAGTTTTGCTCATGCGCACAAGGAAATATCAAAGCCAATTGGTTAAAGATTCAATTTTTAACCAGGCTCATCGGGTCAGTATTCCAGCCTTGTATTAAGAAATTGTTATAGCACTATGAACGGAACGTTATCCCTTTGAGTCAGTCGGCGAATATAAAACTCAATTATCCGTTCAAAAAAAAAATTCCTTTTTTATATTTATCCTTATGTGATGCACAAGGTTATCTACTTTTTTTTGTGGCTTGTTCACATTAACCGATAAGCTTTCCACAATTTAAAAAAGTTTTTCTCTCTTTTGTATTTTAAATACACACTTGTTGTGCAGAAAGATTTTCACCCGAAAATTTTGCCAGGTTGCCGAGATTACAGAATGGGGTTTCACGGGATTTTAATACGTGTTATATCCACTTACATAAAAGAAAACCCGCTAGCAGAGCGGGATTTCAACCTTTGATTATTTATCGGTCAGCAATTTTTAATCTTTATTTCTTACCTCTTCCTTTTTTTCGAGAGGTTTTGGCGCGTTTTGTTTTTTATTGATATTATTCGGTGAGGCATTTAATTTTTTTTCATTCGACTGATTTCCGTTTCCCCTGCTTGCCTGATTCATGTTATTAGGATGATTATTTGCCTGTACATTATTGTTATTGTTCAACCTCGCATTGTTATTGACATGATGATTATTATTCACACCGGCAGCATTTGTATTCGCTGACTGTGTATTAATGGAATTATTATTCCTATTTCCATTGTTGTTCCGATTATCCGGTTGACTATTATTAGATCTGTTCAACTGTGTATTATTATTATTTACCGGAACACTGTTATTGACCGATTGCGTATTGCCGGAAGGGTTATATGTATTTGTATTTCCGTTATTCTGTCTTATTTCAGGCTGATTGTTATTATTGGACCTGTTTATTTGCGTGTTGTTATTATTATTGAAAGAACGGTCGTTATTATATTCCGGTTCCTGTCTTTGATTATTGTTTTGCAGATTCTCGTTTGCTCTGTTATTGTTAAAACTTTCTGCGGTTCTGTTCACGGGAGGATTATTATTTCCCTGTGCGTTGACATTATTGTTGGCAGATGAAGCAGGCATTGGCCTGATATCTCTTAGCGATTCGACTCTTGATGGAGCGACCCTCTGTTGCTGGTTTCCCGCAGCTTGCTGAGGAGCAGCATTTACCTGTGGTCTGTAAAGCGAGTATTGGTTATTGTTTAATTGTTCGCCCGGTCGATTGGTTTCCCTGATCTGCACTGGCCTCAATTGAGAGCCGGATGCTCTTTCTACTTCTCTTGGATCCGGACCGCTTCTATATATATTTCGGTTATTATTGATTGTAGTGTTGTTCACATTATTGTATGTAACATTATTAATTACTGTAGTATTGTTAATGATAGTTACATTCCTGGCTTCATTCACATAGTAATTATTTATATGTGGACTTGCTATATATTGGTGGGGAACAAAAGACCAATAATTTGAAGGAGGATTATACGCACCCATCGAAACATTTACATTAACAGAAGGTCCGAGCGGAGCCCATCCATAATAGTCAGTATTTGTTCTCCAGCTTACCCATGCCGGAGCCCATTCGTGTCCGGGAATCCACATCCATCCATAACCACCCTCATAAAACCATCTTCCATAATGAAAAGGAGCCCAGCCCCAATTATAATTGGAAGCCCAGGTCCAGCCCATATCAGTATATACCCAATAACCATTTGTAGAATATGGTTTAAAATCCGGACCAACATTCGGCATCCAAACATAACCATATCCTGGATAATCGATCCAATGACCATATGGACTCAACTGATCATAAAAAGCCTGATAAGAGACTTCGGCTGGAGGAGGAGCCGGGGCAGGCGCAGGATCATTTTGTACCACATAGGTGGGATGGCATGCAGTTGATACCAATACAATAGATAGAATAGCGTAAAGTATTTTTTTCATAAATCAGCTTTATTATAATGATTGATAAGAGCGTATATCTGGGACTGCATTTTTTATGCTAAGTATAATATTCAGATAACGATTAACATTACATTATGATAATTATAAAGGGTTAAATGACTGTCTATATATATTAATTAAAACGTAATAACCTCCTAAAAAGTATTATAGGCTCTTCGATTTCCTTGGTTTCAAAAAACTATCTTTGCGAACAACAAAGTGTTTTTTATCGATGACCATTAGCTATAATTGGCTGTGTGAATACCTGCCTGGCAGCGAAGAAAATCTGTCCAAACCATCTCCGGAAAAATTATCTAAAATTCTGACTTCTATCGGACTCGAAGTTGAAAGCCTGGCAAAATATGAATCTGTAAAAGGAGGTTTGGAAGGATTAATTATTGGAGAAGTCATTGAATGCACTCAACATCCGAATGCTGATAAGTTAAAATTAACCAAAGTAAATGTGGGGCTTTCCGAACCTTTATCAATTGTCTGCGGTGCATCAAATGTTGCAAGTGGCCAAAAAGTAATTGTTGCACCGGTTGGAACGACTATTTTTCCTTCAAAGGGTGATCCGATAAAAATTAAGATTGCTAAAATAAGGGGAGTTGAAAGCCAGGGAATGATCTGCGCCGAAGATGAAATCGGGTTGGGAAATAGTCATGCCGGTATTATTATTCTCACAGAAAATGCAAAAACTGGTCTTCCTGCAAGTTCCTATTTTCATCCTTACCAGGATTATATTTTTGAAATCGGACTGACTCCAAATCATATGGACGCAATGAGTCATCTCGGAGTCGCCAGGGATGTTTGCGCTTATCTTTCACATCATGAGAATAAAAATTATAAAGTGAAAATGCCTACCCTGGACGATTTTGAGGTGGACAATCACAGCCTGACTATTCGTGTCAGTATTGAAAACAAAAAAGATTGTGAAAGATATTCAGGACTTAGTATTTCTGAAATTTCCATTTCAGAATCGCCCGAATGGATGCAACAGAAATTAAAAGCTATTGGTGTAAGGCCCATCAATAATATTGTAGATATTACGAATTTTGTTTTGCATGAGACTGGTCAGCCTCTGCATGCATTTGATGCAGATACAATAAAAGGAAATAAAATCATTGTAAAAAATCTGCCCACAGGAACAAAATTTGTTACTCTGGATGAAAAAGAAAGAACACTCCACAAAGACGACCTGATGATTTGTAATGCAGAAGAACCTATGTGTATCGCCGGAGTATTTGGAGGTCTAAATAGTGGGATAAATGATTCTACAAAAAATATTTTTCTTGAAAGCGCCTGGTTTAATCCGGTAGCTGTCAGAAAAACTTCTTTTCGACATAGTCTTCGCACAGATGCAGCAACCCATTTTGAAAAAGGAATGGATATATCCAATACCGTTATTGCATTAAAAAGAGCTGCGTTGCTGATGAAAAAATTAGCAGTTGGAAAAATTGCATCTGATATAGTAGATGAATATCCTGTACCAAAAACAAAAACGGAAATTATTCTGAGCTACGATTATCTTAAAAAATTAAGCGGCAAAAATTATCCCGCAGATACAGCAAAAAAAATTTTACTAAGCCTGGGATTTGATATCCTGAAGGAAGAAAAAAATGAGTTGTTTGCTGCTGTTCCATTTCACAAACCGGATATCGTTTTACCCGCCGATCTTGTTGAAGAGATTATGCGTGTGGATGGATATGATAATATTGATATTCCCATATCCATCACCGTTTCTCCTTCGATTGAGATTGACCGCAATCAATCATCTTACCAGGAAAAAACTGCTGAATACCTTGTTGGTTTAGGTTTTAATGAGATTTTTACCAACTCCATTACCAATAGTGCATATTTTCCGGATAATGAATTGAAAACCGCTGTGAAAATGATCAATAATCTGAGTGCAGAATTAAATATCATGCGTCCTTCTCTGTTGGAAACGGGTCTTGAAATCATCGCTTACAATATCAACCGGAAAAACAATAATCTGCGTCTCTTTGAGTATGGAAAAACTTATTCAACAGAGAACGTGGGAAAATATATAGAAGAAAATCATCTATCCTTGTATATAACAGGGGCCCTGACAGAGGATTCATGGAAAACAAAAACCCATGGAACTGATTTCTATTATCTGAAAGGAGTATGTTCCAGAATAATGCAGCAAACAGGACTCGGATCTTTTGTCACTGATTATAATACTATCAATAAAAAACTTAAAAACGGGATACAGTTCAAAATCGGAAATGAAGTTGTACTGGAAGCGGGAGAAGTTCATTCTTCCATATTGAATCGATTTGATATCAAACAACCAGTGTTCTTTGCTGATTTTTATTGGGATAAACTAATGAACCAGATCGTGAATAACAAAATAGAATTTCGCGAATTACCGAAACAGCTTCCTGTGCATCGGGATCTGGCAATGGTTGTAAAAAAATCATTGCCTTATAATGATATAGAAAAAACGATCGATGATATCGGACTAAATAAATTGCAGCAGGTTCAATTATTCGATATTTTTGAAAGCGAGAAGTTGGGGGCCGATAAAAAATCACTGGCCATTAGTTTTACATTCGTGGATGAAGAAAAGACATTGACAGATAAAGAAATTGACCAAATGATGAACACCATCATGAAAACTTTCGAAGATGAACTGAAAGCTGAGATCAGAAAATAAAAATATTCAGCGCCTATGAATCATTTGGAAGAACAATTGAAAAGGATGAGTGAAAAATGGCAGCAATTTCTGCAGCAGTATCAGTCATTGCAAAAAGAAAATGAAAAATTGAAACAGGAATTTCAAGTGGTGGCGAAACGTTATGATGAACTTGCGGCTGAATCTCAGAAATGGCAACAACAGGTGGAAATATTAAAATTTTCTCAAGAGCAAATGAATGAAGCAGAAAAAAAGGCGTTTGAAAAACGCCTTAACCAATACATTAAAGAAATTGACCGTTGCATTAGTTTGCTAAAAGAGTGAGTCAGATTCTTTTGACCAGCCTCAGTTTCATTTCGTCAGTTCCTTTTGAAACTTCTAATGTATACTCCCCGTAAGGCAAATCGTTAAGGCCATTCCAGTCGAGTACCTGATGACCCTTTGTTATTTCTGCTTCCATTGCACTGCAAATACTTCCACGGTCATCTTTTAATACTGCTTTTAGCATGCATTGTTGATCAACTTCAAATGTCAGGCGATCAATAAACACCGCCGACTTTAGTTTTAAAAACATGGTATTCAGGATATTTGAGCTATTTAACAGAACTTTGCCTAACCTTCAAAACTTGCTTAACTTTCAGATGACAAATTTTGAAAATGTTAATTAAGTGTGAATAAATATAAAACAAGTAATTGAACTATGCAAGAATTAATCCCAATAAATGTCCTTATAGGTGATCGCACTTATAGGGTCAAAATACAACCGAAGGACGAAGAAGTCATTAGAAAGACCCTTAAAGTAATCAACGATCAGATTATTGAATTTAAGGGCCAGTTCTCAGGCAAGGATATGCAGGACTACGTTGCCATGGTTCTTTTGTGGTATGCTACCCAGCTTCCTTCGATGACGGAACAACATTCAAGTCCTGATAAGGATATTCTGGAAACTCTTCGTAAAATGGAAGATCAGTTAGATCAGACTTTGCGATAATTTATCAAACCCACAGGAGTCTAGGACCATATTTTGAATTTACTACTCATCCTGGGCTGTCAGATCACCCGTACCCTGCTAAAAATCCTTATCTTCGTTGATTAACATATTTTCCTAGCAAATCATATGAGCCTGGATAAAACTAATACGATTGTGAACTTTTTAAACTTTAGATTCAATGGATCAAAATATTATTTCCATCATAATTGCCATCATTGCCCTGGTCGTGGGAGTCATAGCGGGTAAGCTAATTTTTTCAAAAAACACCCGAAAATTAATAGAAGAAGCAGAATTACAGTCAAAAAAAATTGTTACGGATGCACAGACTTCAGCCGAGAATCTTAAAAAAGAAAAAATTTTAGAAGCTAAAGAAAGGTTTGTTCAACTAAAAGCCGAACATGACAAAGAAGTCTTAGAAAAAAATCGGAGACTAAGTGATTTAGAGACAAGGGGCAAGCAAAAAGAACAAAGCATCAATCAAAAAATAGAGCATTTAGACAGACAATCCAAGGAGAATGATGCTATCAAGGAAAACCTGAACAGGCAAATAGAAGTAGTAAATCAAAAAAGAACTGAATTAGAAAAACATCAGGAAGAACATATTCGCAGACTTGAAAAAATTGCCGCCCTGACGGCTGAGGAAGCAAAGTCTCAATTAATAGAAAGCCTGAAACATGAAGCCCAAACCCAGGCACTTGCTCTCCAGCAGGAGATAGTAGACGATGCCCGCCAGAAAGCCAATAAGGAAGCGAGGAAAATCATTATTCAGAGTATTCAGCGAACAGCAGCCGAACAGGCAATCGAGAATTCCATTACTGTCTTTAATCTGGAAAGTGATGAGATTAAGGGTCAAATTATCGGCAGAGAAGGTCGCAATATCAGAGCCATAGAAGCAGCGACAGGCGTGGATTTAATTGTTGATGACACTCCGGAAGCCATAGTACTATCTTCTTTTGATCCTCTCAGGAGAGAAATTGCACGCCTCTCTCTTCAACGACTCGTCGCAGATGGTCGAATACATCCTGCAAGAATTGAAGAAATTGTCGACAAAACAAGAAAACAGATAGAAGAGCAGGTTATCGAAATCGGTGAAAGAACTGTGATCGAATTGGGAATTCATGGTCTTCATAAAGAATTGGTAAGAATTGTGGGGAAAATGAGATTTCGTTCCTCTTATGGACAAAACTTGTTAATGCACAGCAGGGAGGTTGCCAATTTATGTGCGATCATGGCAGCCGAGTTGGGAATGAATCCCAAACTGGCCAAAAGAGCAGGATTGTTACATGATATCGGTAAAGTGCCAGATGAAGAAACTGAATTAAGTCATGCTTTACTCGGGATGAAACTGGCAGAAAAATATGGCGAGAATCCCGCAGTTGTAAATGCTATCGGAGCTCATCACGATGAGGTGGAGATGCAGTATGTGATCGCCCCGATCATCCAGGCTTGCGATGCTATCAGTGGAGCCAGGCCGGGTGCAAGAAGGGAAATTATGCAGCAGTACCTTCAACGCATTAAAGATCTAGAAAATCTGGCAATGACTTATCCCGGTGTTGAAAAAGCATACGCGATACAAGCAGGCAGGGAATTGAGGGTCATTGTGGAAGCCGATAAGGTAACTGATGGAGACAGCGATAAACTGAGTTTTGAAATTGCTCAAAAAATACAAACAGAAATGACCTATCCTGGTCAGATTAAAGTAACGGTAATAAGGGAAAAAAGGGCTGTCAATGTGGCGAGATAAGGCAGGAATTGATATAATGCAAAAAACCCGGGATCTGATGACTCTTTTTTTGTATTTCCGCTAAAGCTTCTTACTTTTGCCTCCCCAAAAATTTATGTTATGAACGCGGCAGTAGCATTTGTACACGAGCAATTGACTGGAAAAAAAGAATTTCCAAAATTCAAAGCCGGCGATAACATCACAGTAAATTATAAGATCCTTGAAGGTAATAAAGAAAGAATTCAAAGCTTCAAGGGCGATGTGATTAAACGCCAGGGCGTTGGGCATACAGCCACTTTTACCGTTCGTAAAATATCGGATGCGGTTGGTGTTGAAAGAACATTTCCTTTATATTCTCCCAATATTGAATCGGTTGAAATAAATAAAGTAGGCCGTGTTCGCCGCTCTAAGTTATACTTCCAACGTGAAAGAAGCGGAAAGAGCGCTCGCATTAAAGAAAAAAGAACAATTGCCGAATAATTAAGGTGCAGGTCTGAGCTAATCCATTCCTGTTTTCTTCTTTCTTATTAGACACGTGTTAATGATAGGCAATTGAATAATTTTGCGTTTTAAAAAAAAAGCGCATTGCTCAGTAAAACTGTTAACTTTGTACTTATAAATTATCTGATATGTTTACTAATTTTTTGCAGTCCTTTTTATTTATATCAGCTCCTGGAGGCACTGAGTGGATACTGATTATTCTTGCAGTATTGATTTTGTTTGGTGGTCGTAAAATACCTGAGTTCATGCGTGGTTTAGGTCGCGGAATTCGCGAATTCAATGATGCAAAAGACAACGTTAAGAAAGAACTGGAAGAAGGTATTAAAGAAAAAGATAAACAACCGACTTCTTCATCTCAACAATAGTACTTTCATCTCCGGGCGAGTCGATTTTTGTTTACCAGAAATCGTAATTGTTATTGTTTACATTCGATTCAATACAGAGTTATCATACTGCTATAGAGAACGGCATTACTTCATGTGAACAAGCCGTTCAATTTTATTTGGAAAAAGCCCAATCTTCCGCTAAGCTTAATGCGTATGTGAATTTATATGCAGATAAAGCTTTGGAATCTGCCAGGATTTTAGACAGGAAACGAAAATCTGGCTCAAAGCCGGGGAAATTGCATGGAGTAGTCATTGGATTAAAGGATGTGATATGCTACAAGGATCATCCGATTTCCGCTTCTTCCAAAAGTTTACAGAATTTTATTTCTCCATACAATGCAACAGTTGTACATCGTCTCCTGGAAGAAGAAGCCATCATCATAGGTCATTTGAATTGCGATGAATTTGCCATGGGCTCAACAAACGAAAATTCTTTCTACGGAAATGTCTTAAACGCGTTGGATACGACTAGGGTTCCCGGAGGCTCTTCAGGTGGAGCAGCCGTGGCTGTGCAGGCCAATTTATGTATGGTTAGCCTTGGGAGCGATACAGGAGGTTCGGTAAGACAACCAGCAGACTTTTGCGGAATTATTGGACTAAAACCGACTTATGGCAGGGTGTCCCGTTATGGATTAATAGCCTATGCATCTTCATTCGATCAAATAGGAATTTTTGGTAAATCAATGCCGGATGTTGGGTTGCTGCTGGAAGTAATTGCAGGCAATGACCCTTATGATAGTACTTCTTCCAAAACGCCAGTGCCGGAATATTCCACGGGATTCGAATATGAAAGTCCTTCGAAAAAAAAGATTGCATATTTCAGGGAAGCCGTTCAGCATCCCTCTCTCGATCCGGAAATCAAGGATACCTTTTTGGGTTTTATAAGCAAACTCAGGCTTGATGGCTACCAGGTAGAAGAAATTGATTTTGAATATCTGGAGTATATCGTACCTAGTTATTATGTATTGACGACTGCCGAAGCTTCTTCAAATTTATCCCGTTATGATGGTGTTAAATATGGTTTTCGTTCAAAAGAATCGACAATTTCGCTGAATGATTTTTATAAGAAAAACAGGTCTGCGTCTTTCGGGAAGGAGGTTAAACGACGCATCTTATTGGGAACCTTTGTGTTAAGTGCCGGCTATTATGATGCATACTTTACAAAAGCACAACAGGTAAGAAAATTATTAACAGATAAAACAAAACTGATTTTCAACAACTTTGATATTATCCTTTCTCCAAGTTCTCCTACAACAGCTTTTAAAATCGGGGAAAAACTGGATGACCCCATTTCGATGTATCTCGCTGATATATATACAGTTTATGCGAATTTGGCGGGCATCCCAGGAATATCCATACCACTTTTCAAGCATACAAATGGCATGCCTTTTGGTATTCAAGCTATGACTTACCATTTTAATGAGTTATCTTTGCTTCAGTTCTCGCACTATCTGATGCAACAATATAAGTCCTACGAGAATCCCGCTTTATGAAAATTCGGAGTTAAACGACATTGCCGAATTAATTTCCGTAATCCATCCCCTTGAAAAATTTATAGTCCGGATAACCGGCCTGTAAATCTTTTAAACGTTAAAGGAATGAAACGACTTTTATTGTTGGGCGTCCTTTGCATTGGATCATTGTCTGTAATACAAGCCGACAATGGAGCAAAGGGAAAAAAATCAACGAGTACGCTTCACGAAGGGATCGACACCACTTATGCAGGCTTTCGCGATTTATTCATCAGCACTTCTTCCAATAGTACTAATGGTGCTCGTCTCAATCCCAGGGCGATTAGCTTTGTTCAAGATTATATTGTCAAAAACGGGAAAGAACTTCAGGAAATGAAGGACTGGGGTCGTCCTTATTTTAACCTGATTGATGGCATTTTAATCCAATATGGTCTGCCGAGGGAATTAAAATACCTGGCCGTGATCGAATCTAATTTGAAGCCTACTTCAATTTCCTGGGCAGGTGCGGTTGGTCCGTGGCAGTTAATGCCCGGGACAGCGAGAATCCTTGGACTGAGAGTGAGCAGAAAACATGACGAAAGAACAAGTTATTACAAAAGTACGCATGCAGCTGCCAAATACCTTCGTGATTTATATGATGAACTGGGCGACTGGTTGCTGGTAATTGCCGCATATAACGGTGGCACAGCCCATGTGTATAATGCAATTAAAAAAAGCCATAGCCGTGATTTCTGGGACTTGCAGTATTATCTGCCGGCAGAATCGAGGAATCATGTGAAAAAATTTATTGGCACCCATTATATTTTTGAAGGCCAGGGCGGCGTTACCACATTGACCAAAGATGAAGCTACACAACAATTATCGGGCTCTGCGATGTATGTGTTTACGAGGAAACTTAGTAAGAATGAATTGGCGAATGCAAAAACCATTTCAATTTCCGGTAAATATCATTCATTGATTATTGCTAAATATGTTTTAATGGATATTGCAGAATTTAGCAGATACAATCCTGATTTTGACAAAGTGATGGCCAGTAGCAACAATACTTATGATCTTCAATTACCACAGGAAAAAATGGATTTGTTTGCAGCGAATAAGTACCAGATATTAAACGAATCTGTACAATTGCTGTTGAATGAAGATGCCGCTGATACATCACAAAAAACTTTCGGAGAAGTAGCAAAAAAAAGATAGCATAACCCGCATATATAGAAATGTGAAGGATGATAAATCACCTTCACATTTTCATTTTATAGATACCCTTTTTATTTTCCAAAACTCTTTGAATCGCTTCCGCTTTTAAAAGACATTCTTCAAATTCTTCTTCTGCATCGCTATAAAAAGTAATTCCGGAGCCTACCTGATAGGAAAGATAATTATCCCCTTCATTGTATAGAATACTGCGAATTACAACATTAAAATCGAAGTTTTTTTCAGGAGTAATATATCCCAGCGAACCCGAAAATAATCCTCTCTTGCTTTTTTCATATTGTTCGATTAACTCAAGAACTCTTTTTTTAGGAGCGCCGGTCATAGAGCCCATAGGAAATGTAGATGCAATTGCATCTATCCAATCTTTTTTCGGGTCCAATTTTCCTGTCACTGTTGATATCATCTGGTGGACTTGAGGAAATGTATATACGCCAAACAGTTCATCGACTTTTACCGACCCCTGGACACATACTTTTGAAAGATCGTTTCTTACAAGGTCGACCACCATTACATTTTCAGATCGATTTTTCTTACTATTAAAAAGCTCATTCTTATAGTGAGTATCCAGCACAATATCATTTCTGTTTCTGATCCAGGTTCCCTTTATTGGCTGAGTTAAAAGATATTCATCTTTTTTTTTCAGATATCTTTCAGGGCTTGCACACAAAAGGTATTTATCATTTGCTTTATAAAATGCAGAAAAGGGTGTTGGAGAAATATCAGTCAGCATTAAATAGGTTTCAACAGGATCCAGCTTTACCTCCTCGGCATAAAATTCCTGGCAAAAATTTATTTCATAACAATCTCCACGTAAAATATGCTGATGAAGTTTTTCAACGGTAGCTGCATATTCCTTTTGTGAAAATTTCTGTTTTATTTGAATTTTGACTTGTGAAGAATTTTGTCTGATCGTCGAAACACTGTAAATCTGATCAAGAATATCAAGGTGATTTGAATTGAATAGGCCAATATTGATTCTATCCCGGTTCAACTCAAGAACAATATCCGGAATAAAAAAAAATAAATCTGGAAACTGAATCCGATCTGGAAGAGAAGACGAAAGATTTTCTGTTTCATTTTTCAGATCAAAAGCAAAATGCCCAAACAACCAGTCATTATTCGAACTGTCAAATTTTTTTAATGAATCAAAGGCATTCCCTGAATCAGAGCTCAGACTTCGTTTCATACCAATTCCAACCAAACATTCATAAACATGTTCTTTGGATTCATATTCCTGGTTGTCCAAAAAACAACAGGTATTGAACCGGGATGCCCAGCGCAATACCTGCAATTTGGTTGTATAAAAATCAACTATAGGAAAAGAAACAAAAGTTCTGCTCACAGCAATGGATTAGCCCATCAGTTAAAAATCATCATCTTCTTCATCAAAGCCACTATCATTGAACAGATCCAGGTTTTTAAAGTCCTCATCCAAACCCAGGTCTTCTTCTTCGTTTCCTTTTGAACCCTTTTTTGTGCTGCCGCCTTTTTTTGATTTTGATCTGGGAATATCAAATTCGTCAAAATCAGGATCCCATTCTTCTTCCTCTTCTACCTTATCCCACTCATCAACTTCATCCACATCATCGTCATCCATATCATCATCATCCTCTTCATCGTATTTACTCTTCTTTTTGGGAGATGCTTTACTATCTTTCTTCGATGATTTAGGAGTATCGGAATCATTGTCGTCTTCCTCTTCATCATCATCTTCCTGTTTTTTGGATTTAGGAGATGACTTACCCGAAATATCTTTTGAAGATTCAGGTGCGGATTTTTTTGAATCCTTTTTCCCCTTATCAGATTTTGATGCCATATTCTAATAAGATTATATTGTAAAATTTCAGCGAAGTTTTTAATTCGCCAAATTTTTTTAAAATAAATTTTTTTGTAAGAAAATCTACTTATTACAGGTTTTTAATCAATTGATCCCGCGCCGGTCCGTTTGAAATATAAGATACATTAACTTTCAGGAAATCATTAATAAATTGAATATATTTTTTCATGGGTTCCGGCAATTTATCTTGAGTTTTTATTGAACTGATCTCTGTCTGCCAGCCTGGAAAAGTTTTGAGTTGTGGTTCTATTTTAACCCTGCTCATCTGGAAAGGTACTTCGTCTGTAATGTCTCCATCGATTTTATAACTAGTGCATAATTTTAATTCAGCAAAACTATCCAGTACATCTGCCTTTGTCATAACCAAACGGGTAACTCCATTAATCATACAGGCAAACTTCAATGCAACCAGATCAATCCATCCACAGCGTCTGGGCCGGCCGGTTGTTGCACCAAATTCATTTCCGACTTTTCGTAATTCTTCGCCTGTTGCATCCATCAATTCTGTAGGAAAAGGACCACTGCCTACTCTGGTGCAATATGCTTTTGTAACACCAATTACATCTTTGATTTTCTGAGGTGCGATTCCCAGACCAGTACAAACACCCGCAGAAATAGTGTTCGAAGAAGTTACAAATGGGAATGTACCAAAATCTACATCCAGCATGCTGCCCTGAGCACCTTCCGCCAACACGGATTTTCCATCCTGAATTTTGTTATTGATGAAATATTCACCATTAACAATTTTGAACTGTCGCATGAATTCAAGCGCTTCAAAAAAATCTTCTTCCCACGCCGATACGTCATCCTGAAAATGAAAACTGTCCAGGATTTTCTGATGCTTCAACCTTAATTTGATATATTCTGTCGTAAAACTTTTGCCTAACAGATCCCCCACACGCAATCCATTTCTTCCGGTTTTGTCCATATAGGCAGGTCCGATGCCCTTTAAAGTAGATCCGATTTTTTCAACTCCTTTCGAAATTTCCGAAGCTTTATCCAAAGCCCTGTGAGTGGGGAGAATCAGATGAGTTCTTTGTGAGATATATAAATTTTTTCTGTAATCCACACCGAACGAAGCAACAGATTCACATTCTTTGCGAAGTGTTACCGGATCCAGCACGACTCCATTTCCTATTAAATTGATTGTATTTTCATGGAAAATTCCAGATGGAATTTGGTGTAGAACAATTTTCTTGTCTTTGACATATAAAGTGTGACCTGCATTGGGGCCACCCTGAAAGCGGGCTATGATATCATATTGCGGAGCGAAATAATCTACTATTTTACCTTTTCCTTCATCTCCCCATTGCAGCCCTAAAATTACATCAACCATTGATCCAGATTTGCAGTTTGACTCATTAGGAAGCAGCAAAAATAAGGTAATTGGAATTGCAAATAGAAAGGTTTTTTTGAGACTAATAATCTGGAAAAACCGGAGATAACCCTAAGTACTTAAACATTTTCTGTATCAAATCGATCTACTGTCTGAATACCATTCAATTGCTTTAGTCGTTTGACCAATTCATCCAATTCTTCTTTATCGTGTACATAAATTTTTATATTCCCTTCGAATATTCCTTCTTTTGCCTCGATGGTCAGCGCATTAATATTTAACCTCAATTCACCAGAAATAAGATTGGTGATTTTATTGATGACTCCCACATCATCCAACCCTACGATACGGATACCTGTCAAAAAAGAAATCTCCTTATTCTTCGCCCATTTTGTTTTTACTACACGATGCCCATAATTTGATAACAACTTTGCCGCATTTGGGCAATTCGTACGATGTATTGTCAATCCCTTTCCTGTAGAAACAAATCCAAACACATCATCTCCCGGAATCGGTTTGCAACAATTAGCCAAAGTATAAACGATCCTGTCACTGCTTTCTCCGAAAATAACTAATTCCGCATCTTTTCTTTGAACGTTAGACGTAGCTGGCGTCGATTCCGCTTTAACATCTTGAACCTGTTTGACCGGCTTGGGTGGTTCCAACCGATCACCCAACAATTGAAACTCCCTTAATTCTTTCAGATCAACATTTTTGACTGCGACCTGATAAAACAAGTCCAATGACGAACTGAACTTATAATACATTGTCAGCACATCAATATTATGCTGATTATAGGCAGCTCCGAAATTTTCAAGTTTTCTCTGAACAATATATTTTCCTTCATCCGCAATTTTTCTTTTTTCTTCTTTCAGTGCATCCTTGACTTTGCTTTTTGCCTTTGCAGTAACAACAATATTCAACCAGTCTTCACTGGGCCTTTGTTTACTTGAAGTGATGATTTCAATCTGATCACCACTCCTTAATTTATGACTGATCGGGACCAGCTTATGATTTACTTTTGCTCCAATACACTGAACACCGATTGCACTGTGAATTGCAAAAGCAAAATCAAGCGCAGTTGATCCGACAGGCAGCATTTTTACATCTCCCTTTGGAGTGTATACATAAATTTCTTCAGCAAGAAAACTGGTTTTGAAATCCTGTAGAAAATTAATGGAGTCATTGTCTTCTGTATTCAATACCTCCCTGATTTGCTGAAACCATTTATCGAAACGGTTTTCTTCATCGCCCCCTTCTTTATATTTCCAGTGAGCCGCCAATCCTTTTTCAGCGATTTCGTTCATTCTTTTCGATCTGATTTGCACTTCTACCCATTTTCCCTGAGGTCCCATTACTGTTGTGTGCAAGGCTTCATACCCATTAGATTTCGGATTGCTCAGCCAGTCACGTAAACGCTCAGGTGAAGGCGTATATTCATCTGTTATGAGTGAATACACTTTCCAGCAATCTTCTTTTTCTCTTTCAATAGAAGAATTAATAATTATCCTGATCGCAAAAAGATCGTATACCTCTTCAAATGCTACAGCTTTTTTTCGCATTTTATTCCAAATGGAGTGGATACTTTTCGGACGGCCATAAATTTCAAATTGAAAATTAGCTTTCTCCAGTTTCTCTTTTAAAGGTTTGATGAACTCGTTAATATATCTGGAACGTTCCCGTTTGGTTTCTGACAGCTTCCGTGCGATTTCCTTATACTCCTCCGGTTCCAGATATTTCATGGCCAGATCTTCCAATTCAGTTTTGATATTATAAAGTCCCATGCGATGAGCAAGCGGAGCATATACGTACACAGTTTCAGATGATATCTTCAACTGCTTCTCTCTTTTCATACTATCCAGTGTACGCATATTGTGCAAACGGTCGGCCAGTTTAATTAGGATCACACGCGGATCATCAGTGAGTGTAAGAAGAATTTTCTTAAAATTCTCCGCTTGTTGTGAAGCATTCACATCAATTACATTTGCAATCTTTGTGAGTCCGTCTACAATTCTTGCTATTTCGTTTCCAAAATCACGTTCAATATCATCCAATGTAATATCAGTATCCTCGACTGTATCATGTAATAAAGCGCAGATCGTGGAACGAATACCCAGACCGATTTCCTCCACACAAATTCTTGCTACTGCCAATGGATGAAGTATGTAAGGCTCACCGCTTTTTCTTCGCATGGTCTTGTGAGCATCGGCTGCCATTTCAAACGCACCTCTTACCAGTTCCTTGTCACCCGATTTTAATTTCGGTTTCAGGGACCTTAATAAAGCCCTGTATTCTCTTAAAATCAGCTTTTTTTCCTGATCTTCTGTGAGATTATATTTTGGGATTGCAATGGTTTCCATTCAATACGAATTTACGAAATAGCATCCGTACTTTAGAGGAGTTAAGCATTTAAGGTTCAACGATTAGTATTTCAAATATTATAGTCTGTGTTTAAACAATGAACCACAAAGGCTTAGTTTATTTGTTAAAATATGATTGATTTGCACCCCGTCTTAACGGCGATATCTTTGAATTATTTACATCCCACAATATCACTTTTAATAAATAATACTGCTTTTAGTGCCCTTTGATTTTATTTCTTAGATCGATTTCATCCGAAATCGAATCTCGAAAGAATAAAATGAGTCGATGAAAATATTTTTCCGAAATCTCTTTAGAAAAGGTTGTACAAAAAAGATCGTCAACCTGCACAATGGATATATAATGCGAAAATCCGCGATCGGAAGGAGCTGTGATTTATGGATGGGTGCTGGTAATGTATATCATACATTAGGCTAACGCCGATCAGGGAAAACAAGCGTAAAAGTTTTAAACTTTATATATTAAACTCGTTATTATGAAATTAGCCATACTCCGGATTGTTTTTCTGTTGGGGATATTTATTTTAGTATTCACGCTAGGCTGTAAGAAAGCGTTTGATTACTTATCGGACCACAAGCTAGTCGGGTTTTGCCAAATCAAAAAGATTACCTTTACTGGCATCTTTCCAACTCCAGACACTGCTGTATTCACATATAACAGTCAAGGAGATCCGGTTTCCATCATTCGGCGGTGGACTGGCACCGGATACACGAATTTCCTTTTCCGCTACGATGGCCTCCATCGCCTTACCGACCAGATCAATGTGTACGGTGTGGATGTATCCGAATTAAACCCACCGGAAAGCTGGAACAAGTATTTCTATGATGACAAAGGCAGGATCGCCTTGGATTCTCAGTATTTTTTTCCAAATCTTGTAAATGGTAAGCCGGTGCCAGGACAATTGGGCGCCGTTTCAATTTTTAAATATGAATATGATCCTTTTGACCGGCTTATTAGTGTTACCTGGGAACAATTGGATAAGGTCAATTCAATTACCAACTACAGCTATGATGCCAATGGCAACTTGACTGGGAGAGTCTATGACGACAAGATCAATTTCCATCGTTGTAATAAGATTTGGATGTTCCTGGCCAGGGATTACAGTGTGAACAACCCTCTGAATGCCTTTTACACTTATAACCGAACGGGATTGCCAGTGAATATCGACTGTACAAAGGGTAATTCGGAGAATTTTATGGATGAGATGATGGGCTTTTTTGGATTTAACCAAGCGGACATCGAATATGGCTGTCCTTAATCCGGAACATTTTTATTGTGCCATCGAATTCCATTTCAGATGATGAAGATTTAGCAATATTATCGTGAGATTAATATTCAAAATTGGGGATCAAAAATAGTCCTAGGAGGCATTGTGTTGCACTGTAAATTGACATATAATGTCAAGATTTTTTTTAATGGTCGTTTTCTGGAATGTGTTTCTAAATTCGATCCCAAAATTTATATTTGCCATAGATAAATTTATTTTCTTTCGCTTTGAAATCACTCCTCAAAAATTTGCGATCTAATTTGCAATCAAAAGCCAGTTAAATAAAGTACCTTGCAGCCCGTTAAATACAGCATAAGAATTCAAATAACTGCAAATCAATTACTTAAAAAAATTAATAAGAATTAATACGGATTAGTTACATGCGGGTGTGACGAAATTGGCAGACGTACCAGACTTAGGATCTGGCGCCGAGAGGCATGGGGGTTCGAGTCCCTCCACCCGCACTAAATCTGATGACAGTTGACAGAATTAAAATAGCTGTCACCCTCAAATTTAATACACTTTTTAAACATTATATTATGGGCACAGTGACCAGAGAAAATATCGGCCTCTTAAATGATAAGCTGACGGTAAAAGTAGCCAAGGACGATTACCTGCCTTCATTTGAAAAAGCTTTGAAAGATTATAGTAAAAAGGCAAATATCCCCGGATTTCGGAAAGGCATGGTCCCGGCGGGTCTTATTAAAAAAATGTATGGTAATTCTGTTTTTACTGATGAAGTATTGAAGAGTGTAGAAAAAGAGCTGACCAGCTACATGGAAAATGAAAAACTCGACATTTTTGCCCAGCCTATTCCACTACCGGAAAATGATACCCGGCAGATTGATATGGGAAAACCCGAAGAATATTCTTTTGCTTTTGAAGTAGGATTGAAGCCCGATTTCAACCTCCCCGTGTTTGATCAGATAAATCCAACACAATTTCAGATTACCGTTACAGATCAGATGATTGATGAGGAAATAGAAAGGCTGCAATTAAGAAATGGCAAAATGACCGAACCGGAAACTGTTACTACTGACGATAATGTACTCAATGTTATTTTTGATGAAACTGATGAAAATGGAAATCCGGTGGAAGGGGGAAGACATAAAGAAAATTCAGTCCTGGTAAAATATTTCAATCAGGATTTTCGCAAGAACCTGATGGGGAAAAAGAAAGATGATACAATCGTCCTTCAATTATCCAAAGCTTTTGATGAAAAAGAAAGAGAATGGATCATCCATGATTTGGGATTCGATAAAGATGATACTACAACTGCTGATAAATATTTCAAACTGACAATTGTCAAAATCGGATTGGTGGAAAAATCCGAATTAAATGAAACTTTTTTTAAAGCAGTTTATCCTGATAAAGAAGTTGCAACAGCAGAAACTTTTCGCGAGCTGATCAAGGAAGAAATTCAGCAGTATTGGAAAAATCAAAGTCGTAGTCAGTTGCAGCATACTTTATACCACGAGCTGCTCGATCATGTAAAAATAGATTTCCCCGAATCCTTTCTTAAGCGTTGGTTATTGAGCGGAGGTGAAAAACCAAAAACGAATGAAGAAGTAGAACAGGAATTTCCTTCTTTTACCAATCAGTTAAAATGGACTCTTATTACAGATAAAATTGCACGCGAAAACAAAATTGAAGTGACTGCAGATGATATCAGGAATTTTGCGATCCAGCAATTATCCGGCTATATGGGAATGCAGGCACTGGACGAAAGTCAATCATGGATTACAGATTATATCAACCGTATGATGCAGGACAGGCGATTTATAGAAGATGCAGTTCACCGTATCAGAACAGATAAAATCCTTGGATGGGCGGAAACTCAGGTCAAACCGGTGGAAGAGGAAATCACCCGTGAAGAATTCCTCAAAACCACGGCAGAACACGAACACCACCATCATTAATTACTCAAAATATTGCTTTTAACAAATCCTGCTAAGCAGGATTTTTTTATTTTACTGCAACTCTGTCAGTTTTTTGGAAGTTTAAAAGTTTGGACGGAGATTTGAAAGATATATCCTAATCTTTAATTAAATCACATTCCATTTTTGAAAGGATGAAAAAATTGAAAAATCTATGAATCCAGGAACCGAATTTGAAAAGTATGCTGTGAAGCACAAAGGTATTTCCAGTAATACATTAAATGATTATAACAGATATCTAGTTACCAGTCTTACCCCTAACATCATTGAAGAACGTCCCATGAACGTAGCCGTTATGGATGTATACAGTCGGTTAATGATGGACAGAATTATTTTTCTTGGTTATCCTATTAATGACGAAGTAGCCAATATTATTACAGCGCAATTATTATTTCTTGACAGCACCGATCGTCATCGTGATATCCAAATGTATATTAACAGCCCGGGCGGAAGTGTGTATTCCGGCTTAGGCGTATATGATACTATGCAATATGTGACTCCCGACGTTTCCACTATTTGCATTGGCATGGCTGCTTCTATGGCTGCGACGCTCATGTGTGCCGGAACAAAAGGAAAAAGAACTGCTTTAAAGCATAGCCGGATCATGATGCATCAGCCAAGTGGGAGCATCGGCGGCCAGGCGAGCGATATTGAAATCACAGTGAATGAAATTAAGAAAATAAAAAAAGAGCTCTACGAAATTTACGCAGTACACACAGGTAAATCAGTAAAGCAGGTAGAGAAAGATTGTGACCGTGATTACTGGCTCACTGCTATCGAAGCGAAGGAGTATGGATTGGTGGATGAAGTATTGGTACTGAATCCAAGAAAAGACAAAAAAGATAGTTAGAAATAATCTGCTTATCTCTTCAAAATTTTCTATCTAAACTATAAAGGAAATCATTCAAAAAATTTTAAAATGAATTATTCAAAATACCTGTTCAAACCTTTCCGTATGGATGACGAACCGGAGGAAGAACCAAAAGAAGATAAAGGCCCGGAGACTGGCATGTTGATGAAAAAACTCGAAAAATATTTTTTTGAAAACAGAACCGTGCAACTATGGGGACCTGTTGACGACCGTTCTGCAAAAGATATCGTCAATAAATTTTTATTACTGGATGCAGATAAACCCGGAGAAGAAATTAAATTTTTGATCAATAGCCCGGGTGGTGTTGTAACCAGTGGTATGGCTATTTATGATACTATGAAAATGCTGAAAAGCCCGGTGAGCACTATTTGTATCGGGTTGGCAGCTTCCATGGGCTCCATTTTGTTAAGTGGTGGTGTAAAGGGAAGACGTTTTATCTATCCACATGGAGAAGTGATGATACACCAGCCCAGCCTGGGAGGATATATGCAGGGAGTAAGTGTTGATCTGGAGATTCAGGCAAAGCAAACCAAAAGAATAAAAGAAATCGGCGCGAGAATATTAGCTGAGAATTGCGGCAAAAAAATCGAACAGATCATGAAAGATTTTGACCGCGATTATTGGATGGATGCGGGGGAATCAGTCGAGTATGGGATCGTTGATCATATTACTGAAAAACTCTAAGGCGTTCCAAAAAAGGGACTCAAAACCCTGATTCATCCTGATTTTAGGCATTTTTCGTTGGGATTTGGCATATAAGTTGACTAAATTTGTGGTAATTACACAAACGGGATTATTAATGGCAAAAAATACATTGCATTGTTCTTTTTGTGGCAGGAGCCGGGATGAAGTAAAAATTCTGATCGCGGGACAGGAGGGACATATATGTGAAAATTGTGTAGAGCACGCGCAGGAAATCATTCAGCAGGAATTAATCATCCGGGAAGACAACACTCCGACCTCGCAATTCAAGCTTACCGTAAAAAAACCAATTGAAATTAAAAGGTTTCTTGATGATTATATCATCGGCCAGGATGATGCCAAGAAAGTACTGGCTGTAGCTGTATATAACCATTATAAACGCCTGCAACAAAAAATTGCAGACAATGATGTTGAAATTGAAAAGAGCAATATCATTATGGTTGGTGAAACAGGAACAGGTAAAACACTTTTGGCGAAAACCATTGCCAAATTACTAAATGTTCCATTTGCCATTGTTGATGCAACTGTATTTACTGAAGCAGGTTATGTTGGAGAAGATGTAGAAAGTATTTTGACAAGGTTGCTGCAAGTATGCAATTATGATGTTGCTGCCGCCGAAAGAGGAATTGTATATATCGATGAAATAGATAAGATAGCAAGAAAAGGGGATAACCCTTCAATTACCAGAGATGTTAGCGGAGAGGGTGTTCAGCAAGGTTTATTAAAGTTACTGGAAGGAACAGATGTTTTGGTTCCCCCACAGGGTGGAAGAAAGCATCCCGAACAAAAACTTATTAAAATCAATACTCAAAATATTCTTTTCATTTGCGGAGGTGCGTTTGATGGGGTCGATAAAATTATTGCCCGTCGCATTAATACAAATGCAATCGGTTTTAACGTAAATAAAGAACAACAGGAATTTACTAAAAAGAATCTGTTGCAATACGTAAATGCTCCCGATTTAAAAGCATTCGGTCTTATACCCGAGTTGCTGGGACGTTTGCCTGTAGTGACCCATCTCAATCCTCTCGACAGTGTGACTCTTCGTTCCATTCTTACAGAACCGAAGAACTCATTGATCCGTCAGTATAAAAAATTATTTGAGCTGGAAGGAATCCAATTAAGCATCGATGATAATGTACTGGATTTTATGGTGGCTAAAGCAGTTGAATATAAACTTGGAGCGAGAGGACTTCGTAGCATTTGTGAAAGTATTCTGACAGATGCGATGTTTGAACTGCCTTCTTCAAAAGAGAATAAATTTCATTTAAGTCTGGAATATGCCAGAAAGAAATTTGATACCAGCAAGATGAGTTTGCTTAAAGTTGCATGATCTTTATCTGAAAAGGAAAAGTTCTCCTTATCATTCTGATACATTTATAATCCAAAAAAGATCCGCCCCAGGCGGATGATATATGAAAGAATTAATTGAACGCTTAAAAGCTGAGGGTCTGACGGAGCAACAGGCTTATAAGGCCATTGAAATCATTAAAGATTTTGCTAAAGAAAAATTCCCTCTTTTTGGCGGCGCCATTGATAAGGTATTTGACAAATACAGCCCGAAAAAAGACGATGATTTTATGCCGTAATAATTGGGTTGGCCCGAAGTGCGGAGTCCGCAATTTCAGACTTCAATGCAATGCTTCTCTCGCAATAACAATTTTCTGAATTTCTGAAGTCCCTTCTCCAATAGTACAAAGTTTACTATCGCGATAATATTTTTCTACAGGAAAATCTTTTGTGTATCCATAGCCCCCAAAAATCTGGACGGCGTCCGTCGCAACTTTTACCGCTACTTCACTCGCATAATATTTTGCCATAGCAGCTTCTTTGGTCATCGGCATCCGCCTGTTTTTAAGATACCCTGCCTGCATCGTTAATAATTCTGAAGCCATAATTTCTGTGGCCATATCTGCCAGCTTAAAAGAAATAGCTTGAAAATTAGCAATAGGCTGATCAAACTGGTGGCGTTCTTTTGAATATTTGATTGATGCTTCATAAGCACCTTTGGCAATACCTACAGCTAAAGCAGCAATAGAAATCCTTCCTCCATCGAGTACATACAAAGACTGTTTAAACCCTTCACCCACCTGCCCCAACCTATTCGAATCCGGAATCCGGCAATTGTCAAAAATCATTTCCGCCGTTTCGCTTGCGCGCATTCCCAGTTTATTTTCTTTTTTTCCACCAGTAAAACCCTTTGTGCCACGCTCAACAACAAAAGCAGTTGCATTATTTTTTTCACGAGGTTTACCGGTTCGCACAACCACCACCGTTATATTGCTGCTGATACCATGTGTGATCCAACACTTCGTACCATTCAGGACCCAGCCATCGTTTTCCTTTGTGGCAACACATTGCATATTTGCAGCATCGCTTCCTGTATTTGCTTCCGTCAATCCCCATGAACCAATCCATTCTCCTGAAGCTAATTTAGGTAAGTATTTTCTTTTTTGTTCCTCGTTACCAAATGCAAGGATATGTCCGGTGCAAAGGGAATTGTGTGCAGCCAGGCTTAGCCCAATCGAGCCACATACTTTTGCAATTTCACCGATGATGTTAATATATTCCAGATAACCCAGCCCTGTTCCTCCATACTCTTCCGGAACCAACACACCCATCATTCCCAATTTCCCCATTTCTCTGAAAACCTGTATGGGAAATTCCTGTCGTTCATCCCAATCCATTACATATGGCTTGATGTATTGCTGAGCAAAATCACGTGCAGTCTGGGCAACCTGCAGTGTTATTTCATCGGTTTGAAAATTCATCAGGTAAAATTAAGATTCAGGTTTATTTAAACAAACCAGGCAATAACCACTGTCGATTATTGCCTGGTAATACTGCAAACAATCATTAGAAAATAAACTATCCGTGCATAGACCAATGCGTATGCAATATACAAATATTTTATCCAATTAACTAACAAACGTTAGTTAATCTTCAGGTAAGGCGCCATTTTTTGAAGCTTTTCCCCCTTTAAAATGGCAATTTGACCGAGTTCTTCTACGCTTTTATAAGCCCCGTGAGCCTCCCTGTATTGAACAATAACCCGGGCAATATCCCATCTGATATAAGGATGTTGTGCCAACAAAGGGATATCTGCAGTATTGATATTTATTTGTTTTACCGAATCCTGGTTCAAATACAAAAAGGGCCTGATCTTACGGTAAACAGAATCGGGCAAGCCATATGTTTCAGCGACCTGATCAACTCCATAGAAACCTCCTAATTTTTCACGAAAACGTAAAATGCGAGAAGCCAGTTTAATTCCAATACCAGGCAGAGCCATTAATGACGATGAATCTGCAGTATTAATTTCGATTTTAATTACTCCAGATTCATGATAAAAAAGATTTTGTTCTTTTTGAGTAAAAGACCTCTCAGTATCATTTTTGAATTTATATGAAGATTTTTTTATTTCAACAAAAGGAAGCAAAAGCTGATAATCCGTCTCATTCATTCCATAAATTCTTTTTAAATCCTCAGGCTTGTTAAACCTGCCTCCCCTGGAAATATAATGTTCGATGATATGAATAGTTTTAGCCTTTATTCCCAATTCTTCCCACTGTGTGGAAGAGATTGTATTGGGATCAAAAAAAAATAAATGGGTCTTTGGATTTGTATGATGCTCTGGAACTGACTTTTCAACATTAAGATTTTGTTTATCGATGGAATCATGATCTGTTCGCGAAAAATAGGTTGAATCCTTTTGCTGTATTGTTTTCAGTTGTGCAATTTCATTTTTGAACTGCCTGACAAAATGCAGATCTGTTGTATTTTTTTGTGAGTTAAAGAAAACCGGAAGAAGGAAAATAATAAAAATCAAGAAAACCAGCACAACTACACCAATACGCTCTTTTCTTGTAAAAGAAAAATATTCCTTCACTCTTTCACGAATCATACCCCCGATTATTTTTCCAAGATAATCAGTTCAAAAAAGAAATAAAATACCATTAAGCGGGAAGAATAAAATCGAAAGCCGATGACCACAAACCTTACATCTTCCCAATCAATACGAGGTGGTCAACAGCTAACGATAATACAAGTGAAATAAATCTCATCAATGATAATATGGTGAAGGGGACGGATATGGTGAATAATATCTTCTGACAGGAGCTTCACGAATAATTACCTTCGAGCCACCGGGTCTTGACAAAATTTCTCCCAAACCTATTATCAGCCCTGCACTAAACCCAAATTGAAAAACGGTAGGATATGTATTATAGTAAGCTCCCGGTCCGGCAGATCCAAAATAAAACATACCAGAAGTTGCATCTACAGGAGATAATACCTGAGCTTTTAATCGTATTCCCAATCTTGGGCTTACATAAACTGTTGTCCCGGCATCAGCTCCCCAGGCAAATTTTGTATATCCAAAATAATTATTATTTGCGCTGATATTATTTGCATCGGGAGAAATAACCGCAACACCCAAAAGACCACCTATAAATGGATGAACCGCGCCGCCACCTACTGAAATAACCGGCCCAGCCATGATATAATTCATACCCACTTTTTTCTGCTCAAGAAGTAATTGATCATTATAATTGTACACACCGGTTGTAGCATCAATTCTTTGGTACATCAATTCAATCCCAAAATTTCGACTGGCATTGAACATCATTGAGCCACCCCAGCTGACTGATTCATCTATCTTTCCATAAGTATTGTTGAAATTGATCTGATCAGGAAAAGTATAGCCTCCTGTAGGTATTAGTTCGAAGCTTGTTTGAGCTGATAAGATCGAATACATTGAGGTCATCATGACGCACAAAAGGGCTATTTTTCTCATAAAAAAAGATTTAAGGATGAGAAGTGTTTGACTTTATGAAGACCAAAAAGTTTAACAGCTAATTAAATTAGACCTTCTCACAAATGTTAAGCGATTGCAAATGAATGAAGAGTTATAAAAAAATTAAATGCAATCGAAGGAATGTCAGATATTTAAAACGAGACCATCATAAGCCAGCTGAATTCCCTTAGGGAGTTCGGAATTAACCAACTGGTGTTTTCCTAACTGATGACTGATATGCGTAAAATAAGCGTTTGGAATGCCTAATTCCTGAACCAGCAGAATCGCTTCTTCAAGGCTATAATGCGAAATATGCTTTTCGTTTCTGAGTGCGTTGACAACAATGATCTGGCTATCCCTTATCTTGTCTTTTTCAGAATCATCAATCTTGTTTGCGTCTGTGATATAAGTAAACCTGCCAAATCGAAAACCAAGCACAGGCATTTTTAAATGCCAGACCAAAAAGGGTATTATAGGAATATCTCCTACTATAAATGGCTCCGTGACTATTGTATTCAAATGCACTTCCGGAGCGCCCGGATACTTGAAATCAGCAAAAGCGTAGGGAAATTCCCGGATGATCACTTCCTGTGTCATTTCATTGGCAAATACCTCAACAGCCTTCTGTGAAAAAAAATTAAAGGCCCGGACATCATCCAGTCCGGCAATATGATCTTTATGAGGATGAGTAAAAATAATTGCATCCAGCCGTTTTACTTTTTCCCTGAGCATCTGATACCTGAAATCAGGCGTCGAATCTACTAAGAGGGTAGTGTTGGCCGACTGCACCATAATACTTGAACGAAGACGTTTGTCCTTTTTGTCTGTAGAAGTGCATACTTCGCAATCACATGCAATCATCGGCACTCCGCTGCTTGTACCGGTGCCCAGAAAAGTTATTTTCAGAGAAGGATAAGTCACGTGTAAATGTAAAATATTAAATATTAAATGTAAAAGGAATGCTGCTGATTCTGCATACAATATTTTACATTTTATATTCTATCTGCTTCGTATTTAACCATCACTTCTTCAAAAGCCTTTTTGCCTTCGGGTGAAAGTGTTTCCGGCTGGATTGTCAATTGAGGAATAATATCAATAAGGGTATTGATTCGTCCTTCGACAGGTAGAAATTTGTTCAGCACTATAACTTTCTTTTGTTCAAGAATACAGTATCCGCTCTGAAAAGTTCCGCGTTCATACCGGATGATATATTCTGTTTCAGCTAATAATTTTTCTATTTTTTCTAATGTGGCTTGTGTATACTTCATGGATCGTGCTATAAAACATTATTAATGCGAAATTAATATATCCGCTCGCTTATTAAAGTTTTGATTCTTCTATTTTATCCACAGTAAATATGAATCGTATTTCAATCAGGGATTAACGGATTTACTTGACATTTTAATCACTGGCACTATCATTTCCTCCATGCTGACGCCCCCATGCTGGAAAGTATTCCGATAATAATTAGCGTAGTAATTGTAGTTATTGGGATAGCATAAGAAACCATCCCCACGCGCAAATATGAATGAAGAATTTACAGTCGGAACCGGCAGACCGGCTTCGCGGGGATCACGAAATGCAAGCACATCTTTTGCTTCGTAATTGAGATTACGACCATGCTTATATCGCAGGTTAGTAGTTGTTTGTTTGTCGCCGATGACCTTATAAGGTGTTTTCACACGAACACTTCCATGGTCAGTAGCTAATACCAGGTTTATTTTTTTGTCCGCAATCTTCTTCAGCGCCTGATTCAACGGGGAATGTTCAAACCAGCTTGCAGTAATACTCCTGTAACTGGTTTCATCACTTGCCAGCTCTTTTAATACTTCCATTTCTGTACGGGCATGACTCAACATGTCAACGAAATTGTATACGATAATATTCAAATCGTTGTTCAGCAAATTATGAATATTATTTACAAGGTCCTGACCAGCCTGGTGATTGAGCACCTTAATATAAGAAAACCGAAGATGATCTTTTTTGAGTCTTTTTAGCTGGGCACGAAAGAACTCCTCTTCATGCAGGTTCTTTCCTCCTTCTTCATCATCATTTTTCCATTGATTAGGAAATTGCTTTTCGATATCTACGGGGAGTGCTCCTGCAAATACAGCGTTGCGGCAGTATTGTGTAGCCGTAGGCAAAATACTATAAAAAGTATCTTCATTCACTATGCGAAAATTCTCTGCAAATACCGGTTGAATCGCTTTCCACTGATCAAAACGCAGATTATCTATCAATACGAAGAACAAGGGAACTCCCTTTTCAACATGCGGAAATACTTTGAATTGAAAAAGTGTGTGAGATAAAACAGGTGATTCTGTCGATCTCGAACTGATCCATTTTGAATAATTCTTAGATATGAATTTAAAAAACTCATTATTTGCTTCCTGTTTTTGAGACTGCAGAATTTCCCTCATTTCAGGGCTGTCGCTCTTTTCCATTTCGAGTTCCCAAAAAACTAATTTTTTGTAGATATCCATCCATCCATTGTAATCTGGATTATCGTTGAGCGCCATGAATAAATCACGAAACTGTTGCTGATAGGCAGTGGTCGTTTTTTCAGCGACGAGCCGTTTGTTATCAATTATTTTTTTCAAACTCAATAAAACCTGGTTCGGGTTCACTGGTTTTATAATATAATCTGTAATCTGGCTGCCGATCGCTTCATCCATCAGGTTCTCTGTTTCATTTTTTGTGATCAGCACTACCGGAATCTGCTGATTTGTTTCTTTGATTTTAGCAAGAGTCTCCAAACCTGTAATGCCAGGCATGGTTTCGTCCAACAAAACCACATCAATGGGCTCAACTTTCACTAATTCGATCGCATCAAAACCATTTGTCGTAGAGATAACTTCATATCCTTTATTTTTCAGAAACAAAATTTGCGACTGCAAACTTTCAATTTCATCGTCGACCCAGAGAATTTTTGCTAAAGCCATGTTCGAATACTTGTAATTTGAAATTTTAGTGAATCAAAAAATATAACCGCGGAGTCGCAGAGACGGGGAGTTATATCTCCAAATTTCCGTAGCTAAAACTAATTCTACAAATTCGGTAACCATCTTTCAGAAATTCAAATTTAATTTATCCATCCTGCATTTGTAGATTTGCTGCCTCTTTTGTGTTGTTTTAACAAATTTATAAACTGCAATGGCCGCTTCATCAGGTAAAATAATTAACGATCCTGTGTATGGTTTTATTACCATCGATCATCCCCTGTTGTTGGAAATCATTGCCCATCCTTATTACCAGCGTTTACGCAGGATCCATCAAATGGCATTTGCTCATCTTGTGTATCCGGGAGCCGTACATACGAGATTACATCATTCACTGGGCGCATATCATTTGATGAGTAATGCGCTGACAGTTTTAAAAAATAAAGGAATCGATATTAGTCCGGAAGAAGAAATCAGCACCAAAATCGCGATCCTTCTGCACGATATCGGTCATGGTCCATATTCACATGCTCTTGAAAATATATTGATCAAAAGTCTTTCTCATGAGGAAATATCCATTTTAATCATGCTCAAACTGAACAAAGAATTGGGCGGACAGTTGAAAATGGCTATTGAAATCTTTACGAATCAATATCCAAAAAAATTCTTATTCCAGCTTATATCCGGACAATTGGATGTGGACCGTATGGATTATCTGAACAGGGATAGTTTTTTTACCGGAGTATCGGAAGGTGTTATTGGTTACGATCGCATTATTAAAATGCTTACCGTCCACAAAGGTGAATTGGTGGTGGAAGAAAAAGCAATTTATTCTATTGAAAAATTCTTAGTTGCAAGAAGGCTGATGTACTGGCAGGTATATTTACATAAAACAGTATTGGGAGCAGAAAAAATGCTTGTGAAGATTATACAGAGAGCAAAGGAACTTATTGCAAGAGGTACAAGATTGGATTCATCTTCTGAGATATTGGAGTTTTTTTTAGTCAATAACTCCTCAAACCCTGAGCTCATTCTCAATAAATTTTGCCTGCTGGATGATTATGATGTAATGGGTGCTGTCAAAAAATGGATGTTTAATAAAGATATAGTGCTCTCGTCTTTATGTGAATCCCTGATCAATCGTCGTTTACTAAAAGTAAAATTGCAAACTGGTCCTTTTGACGAAATAATGATTCAGGATTTACGCAGAAGGATTTCGAAGCAACTGAATATTACGGAAGATGAAGCATCTTATCTCGTATTTTCCGGCGAAACAACCAATACTACCTATGATCCATCGGATGAGCGAATTCAGATTCTCTTCAAAGACGGAACCGTTAAAGATATCTCACAGGTAGATAATGCACTTATTCATCAGGCATTATCCAGCCCGGTGAAAAAATTTTATATTTGCTTTTGGGAGACTATGGACCATAAATTATAGACGATGGTCAATGGTCCACAAACTATCATCCATTATGCAATTTTCAGCTTCTCAAATAGCATTAATGATCAATGGAAAGATCGAAGGGAATCCGGAGGTATCGGTCTCTTCATTTGGGAAAATCGAAGAAGCGGTTGCCGGACAATTATCCTTTCTTGCCAATCCCAGGTATGAAGAATTTCTCTACTCCACTCAGGCATCTATTGTTATTGTAAATGAATCTCAGGATCTTAAGCAGGCAGTATCGCCAACATTAATTCGTGTTGCTGATGCCTATTCCGCTTTTGCGGCCCTGCTTTCCAAATACCAGGAAATTCTTTCGCAGCAACTGGCCGGGATTCAGGAGCCATCTTATATTTCAAAAACTGCAAAGCTGGGTGAGAAAATATTCATAGGCGCTTTTGCTTATATCGGAGAGAATGTGGTCATCGGTAATCATGTAAAAATACATCCTCAGGTTTTTTTAGGTGATAACGTTATAGTGAATGACAATTCCATTTTGCTTCCGGGAGTAAAAATTTATCATCATTGTGTGATTGGTAAAAATGTAGTGATCCATGCGGGTACTGTGATCGGGAGTGATGGATTTGGATTCGCACCCCAGGCTGATGGCAGTTTTAAAAAAGTGCCGCAAATGGGAAATGTTGTGATTGAAGACAATGTTGAAATTGGTGCCAATGCAACGATTGACCGCGCCACGATCGGGTCAACAGTTATTAAATCAGGTGCCAAACTCGATAATCTCATACAGGTAGCCCATAATGTTGAAGTAGGCCATAATACAGTGATTGCAGCACAGGCCGGAGTGAGTGGCAGTACCAAGATCGGCAATAACGTCTTGATCGGGGGGCAGGCAGGTATTGTGGGACATCTTCAGATAGCAGACGGAAGCAAGATCAATGCACAAAGCGGGGTAAGCAAATCCATTAAAGTTCCGAATACAGCAGTTACAGGATCACCAGCTTTCGAATATACAAGTGCGTTACGAAGCCAGGCCATAAGCCGCAAACTTCCCGAGCTCGAAAAAAGAATTAAGGAACTGGAAAATTTAGTGAAGCAATTATTGCAGGAGAAGGTGTGATATGACGATGACGGATCAGCGTTGACCGATGGCCGTTTTAAATAAATATCTTCAAGGGCCGTCGTTTCTGTCATTCTTATTTTGTGTAACTTTCTTTCAAACTTTTTCTTATGGGAGATCAGTCAAAATTTCTTCAGGCTATTAAAGATGGATATAGCTTTAAAGGAGAATCTGTAAAAATAGGTATCGGAGTATTGGATGGGAGGCCCGTCAGCGGCGCGGATATCAACCTGCCTCTTAAAACAATGAACCGCCACGGCCTGATAGCCGGAGCCACGGGAACAGGCAAAACAAAAACCCTGCAAATGATCAGCGAGGCGCTGAGCGATGCCAGTATACCCGTGCTGCTGATGGATATCAAAGGCGATCTGAGCGGGATCGCTGCTGCCGGTGTTGCAAATGATAAAATCAAAGACCGTTGTGATAAAATAGGGATTCAATATAAGCCTGAAGCCTGCCCCGTAGAATTTTTAACACTGAGCAATGAAAAAGGAGTACGTTTAAGGGCTACCGTTAGTGAATTCGGTCCTGTACTTCTTTCAAAAATACTGGACCTGAATGATGTGCAGGAAGGATTGGTGGCCATGATCTTCAAATATTGTGACGACAACAAACTTCCGTTGCTCGACCTCAAAGATTTTATCAAAGTTCTTCAATACATCAGTGACCAGGGAAAGGCCGATATCGAAAAAGCTTATGGAAAAGTGGCGACTACTTCTACCGGTACAATTCTTCGTAAAGTAGTAGAATTGCAACAACAGGGAGCCGATGTTTTTTTCGGAGAAAAAAGTTTTGAGGTCAGTGATCTGATGCGTATCAGTGATGACGGAAAGGGAATGGTGAATGTTTTGCGGGTAACGGATCTGCAGGACCGGCCGAAATTATTTTCCACCTTCATGCTGCAGATGCTTGCTGAATTGTATGCATCCTGCCCCGAAGAAGGTGATATCGACAAACCAAAACTGGTGATGTTTATAGACGAAGCACATCTTGTTTTCCAGGAAGCGAGCGATGCCTTATTAAAGCAGATTGAAACAATTGTAAAATTGATCCGGTCGAAAGGAATCGGGATATTTTTCTGCACGCAAAATCCGATGGACGTTCCTGCCAGCGTATTAGCGCAGTTAGGACTTAAAGTACAACATGCATTGAGAGCTTTTACAGCCGTTGATAGAAAGGCCATCAAACAAACAGCAGAGAATTATCCAGAAACAAGTTTTTATAAAACAGAAGATATTATTACACAACTGGGGATTGGTGAAGCGCTGGTTACAATGCTCGATGAAAAAGGTGTTCCGACTCCTCTTGTCCATTGCATGATGTGTCCGCCACGCAGCCGGATGGATATCCTTAGTCCTGCAGAAATTGATGCAGTCCTTGCAAAATCAAAAATTGTTGCTAAATACAACCAGACAATTGACAACGAAAGTGCTTATGAAATCCTCACTGCGAAATTGCAGGAAGCAGCCAATAAAAATGGAGGCGGTACCCAGCAACAGACAGGAGGCAAACCACAGCCCTCCACACTTGATAAAATTCTAAACAGCGGCGCAGCGAGACAGGTAGAGAGAACTGCAGCGAATGTAATTACCCGAAGCTTATTAGGCGCATTAGGATTGGGAGGAAGAAGCAGCAGTAAAAAAACCGGATGGTTTTAGGACGAATGTGGAAATATGAAAATTTAACGAATGCAGTTTGAGCTTCTCTTCACATTTCCACATTTTCATATCTCCACATTTTCACATTTATTCACTATCTTATCAGCACAACAAATCCTTTCTTTATTCTTTTTTGTCCGGTATCTGTATTTGTATAACTGGCAACCCATACATAGGTACCATTATCTTCCTTCATTCCTCTGAATGTTCCATTCCATCCCACCGAAGGATCTGCAGATTCAAAAACTAATTCGCCATAACGGTCAAATATCTTCAGCATAAAATCACTCATCTTACACGGATGAAGGGGTCTGAAAGTTTCATTCAATCCATCCCCATTTGGCGTAAAGGCATTCGGCATGGTAAGTTCACATTCACAATGCCTCAGGTCAATTTTCACGCTCACTGTATCCATTCCACATCCATTCTGGGCAACCAGGGTATAAGTTCCTGCTGAAGTAACCTGATAATTTTGTGCCGTGCTTCCATCCTGCCAGCTGTATATATTCGCATTTGTTTTTGCATGAAGTATATATTCTTCACCAATACATAATGAAGTATCCCTGCCAATATCCACTTCGAGACTGTCATTAAAAGCAACATGCAGGCTGTCTGTATACACACAATTGCCAACGGAAGCAATTACTTTGTATAATCCCGGTTCATATACATAATAAGTCGATTGTCCAGTCTGGTTCTGATCATTTCTCTGCGGCGGATCTGCTACCCAGTTATAAGTTCCTGTACCAAAATCTGCATTCAACACCAAAGTGCTTCCCTTGCAGATTGCAGTATCATGAAAATCGAGATTTTTATCTCCACGATATGTCACATCTACTGTATCCACCACTTCACACTGGCCACTAACGGTAACGAATGCCCAATATTCGCCCTCGCTATTAATTTGTATTGTACTATCTCTTGATCCGGTACTCCAGTTATATGCAGTTGCCCCGGCAACTGATGCAGTCAATGGATAAATTTGTTTAGGGCATAATAAAGTATCCGGCCCCAATGAAAAGGGCGGAGCGGGAAGAGTAGAAAAAGTAATATTCGCCGTATCAGAATATGTACCGCATCCGGGAACTGTAACAATAATAATATACTGACCTCCCGGCGATTGAACAGTCAGCTGGGCAAGAGTGTCATTGGTCAATACTGCACCATTGAATTTCCACACATAGTTTCCATTCTGACTTGCTGCATTCAATGATAATATTTCACCCGCACAGAGAATATGATCATCTCCCAGTTTTATTTTAGGCTGATCGCTGAAAAAAACACCAATGCTGTCGGATACTGCGCAACCATTTATTTTTACGGTATATACTCCTGTTTTCGTGACTTTCAGTACCGGGGTTGTTGTCAGGCTATCATCATTCCATTGATAAGCTGCTCCGGGAACAGCAGGTGCTATCAGTGAAGTATCTGCTTTTTCGCATAAAAAAATATCAGGGCCAAAATTGTAAGCAAGTGGGGCGACAATATTGATACTGTCCTGCAATTTCACGGAATCTCCCGCGCTGATAACAATTAGTGAAATATAATAGATTCCCGGAGTAGCATACAAATGCGTCGGAAATTTCGTTCCGATAGTATTGTAAAACCCCGAAGCCGGATCTCCAAAATTCCAGGTTACTTTATCCGGGAATTCAATGCTATCGAAAATAGTAGCGTTAAATTGTATTTTGTAGTTAACACAGGTCGAATTGTAAGAAATGCTGTCTTTTTGTGCGTGGGAAGCCTGGGACAAAAAAAGTATACACATCACCGTTATAATCCCTTTCAAAAATAAAATATGGCGATGATGGTTCATAGGTTAATGTCTGGTCTTTAACATAGTTCTTACCTGCTGATCTGATCCGTTTTGCAAACGGGCATAATAAACACCTGCTGCCAGCTGGCCACTGTAAAAAGTAATTGTGTATGCTCCTGGTCCGTCATATATCTGATCAACCGGGACAGCTATTAGTCTTCCTGAAGTATCAAATATCTGAACCAGGGTATGGCCTCCGTTAGTCTTATAAGTAATGAGTGTCGATTCATCAAAAGGATTGGGATAATTGGTGATCAGATTATATCCTAATGCCGAAGGGTTCTCGATCTTACAGGCAGTTCCCTGGATAAAAGGCAGATATTGGTAGTTTTTATACAACATCGTTGTAATATCATTCGGATCAACACAAAACCAATCTCTCAGGATGGAAGCATAGACAGATCTGAAATCGTATTGCATCGGTAAACTATCACTGGCATCGAGTGTGGAAGGCAGATCCGGTGGATTCCCCAATACTCCCTGCTTTATATAATCGCCAAAAACAAATACCGGTTGTGCGGCACCGTGATCAGTTCCGGCGCTCCCGTTTGATTTAATTCTTCTTCCGAATTCAGAAAAAGTCATTCCCATAACTCTTTTACTCACTCCCAGATAAGTGAGGTCCTGCTGAAAAGCTGCAATTGCATCCGAAAGCTCTTTCAATAAGCTGCTATGCGCGCCTGTAACGGTATTGCCTACCTGCACCTGGCCTCCATGAGTATCGAAACCACCCATACCCACCATATATACTTTTGTTTTTAAGCCACCGGCGATCAGCCGGGCCACAGTTTTCAATTGCGCCGCGAGATAATTATCTGCAGGATATGCACTTTGACCGCCTACTTTATTTGCAGCTTCAACTATAACATCTGCATATTTATTTGTCTGACGTGCAACAGTGCGGAGATAAGTAAGTTCTGTTCCCATCGGACTATCGGGAGCCGGATCGAGTACTCCATTGATGAGATTATAAAAATCAGTATCAGTGGGAACTGCCATGGCAGTAAAGCCACCCGGACCCATAAAAACCGGTGATAAGATTGAACCTATTTGTATTGCCAGCGGATCGGGCATGGTTGCATTCGGATATCCGATCGGATAATTCGAATAGGTATTGCTCAAAAATCTTCCTGTCCATCCTGTCGATAAATATTGATCCGAATCAGCGCCTGTGAGCCAGATATCCGTTGAACGGAAATGTGATTCACTCGGTGATGGATAACCGACAGAATAGAGAATAGCAGCTTTTTCCTGGTTATACAATTGCTGTATTCCCGTCATCGAAGGATGAAGACCTGATTTCTCATATCCATCCAGTTTAAGCACTTTATCTAAAGGAATTGCAATATTGGTACGGAGATTATTATAATTGCTGTAATTCACGATGGGTATAACTGTATTCAATCCATCATTGCCGCCCGACAATTGTATCAACACCAACACATGATCATTGTCAGCAGCACCAGCCAGCGCCTCAAAAAATCCAATCGCTCCATGTGCCTTTATAGTAAATCCGTTCAGCAGGGAAGGGAAGACAGCTGTTGCCGGAATAAGATTTTTTATAAATTTTCTTCTTTCCATAGGTGCAATAATTGAGTTAAGACAAATGATATTCCGGTAAATTCATCAGGTATTTATATAAAGCCTGCAATCGGGTAAGCACTGTTTCTTTTGCAATCATGTCGCCAGGATTGGCGATATAACTGTTCCATGCCTGTGTCCAGTAATAGTCGGTCGTTTGACCTGAGAGCAATATAGATTGCTTGAGATAAGTTTTTGAATCGTCAGACAGAGGCACCCGGTACAAAACATCCAAGGAGTCGTTTATTAAAATATTCGGGTCTCCCGGATTTGATAATTTTTGTGCAAACGCCAATGGATCTATGATCATGGAGACCGAGCTCATCATATCACCCGTAGAAATCATCAAATCAGTATAGGCATTTCGTTCCGTATAGGTAACGGAATTGATCCATAATTCATGATATACCGGCGCTTCATAATATGGATACCATCCCGCGACTTCGGGAATACCTAAAATTTCCTGTTGAAGGGTAGCTGAACGCTGATGGATCATTTCCCAAACCGTATAGTTCGAAGGAATATCTGCGGGATCAGGCAATTTCACTCCATATTCCCTGATCAATCCAACCAGAAAATCAATCGGACTTTTGATAATACATGCACTGGAATAAACAAGATTATAAAAATGATCACTCTTAAAAAGCGCTGCTAAAACTGTTTTGATATCATAACCACTGTTGCGAAATATCTGAGCAAGAGGGGTAATAATATTTGTCTCAATGGTATCATCAATTTTATAATAAATAAAAAAGCTGTACAATTTCCGGCAGATGAATTTTGCAGATTCAGTCGTGGAAAAAATCATATTCAGCATATCATCCAATTCACCTGTGCCGGAGGCACCCGATCTTCCCGTAACAATAGTACCCCCATAAAAAGAAGAAAAAGCTTTATTCTGATCGTCATGCCCTGCTATATCAAAATAATACGCAAAATTACTGTCGATTGTGTGTCCTGTCAGTACTCTTGCGGCAGCACGCACATCATCTTCGGTATAATGTGAGTCGGGGCCTTTTCCAATCGTGTACAATTCCTGTAATTCACGCCCGAAATTTTCATTTGGAGCTGTTTTTTTATTGGTATTGCCATTGAGATAAATTAACATAGCCGGATCCAGGGTGATAGCTTTCACGAGTTGTTTGAAATTTCCCAATGCATTTGCACGTAATGTCATGTATTGATCATACCATGGTCTTGCAGGAATAATATCGATATGCTGCATTGCATCCATGGCAAAATGATTGTGCCAGAACAAAGTCATCTTTTCATGAAAACTCCGCGTTTGATTTAGCATCTGCCCGACCCACCAGCAGCGCATGGAATCTACTCTTCTCCTGTTCATTTCATCATCCGCATAATCAATTCCTGTATTGATCCATGTCTCCCAGGCTGCTACACCTGTAGGATCTGTGTATCCATCCGAACTATAATTATTGAGTGGAACGGTGGTTGGCGCGGGTGTTTCTGTCAACAATGTGTCAACAGCTTCCGACATCGTGAGGGTTTTGAAATAATTAATATCATCCACAGTAGCACCGAACATTGTTCTTTTAAGAAGATGCACTATCTGCGGAGTATCCCATGACCCTGTATATTCATCAAGGTCATTCCCTCCAAAAAGTATATTTTTATCAGGGCTTTGCGAAAGCCGCTGCAGTTCTGGCTTTTCCATAGATTGAGTCAGTTATAAGGGATCCAGATTAGCGTCTTAACAATAGCAATTAATGTTCCAAATCGATATTGATATTTACAAAAACGAAGGCCTTTGAAAATAATTTTGCAGCTGCATGTTTATTTGTCCAATAATGGGAAAATATGCCTTATATCCCTTTCTGTTCAATCTGATCTTTTGAAAACGGGAATCATATGACTTAATTTTGCGATCGCATTTCAGGGTTGCCGATAAAAAAATCATCTAAACAGTATAAAAATATTTTAATATATCTATATGGAATACCGGATTGAAAAAGATACAATGGGTGAAGTAAAAGTGCCCGTGGATGCTTATTATGGCGCACAGACACAGCGCAGCATTGATAATTTCCGCATCGCTCAGGACATTAATAAAATGCCGAAAGAGATCATCAGGGCATTTGCATATCTGAAAAAAGCTGCTGCCCTGACCAACCTGGATGCAGGTGTTCTGCCCAAAGAAAAATCAGATCTCATCGGGAAAGTCTGTGATGAAATCCTGGAGGGAAAGCTGGATGATTACTTTCCCCTGGTAGTATGGCAAACAGGAAGCGGCACACAAAGTAATATGAATGTGAATGAAGTGGTCGCTTACCGTGGTCATGTGATCCATGGAGGAAAATTAACTGATAAAGAAAAATTCCTCCATCCAAATGATGATGTCAATAAATCTCAATCTTCGAATGATACCTTTCCAACGGCAATGCATATCGCCGCTTATAAGATCCTTTTGGAAACAACCATACCAGGGATTGAAAAACTAAGAAACACCTTATCGGAAAAGAGCAAGGCATTCATGAGCGTTGTGAAAATCGGGCGCACTCATTTTATGGATGCCACCCCGCTTACTGTCGGACAGGAATTCAGCGGTTATGTATCACAGTTGGATCATGGGTTGAAAGCTATAAAAAATACATTGTCTCATTTATCTGAACTTGCTCTCGGCGGCACTGCAGTGGGAACAGGGATCAATACGCCTCCCGGTTATGCCGAAAAGGTTGCTGAAAAGATTGCTATGCTTACAGGCATTCCATTCATAACAGCAGCAAATAAATTTGAAGCGCTTGCTGCACATGATGCCATCGTGGAAGCACATGGAGCATTGAAAACAGTGGCGGTAAGCCTGATGAAAATTGCAAATGATATCCGCATGCTATCATCCGGACCAAGAAGCGGCATCGGAGAAATTTTTATTCCGGATAATGAGCCGGGATCTTCCATCATGCCAGGCAAAGTGAATCCTACTCAATGTGAAGCGCTCACAATGATTTCTGCGCAGGTATTGGGAAATGATGTGGCGATTAATATCGGCGGTGCTACCGGGCATTTTGAATTGAATGTTTTTAAACCGGTGATGATCTATAATTTCCTTCACAGCGCCAGGCTGATCGGAGATGGATGTGTAAGCTTCAACGATAAATGCGCTATCGGACTGAAACCTATTGAAGCGAATATTAAAAAACATGTCGATAATTCACTCATGCTGGTAACAGCGCTGAATACACATATCGGTTATTATAAAGCCGCAGAGATTGCGCAAAAAGCACATAAAGAAAATACCACATTGAAAGAAATGGCAGTGAAATTAGGATATCTCACTCCGGAACAATTTGATGAATGGGTTGATCCGGCGAAGATGGTCGGCGGTATTAAATAAGTGCGCAAGTCTGAAAATGCGGGAGGGCGGAGGATAGTTTTTATTCTTCCGGACTTCGCAATTTTCCAACTTTCCGGCTTCTTACTGAATTACTATTTTCTGCGTCGTGATATTCACTCCAAATCCATCGTATAAGCGCAGCACATAAATATCGGGTTTGAATTTTCCGACATCAATTGTAAAATTATCCTGGTCTGTTGTCATTTGTAATACTATCCTGCCGGAAATATCATAGAGTTGCACAAGAAATGGTTTATGCAAACCTGATTTAGTGACCACCCGAAGATAATTAGTCGCAGGATTTGGATAAATAAGTGTAGCCTCCCTGTTATTTGCCACTTTCATCGGAACATAATATGGCTGCGTAGGAAGTACCTGCAAAAACACCATCCGTAAAATATGACCCGGGGCTTTGGTTGCAACCTGGGAACCAGTGAAACCTCCTGTCGGACCAGAGGTAGAACCGCTGCTGTCGATCGCCAAAAAAATAGTATCACCTGTTGGAGCTATTGCAATATCTCTTATCCTGTATTCATGCAAATAAGGAATTGTATCGATGATCTGGGGCGTACTGGAACTATCAATTCCATCCCCGGTAGATTTTAATTTCAACCTGTACATTCCCAATTTCAGGGAAGTAACAAGCAATGAATTATTCCATCCCGGAATATACATTTTATCATAATAGTCGATGCTTGAAGGAGCAATTGTCGGCCAGGTGTAATTGCTCGCACCACTGGACGGAACAGCAGAACCATTTACATTAAAGAAAGAGAAGATAGGTTCTTTTACATTGTTTGCTGTACAAAAATCTCTCTCATTATGTATAGTCTGGTTTGCTAATTTATCATTATTAGGATTCGCATCTGTATCGTTATAATTATCGTCGCACATACCTGCAACCTTCGGCCATCCATAATTATTCCCGACCTGTATCAGGTTTACTTCATCATCCGTTTTATCGCCGTGCTCAGAATTATATAATGTCCAGTTCCCATTGATATTCGCCCAAACCAATCCCTGGCTATTCCTGTGACCATATGTAAATACCGCATTCACTTTTCCACTGACAGAATTGGTGAATGGATTATTATTGGGTATCCACTGATTGAATGCACCATCATCAATATCCCCGTCGGGTTCTGTATTCAATCGCAAAATCTTACCCTCATATATATCCGAATTCTGTGCATTGTTTGTCCGAAAACCATTATTGAACTGACCGGCGCCCTGGTCTCCGATCGTATAATACAGATAGTAATTGCCATCACTTTCCGGCACGGGACTAATCTTCATGCGGCCCGAATTATGGTCATTACTTCCCGGAAGATCATCCATTACAATCACCGGAGAGCCTAAAGAATGTGTGATTAAATTATAAGTATATCTCAGGATTTTTGTTTTGTAATAACAAGGCTGATTAGTGACAGAACCACTTCCGGCGCAACTGCTGTTATTGGGAGTTCCTGTAGTAGGATATACATCATATACAAGCGCTATATAGACATATGGCTTGCCTGAAAGTAATAAAGGATGAATTGCCAATCCCATCAAACCACCCTGCGGAGCAGGATAAGAACCGGGAGGATTGTAGTAGTTAAAAGTAGCAAGTCCGCTAACATCTAATAAAACACGGTTTCCTTTATCGCCCGGATGAATTTTCCATATCCTGTATCGATGAGCTTCCGTGATCCAAAGTGAATCATCAGGACCATAAGTTATTTCCCATGGAAAACTTAATCCTTTATTATGCGAAGGAATATCATATAAAGGATAGAGTGTATCGATTTTAAAACTCTGTCCATTATATGTAACAATCTGTGAATAGTCAATCTTAGAAAAGACAATAAGCAATGAAATAAGGATACAGGATCTTTTCATCGGATCGGATTTAGCTGTGTAATATAATCAATTGTTATACCAGAATCAAACTACAATCCTCGCAAAAATCCCTTGTCCGGCCCAGTAAAAAAACAGGGATTTTTTTCGTATTTCTACGAACAAAAAAATGAAAATAAAATGCTGTTGATGAAATCAGAAGATGTCAGGATACCTGTACTTTATCGTCTACTGTTGTATTGGTTTCAACGGTGATCGGCTGATCAGTTGGGTTCTTTTTGAAGAATTTTTTCTGAAAAATTAAAATTGCAATTACACCGACTGAAATAGATGCATCTGCTATATTAAATACAGGACTGAAAAATTCAAATTCATCACCGCCCACAAAGGGAAGCCACTGTGGATAGTGTGTTCTGATGAGTGGGAAATATAACATGTCCACTACCCTGCCATGTAAAAAACTGGCATATCCTTTTGCGGGAAAAATTCTTGCAACATGATCGAATGTACTTTCTTCAAAAATTAATCCGTAAAACAAGCTGTCGATCAGGTTTCCCAAAGCGCCGGCAAAAATCAATGCGGCACAAACTATAAACCCCTTATGATATTTTTTCTGAATGATATTACGCAAATAAAATATTCCAAACACCACTGCGGTAAAACGGAAAAGTGTAAGCGTCATTTTTCCAAATGTTCCGCCAAATTTCCAACCCCATGCCATTCCTTCGTTTTCTACAAAATAGATCTGGAATTTATGTCCCAATACTTTTATACCATTATCGTAAGGGGAAACCGGCGTATGATAAAACGCATCCCATGAATGACTAAGAGGCATATGTGTCTTAACCCATATTTTTAATGCCTGATCCGCAACAATGACCAATAACACCACGAAGAAAACATGTCTCGCTTTCACAAAACTGAATTTTTTAATTGAGTGGCAAATATAAACAGTTTCTGGCTTGGAGTTTTTAGTTTGTGATCCCCGGATGAATATTTGTGATGAAATATAGAAATTGGAGCCTGTGAACTCCTTCAATCACCTTCATAATAAATCCTTTTTACACGTTGCGAAACACCTGTTAAAATTTCATAAGGAATTGTTCCGGCCCAATGCGCTATCTGGTCAACAGATAATTCTTCTCCAAAAACTATGATCTCATCTCCTTCTTTAACCTGAGGCAATCCGGTAATATCTATCATTGTCATATCCATACAAATGCTGCCAATCGTTGGAACAAGATGGCCTTTCAACCACATTTTTCCCGTACCATTCCCAAGACTTCTCGGATATCCATCTGCATAACCAATGCGAACTGTAGCGATGACGAGATTGGATGTTGCCACTCCTTTTCGATTATATCCAACCGTTTCATCTTCTTTCAATCTTTTGATTTGTGCGATGGTCGATTTTAATGTTGCTACATGTTTCAATTCCAGTCTGTGTGTGGATGCACTATCGATTCCATATAAACCGATTCCCAGTCTCACCATATCCAGTTGAAGATCCGGATGACGGATAATCGCCGCTGAGTTGGCAATATGTTTTAGAAATGGATAATGAAAAGCATTTTGTAATTCGCTTGCGGCACTCAAAAAAATATCCGCCTGTTGCTTTGTAAATACATCCTGTTGCTTTTCTTCGCTGGCAGCAAGATGACTGAATACAGATTGAATTTTAAAAGAAGAATTTTTTAGCCGATGAATCAATTCCGGAAGATCACTGACAGCAAAACCAAGTCTGTTCATTCCTGTTTCTATTTCAACATGAACGGGCATTTCCTGAACAGCCTGCTTTTTAAAGTAATTGTCCAGCGAGTTTAAGAGATTGAAAGAATAGAGAACAGGTTCCAGGCTGTATTGAATCAATGCATCCAGATTATCTTCTTCGGTATTCATTACCATAATTGGCATACTGATACCGGCTTTTCGCAATTCTACTCCTTCGTCAATATAAGCCACTGCGAGATAATCCACTTTATGGAATTGTAAAAGTCTGGCTGTCTCATAACTACCCGTTCCATAGGCAAATGCTTTTACCATTGCCATCAGCTTGGTAGAAGTATCCAGGAGATTTTGATATTGTTTCAGGTTATGTGCAATTGCATCCAGGCTGATTTCCAAAACTGTCTGGTGTACCTGCAGAGATAGTAAATGATCAATTTTTTCAAACTGAAACAGCCTTGCACCTTTCAACAAAATCATTTCATCTCTGAATTGAAGCTGGTTAAAATCCCTGATAAAATTTTCCGTGGACTGATAAAATAGAATCTCCGTATCCTTTAACTCCTCAAAAGCGACTTTATTAGCAGTCATTTTTTCTCCAATCGCAATCAACCGATTGATTTTTTTTTCTGCCAGTAAACCTGCTATTTCCTTGTATAATTTTTTTTCAGATTTCCCGGTTTGAAGAATATCAGATAATATTACCGTGTATTTAGAGTGCTGTCTTTGTTGCGATAAAAAATCAAGTGCAATCTTCAGGGAACTCATATCTGCGCTATAGCTATCGTTGATAACGAGACAATGGTTAACCCCATTCTTTAATTCCAGTCTCATTGCAATCGGAATCAGTCTTTGCAGCTTTTCCGCAACCGATGCAGATTTCTTTCCCAGCCAAAGCAATGTGGAAATGCAGGTAAGGGCATTTTCGATAGCTGCATCATCTGTAAAAGGAATATTGAATGAAGAGACCTCATTCTGATAATCTATTTCAATAGATGTATCAGCTGTATTTTTTTTTATAGAGAGGATGCGAACAGTCGCTTTTTTTCGCTTGCCCCATGAAAATAATTTTGAAGAAAGATGATCGGCCGACTGCTTATCATTTTTTTCCCAATCTGATATAGCTGTTTCAATATCTGTCTGGTCTCTGCAATAAATTATTGCTTCCGAGTTTTTAAACAATTTTAATTTTTCCCTGATTTTCTCCTGCAAACTTTCAAAACCTTCATTGTGAGCTTCCCCGATATTGGTAAAAATTCCAATAGTTGGCCGGATAATATATTCAAGGTTTTGCATTTCATTTTTTTGAGAAATGCCGGCTTCAAATATCCCCAGCTCATTTTTATCGTTCATCTGCCATACACTCAGGGGCACACCTATTTGGGAATTATAACTTTTGGGACTCCTTACAATATTATAGTCATCTTCCAGCAGCTGGTTCAGCCATTCCTTCACGATTGTCTTACCATTACTTCCAGTAATGCCGATAACAGGAATATCAAATTGCTTGCGGTGAAATGAAGTCAGCTCCTGAAGTGCCTGTAAAGTATCTGCAACCAGAATTATATTCGCTTCCGGATACTGAGCAGAATCAAATTCTCTGAATACAATAAAATTTCTTACCCCTCTTTCATACAATTCTTTTATAAACTGGTGTCCATCTCTCCGATAACCAGCTAAAGCAAAAAATAAAGAAGTCCGGGGAAAAATCAGTTTACGGCTATCAAGCAGGATTTGTTCTATCACATCATCCTTATCAGATTGAATGAAACGCCCTTTTATAATGCCGGCAATATGATTGATCGTGTATACCACTTACAGAAATTAATTTAGGTTTCATTTTTCTTTGATACAAGTGCTGAAAGAATAATAGAACCAGATATGCAGACAAGTATAGCCAGTAGAGAAATAATAACAGGGATATGTATATCCAGCATTTCTGCGAGCATTTTCACTCCTATAAAAATGAGTACGATCGCAATTCCATGCTGCAGGTATTTAAACCTGTTAACAGCTCCATGCAAAAGAAAGAATAGTGAACGCAATCCTAATACAGCAAAAATATTGGAGGTATAAATCACAAGTTTATCCTGGGTAATACCAAAAACAGCAGGGATCGAATCCACTGCAAAAACAATATCTGTCGAAGCCAAAAGAACGACTACAACAAAAATACTGGTGTAAAATTTTTTTCCATCTTTTATAACAGTAAAACGTCCGCCTCCATCATCTGTCGTTATTGGCAAAACTCTTTTCATCAATTTATACACCCGATTCTTTTCCAGATCAGGTTTCTCATCTTTATTAGCAACAAGCATAGTTGTTCCCGTATATACCAGGATAATACCAAAAACATACAAAATCCAGTGAAACTCATTGACCAGTACCACACCTGCCGTTATAAAAAGAATGCGGAGAATAATGGCAAGAAGAATTCCTATCAGCAATACGCGCGCGTAGTATTTTTCCTTCACTTCAAAAAAAGAAAAAATAAGAATGAACACAAAAATATTATCGATACTGAGACTCCATTCAGTCAGATAAGCACTCAGATATTCAATCGCTGTTTTATGACCTTTCTCATACCAGATAAATGCAAAAAAAGCCAGCGATATAAATACCCAGAATAAGGTTTGAAACAAAGCCTTCCTGATTGTAAAAGTTGTTCCGCTTTTGCTTAAAAGTCCAAGGTCAAAAATGACGGCCACCAACAATACAATTCCAAAAGTCAGATATGTTATTTGAGATGGATCCAAGAAATTTATATTTTATGATTGAGCGTCTGCTGAGCCAAACTGATATTTCCTCTTCCTGATAAATTGGTAAACAAATCCGGATAAAATGACAAGCAATATGGGCACTGCGATATTAATGAATTGCCACCTGCTTTTGCCTTCATCCAATTTCTTTTTATCCAGTAAACGCAAGGTATAATCCTTTCCGCGTAGTTCAAGGATGCCCGAACTATCCACCAGCGATTCGATTGAATTCATTACAAAATCGCTGTTTGCATATTTGTATTTCGTATAAGGATTCATTCCCATTTGCAGGACTCCCTGCTGAGTCACGGCATTCATGGCGATATCTCCGTCAGCAACAACAATCATTTTATTATCTTGTTGATTTTGGGAAATAAATGGCTGATGAATATTATTGAGCGAATCGTTCATAACATTCGTGAGCCTGTTGATAAATAAGGAATGAAACTTACCTTCCAATAGTACAGCAACGGGAATAAATGATTTATTGAATTTTTTCAGGTCCTCTTCATTCCGGATAGAATTCCAGGATACCAATGCCGGTGTGCTTAAAGTCCTGGATGCATCGCCGGTAGTTAACAAAAAAGTTTTGTTTATGCCGGGTGCTTTGACTGTGTCAATACTGGATGGAAATTGTGATAAGATATAATCCAGGTTTTTTGCAATCGGTTGCCCGTTATTGTTAGTCAGCAGAGGAGAATAAGGCCATGGCAGAAGTTCTACCTGTGGTTTTCCGCCAACAATTCCAACCACGGTAGGAGTCTTATCACAATTAAGGTCCTGCACCAGGTCCTGGTTAATACGTACTCCATATTTAAACAATAAATCCTCCAGGTTCAAACCCCTGTCGAAAGCAATAAATTCATTTTGGGTTCGGCGCAGGCTATCCATTTCTGCATATAAATTATCGATCATCCACATTACTTTGCCTCCATGCATGATGTATTGGTCAATTTTCAATTTTTGCTCATCCGTGAATTTTCTTGAAGGTTTTACGATAACGATCGCATTGAATACAGATGGTATCGATCTTATACTATCAATAGGTAAGAAGGAAAATCCATAATTTCTTTTAATATTCCTTTCGACAAGGTCGTACACATTTTCATTAAAAGGCTCACCATTGCCGAGCAGGTAACCCACTATTGCCAACGAGTCCTGAGTGAGCTTATGCATTGCATTGACCAATTTATATTCCATCAATGCTTCTGCGTTGTTGAGTGAATTAATTCCATTCACTGCGCTTTGTCCCTGTAAAAAATCAACTGCAATCACCCGGTCTTTATATGTCAGTATTGCCCCTGGATAAATAAATTGTTGTTCCTGTCCTTCACCCTCCCTGGTCTGGGCCTTCACATTCATCGGACTCAATCCCATTTGCTGTAATGAATCCATTAAGCCCGCTTTTGCAGAATCATTTAATCCTTCCAGTGGTTTCTTAAACCTGAACCTGATATTTTTCTTTGCTATTTCTTTAAAATCTTCCAGTAATTCCTTGGTAGAATTTCTTAATTTTTTAAAACCGGAAGGCATATCTCCTTCCAAAAACACATCTATATTGACAGGTTCATTCAGATTGCGCAATAGCTTTCTTGTAGGAGTGCTTAATGTAAATCTTCTGTCTTCTGTAAGGTCGAAGCGATAATGCCAGACAGAAGCCAGGTAGTTCACTATAATTATAATGAACAATAAATAAATCAACCCATATTTTGATGACAATATATTATTCATCGTTTCATCTGTTCATGAATGTGAATCAAGATTTCTTTTAGTGACAGAAAGAAAGAAAAATATAACGCTTATAAAATAAATCATATCCCGGCTATCAATCACACCGCGACTGATGCTTCGATAATGAAAATCAATTCCCATCATTTCAATATAATAATCTGCTCCTGCATTGAAGATGGGCAGTTTACTGAGCGCATTGAATCCATTATATATCAAAAAACAAAAAAAAGCAGCTGCAATAAAAGCAGCTACTGCATTATTGGTAAAGCTGCTGCAGCATATACCAATGGATGCAAAAACAGCGCTCAGGAAAAACAAACCTATATATGAACCCATGGTTGCTCCCGTGTCGATACCACCCTGGGTAGAGAGCTGCTGAATTGAAATAAAATAAACAGTGGTTGGGAGAATCGCTATCAAAATAACAAACAGGTTCGCTATATATTTTCCAGAGATGATCTGCCAGTTGTTCAAGGGTTTGGTTTCGAGAATTTCGAAAGTGCCCGTTCTGAACTCTTCTGATAAACTTCGCATACTGATTGCCGGGACAAGCAATAATAATATCCATGGAGCAAGTTCAAAAAATTTATCCAGGGTCGCATATCCAAAATCTAAAATACTTGTATCAGGAAAAATAAAAAGTAATAACCCGTTCACCAATAAAAAAACAATAATGGCGATATAACCGGTCAGACTACTGAAAAACTGCCTGAATTCTTTTTTACAAACTGCCCACATAAACACGAAAATAATGATATAATCTTTTGTCCCATGTATTTGATGGATTACTATAAAAAAATCGAATGTAAAATCATTAAAAAATTTTTTTAACATACCATTTTCTCCTATATTCGCTGTTCAAAACAGACAAACCTTCCTCAGAAAAATATTATGGTTAGGTAAAAAAATAGAACCAAAACCAACTGCATGAAAAATCCCGCTGATAAGCGGGATTTATTTTTTGGTACAACAAATATTGATAATTGGATCAGGGCTTCAGCCCTTTTATGATTATCAGAGTGTTTTTATAATTCTTTTTGTAATTACTTTATCCGTGTAATGCACCTGAAGGAAATAGAGTCCGCCCGGAAGTGCATCCAATCCATAAATCCTGACACTGTTCAATCCTTTGTTAACAGGCTGCATTTCCTGTTTGAGTATTCTTCCCATCGCATCGTTCACAATAAATACAGCCATCTGGTTTTCCGGAACCGTCATATCAAATGAAATCGAACTTGTAAACGGATTCACAAGCGATTTTACATCGAAAACGATATCCGTACTGCTTAACAAAATAACCCTGCTATAACTATGATAATTATTTACGGTTATATTAATCCGGTAGTAAGAAGACCCATTCACCGGAACAGGATCGGTAAAATTATATACATCTCCGGAACCTTCCGGTGCGTGTCCGGTTATTGTTGCTATGGGTTTAAAATGCGTTTGATCATTATCACTCCGTTCAATCACATAGCTGACATTCGCCACTTCATTTGAACTAACCCACTGCAAAGCTGCAAATCCATTTTGGAGCTGTCCATTGAAAACCACACTGGTCGACAACACAACCATACAGTTGACTGCGTAAACAATCTTCGGTGCGGATGCGACATAGGCACAGCTACTGTTCGTCAGATTTGAAGGAGTGGAAGCAACTGTCAGTCGATAAATGATTTTAGTATCGATCATATTCAGTTGATAGTAACGCGTAGCAGTATACTCATATAAATTGGTGGCAGGATTATAAACAGGAGTAGCAGATCCCGAAGCTGGTGCACCTGTTGTATCATTTCCAGGTGAAGTCCATGTAACTCCATTATCGATACTTCTTTCCAGTTTCCATTCTGTATAGTTATTAAAGAAAGCGCTTACTTTAAATCTCACCGTGTCATCTGAACCCATACACAAAGTATCAGGTTTATTCGGCGTCAGTGCGATATCAGGAATACAGCTTGCAACACCGATATCATCAATAGCCCAGTCATTACCTCCCCCACCGGGAGCATTGTTACGAATAAAAATAACCATGCTTGTCTGAGTAGGACCTGTCAGGTAAGTAAATCCTTTTCTGACCCATTGACCACTATATAAAATATTTCCGGTAGTATAATAATCGAAACCATTTACATTGAAAGTAAGGTTAGGATAAACTCCTGATGAATCGTTTAGAGCTGTGGGAATATATCCTGATGTACTGGGTCCTCTTCCGGCAGAGTCACAGGCACATTTAGAACAGATATTTCTGAACCAGGCATAATATTGATAATAAGTATTCGGACAAAGATTCGTAACCGTATCAAGAAAAGCGATATCGGTTTTATAAGAAGCATTCACCACCACCATATAACCTCCTGTCGAACCGGCACTGTCATCTGTCGGAGGATTACCCAAAGCTGGATTTGCAGCACCGGTATGGTCACCAATAATATCCCATACCTTAAAAATTCTATGTGAATTAGCCTGTGAATTATCAGGAATTGCCCAAGCATTTGAAGTTGAATATCCATTCACACCTGTGGTACCTCCACTGGTATTGTTAGACACTCCATAATAATAGTCATTCGGCATACCAGCAGTACTGCTGAAAGTAGCATAAGTATAATTTGCTGGAACTTTGGTTGAAGCAACTCTGTCTTTTATATTTCCCGAACCAAAGGTCCCACTCGATTCGGAAATAATTGCATTGGTAGGAGATGTATTGGTACAAATTCCGTAATTATTAAATACCATGATCGAGTCATTGGGGAAGGTAATCGAGGTCAATGAACCGCCAGCCACATTAGGGTAATAACTGATTGAACCGCCGCCGATACTGATCTTGGTTCCATAAGCTCCTGCTACCTGCACATGATAAGAAGCGACCATAATACAAGTGGATCCAAAAAAAGAAGGCCGGTCGTTGTACTTAATCCTTCCTCTTCTTGACCAGGTTGCAATAGGTGCATTTTTATATCCCATATTGATCTGCACATTACTTCCTGAAATCCATCCCGGGTCATCGCCGGGAGCATCCGTAAAACTTTTATATACTTTTCCTTCGTTGGTAAGAATGGCTAAGGTTCCGGGGAGGTATATTGTATTGGCAGGGATCACATCAAAATAAGCGCAACTATCAACATAATCCGCATTGGTTGATCCCCCGACTACAAAGGTTGCCCTGATTTCAAGAATATCGCCGGGTTCAATCGTACCTCCGCTCGTTCCTTTGGTGAGATTGACATAACTTTTTCCGTAATCAATCTTCAGCTGCGAGTAAGATCGAATGCCGAAGAAAAATAACAAGGTCATTAAGAAATAGACCCTGACAGTAATGAATAACCGAAGTATAAATGTTTTCATGGGCCTGGATTATTTTCATTGGATTGGACTATCTATGAATCAAGTTAAAATTAATCAAAACACAACCCTTTTCAAATCGTAAAACACCCTAACCAACCTTCATTTTTATATTAGTAAAAACACCAGAGCATTTTGTAACCTCGTCATAAAACATTAACTGTTAAAGCTATATGGAGCAGCAATAAAAAAGCCTTCCGTGTAAGTGGAAGGCCTTATAAAATAATTTTTTTTGAAGAAATTAAACTGCAAAACTCTCGCCGCATGCACAGGTTCGACTTGCATTGGGGTTATTAAAAAAGAACCCTTTACCATTGAGCCCATCCGAAAACTCGAGTGTGGTATTGACGAGGTACAAAAAGCTTTTTAGGTCAGTTACTACTTTAACTCCATTGTCTTCAAATACCTGGTCCATGGGTTTTTGCTGATTATCGAAATCCATTTTATAACTAAGACCTGAACATCCTCCTCCGACTACTGAAACTCTTAAAAAATAATCAGGCCTGCCGGCAATATCAGCTTCCTTCATGAGCTGATTTACTCTTTCTTTTGCTTTATCACTTACGTAAATCATTATTATAAATTTAAAATACTAAATATCCGACCAGTTTTCAACGTAAAAAATCCCATTTAATTATTTTTAGATTTTGTATTCTTCATTCTGGATTCTCATTGTCGCTTCGCGAAGCCCTCCAACTATTTTACATATTTTTTCAATGGCATAATTAATCTGTTCTTCTGATGTGTATCGTCCCAATCCAAAACGAATAGAACTGTGAGCAAGATCGTCAGCAACTCCCAATGCTTTTAAGACATAACTAGGCTCAACAGAAGCGGAAGAACAGGCCGATCCTGATGAAACAGCAAGATCTTTATTCAATCCTATCAACAAGCTTTCACCTTCAACACATTTAAAAGAAATATTAGATACATGCGGTAAGCGATGTTCTCTGCTGCCATTGACATTGGTTTGCTCCAGGCGGAGTAATGCATTTTCAAGTTTATCACGCAATATTTTTGTCCGTTTGCTTTCAACTTCCATTTCCTCTGCGCAAAGCTGACAAGCTTTACCAAAACCGACAATTCCCGGAACGTTTAAAGTACCGCTTCGAATGCCCCGTTCATGGCCGCCTCCGTCAATCTGTGCTCTGAGTTTTACTCTTGGGTTCTTACGTCTTATATACAATGCCCCCACTCCTTTAGGTCCATATATTTTGTGTGCACTGAATGCCATCAGATCAATTCCATCCCGATTTATATCAACAGGAATTTTTCCAACCGCCTGTGTTGCATCAGAAAAAAATAAGATTCCTTTTTCTTTTGCAATCCTGCTTATTTCTTTTACCGGTTGAATAACTCCGGTTTCATTATTGGCATACATGACCGAGATAAGAATTGTTGTTGGCCTGATGGCAGCTTTCAATTCTTCCGGATTGATCAGTCCTTCTGAATTCACAGGTAAATAAGTAACCGCAGCGCCCATTTTCTCCAGGTGCCTGCAGGTATCCAAAACAGCTTTGTGTTCTGTAGCAACTGTTATGATATGATTGCCTTTATCTGAATAGATATCAAGCAACCCTTTTATTGCAAGATTGCATGCCTCGGTAGCACCTGATGTAAAAACGATCTCTTTTGGTTCTGCTCCTATCAAATCAGCCACCTGCTCACGGGCATAGTCAACCGCTTCTTCGGCCTGCCAGCCAAAGACGTGATTGCGGCTTGCAGCATTGCCGAAACGCTCGGTAAAATAAGGCAACATCGCTTCCACTACACGCTGATCGCAAGGCGTGGTAGCATTATGATCCAAATAAACCGGCAACTGCAACATAAAATACATTTGTATAACACAAAATTACCCCAAATAGTTGAGAATATATATGCGGCTACCTACCATCAAAAATCAATATTAAGACGATAAAAAGAAGGGTTTTTCTTGACAGAATTGCCGGATCAACTGGCCTGTCATAAAATTGAAAAAACCGAACCCATACCCGTAAGGTTTTTTATTATCTTTCAGGAACGAAAACTCCATGGTCAAGGCTGTTGTCATATTTCTTTTTTTGCCATTTTTTCTCCAGGCCCAGAATCTTTCATATACCATCAATAAAGATCCAATTCACTTTGAAATACCTGATGCTTTGGAAAAAGCAGATATAAAAACTGTTCGATGCATGTTTAAGGACAGTCGCCAGTTCATGTGGCTTGGCACTGAAAATGGTTTGTTCAGGTTTGATGGCACACATATAAAATATATAAGACATTACCTGGGTGATACAACATCGCTTCCTTACAATACAATCAACTCAATCACCGAAGACAAGAATGGGTTTTTATGGATCGGAACAAACGGGGGCATTGCACGTATGAATGCTTATAATTTCCGGTGCAAAGTATTTAACTCAGCTTTTGGAACTCTAAATTATGACGGAGATAATAAAATCATGATTGATGAATCGGGCATCGTTTGGGCAATTAATGCAAAAGGACTTTCACGATTGAATTCAAAGCAAGAAAAATTTGAAGAAGTATGGAATGATATTAAGAATAATGAACCGCAATCCCGTTTTATATTAAGTATCAGTAGTTACAATCATGACGAACTCGTACTTGGCACTTACACGGATATCGTATTTATTAACAAAAAAAATTATGATTTCAGAAGAGTTCCTGTCGATGCCCAAAGACCGAATGCTCCAATTTCTGTCATAAAAATCCTGGTAGACGATTATAAAAATTTATGGATCGGCACCTGGGCAGAAGGTCTCTTTAAGTATGATGCAGACCGGCAACAATTCATTGGATATAAATGGGATGCTCCTATCAACAACAATCAGAACAATATCGTCGTGAGTTTTGCGGTAACTTATTCCGGCGCCGATGAAATTTTATGGGCAGCTACTTTTGACGGAGTTCTGAAGATTCCTGTTTTAAATTATAAAGCACCCGACATACACCATATTATTCTTTATCCAGGTGGCGAATTCCAGAAAAAAAACCAGGAACAGGCTCTCGCTATCAATTCTATATTGACTGATGATGCGGGTATTCTATGGGTGGGCGGATCCATTGTAGGCAGACTGGCAACGCATACCGGCGCTTTCAGAAATTTCGATCTTTCCATGAGTGGTGAAAAAGTAGATCTGCAAAAGACTTTCATAAATGGCATACCTTATTATTTCATCTCCGCCTGGCATGGCAAATACGGAATGGCGATATTGGATTCAGATTTTCATATCATAAAACGTTCTGATGAATTCAAACAATTGCATACAGAAGATGCGCAAAATATTTCCGGCATTGCGACTGATTCCTCGGGTAGGATCTGGATATCTACATTAGCAGGAATTTTTATCATGGATAAGAACTTTCACATCATTGATAAAATTGATAAAGCCCGCAAACACGATACGCTTACCAAATTAAAAACGAATTCAGTCTTTATTCAGGGGGATCTGGTTTGGATTGCCTGTTACAAAAAGGGAGTCGATCTGTTTGATACAAGACTTCATAAAATCCATCACTATGATGTCAATGACGGAAGCGGACTAAAAGATGATATTGTCTGGAAATTTTTTGCAGACAAAAAAAATAATCTTTGGTTATGTGGAAATAACTATCTCTACAAATATGTTCCTTCTAAAGAATCTTTTATTGCATATGCCCTTTCGACCGAGAGCAATGGCTGTACTCCTCACGAAATTGCAGAAAGAGAAGACGGCACTCTGCTGGTAGCATCCAACAATGGTTTGATTCATTTTGATCCGATCACTGAAAAATATGAATATCTTAATTCTCCGCTGCTGGATAAAGAAGAAAAAATGATGTCAGTATGTACTGATACGCGGGGAAATGCATGGTGCCTGACGGAAGCACATCTCGTATTTTATGATTTCGACAGGAATTCATTTACAGTTTTCGGAGGCATTGACGGGATCAATGGCAATCCGCCCGGCTTTCTGATCAGGAGATTTGATAGCGAAGAACTTCTCATTGCACAGGGAAATGGCATTACAACTTTCAACCAAAAGGATATCAAACCAAGGTCCGATGCTCCTTCTGTGATCATTACGCAGACACAGGTCAATGATACTACCATCCAGGCAGATTCTCCGATAAAAAACCTGGATTTAAACTATAATCAAAACAAAATCTTATTTGAATTTACCGGAATTACCTATTATAAACCGGAGCAAAACACGTATGCATACCAGTTAAGCGGAGTTGATAAGAACTGGATCAATACGAACAGGAATATTTCTGTCTATACGAATCTTTCTCCCGGTGATTATGTCTTCAAAGTAAAAGCTGCCAATTATGCAGGCAATTGGGGCCCGGTTTATCCCATCGCGATTCATATCAATACACCTTTCTGGAAAACCTGGTGGTTCGTTACAATTTGCGCCATATTCTTCATTGGGTTCATTTATTCAATTTACAAATACCGTCTCGAACAAAGATTAAGATTGGAGAGACTGCGCTCAAAAATCTCTACTGATCTCCACGACGATATCGGCTCCACCCTAAGTTCAATTTCTATTCTGAGTGATATGATATTGAAAGAAAAAAAAGAAAGCCAGTCTGTTGAAATGGCTTCGGTCATCAAAGACAATTCGCTTTCATTAATGGAAAAGATGGATGATATTGTTTGGAGTATTAACCCGAGAAATGATTCACTTGAAAATCTGATGCTACGTATTCAGCAATTCGCGTCAAATCTTTTTGAAGCGAAAGACATCGAATATAATATTACAATTCATAACAACCTGCAACAGGTTAAATTGCCTATGGAATTCAGGCAACATATGTACCTTATCCTGAAGGAAGCAATTAATAATATCGTAAAATATGCAAAAGCGAGCCATGTAACGATTGATGTTACACATAACAATTCAATACTGGAAGTCAAAATATCTGATAATGGCTGTGGATTTATAACTGGAAAATTACCCAGGGGAAACGGGATCATGAATATGCAAAGCCGCGCCAAGGCAATGAAAGCAACTTTGAATATCAACTCTGCTATCAATCAGGGTACGCAGATTGATTTTAAAGTAAAAATCAAATGAATATCCGATTGCGGCTTTTCTCCTTATCCTTGAATTTTGAAAAAATGATCAAAGTAGCAATCATAGAAGATAATAATACCCTGCGCAATAGTCTGGAAAGCCTTTTTAACCGGACCGATGGAATGAAATGTGTTGCATCCCTGAATAATCTGCTAAATGTTATCAGTGAAATCGGCAAAGTAATGCCCGATATTATTCTTATGGACATCGGGCTGCCTCATATTTCCGGAATTGAAGGGGTGCGTACTGTAAAATCTGATTTTCCTCAAATACAGATCCTTATGTTTACAGTATTTGAGGATGATGAAAAGATTTTTGATGCAATTCGAGCGGGCGCCTCAGGTTATCTCCTGAAAAAGACTCCGTCTGAAGAAATTGTTGAAGCCATCAAAGAACTCTATCATGGCGGAGCCCCGATGAGCGCAAGCATTGCCAGAAAAGTTATAAAATCTTTTCAATCAAAATCGCCTGTCGCCAAAGAAGATTACCGGCTGACTACACGTGAAAATGAAATTTTGTATTCACTGGTAGAGGGATTAAGCTATAAAAAAATTGCAGAAAAATATTTTGTAAGCATCAGCACAATCCGCACCCATATTTGTAATATTTATGAGAAACTGCATGTGAATTCGAAGGCGGAAGCCGTAGCGAAGATTTTAAAACCAAAACAGTAACTGTTGATCTATTGTCTATGAACTATGGACCATTGACTAAAATCATATCTTCATCCGATTGACCCGCTTCTTTTTTATTTTTTTATTTGAAGAAAAAAAATGAAAAAGATACTTCTACCTGCCACTATTTGCTTTTGCCTCGCTGCCTTTAACGTACAGGCACAGGTAAACGATCCCAACCAGGTTGCCAAGGATAATGCAGCCAATCACGCAAACAATGATATGGATAATGCAGCCAATAAAGGGCTTGACAAAGCCGAGCAGGGCATTGGCAATTTATTCAAGAAAAAGAATAAGGATAAAAAGCAGGATGCATCTTCATCCAGTAATCAGCAGACTGTTCAAAACAATCAAAGCAATAATAACTCATCAAATGGCGGCCAGTCGGCATCACTAAAAACCTATACGAATTACGATTTTGTTCCCGGAGACAAGATCATCTTCAATTCTCAATTGACCGATGAAAAAACAGGAGAAATTCCTTCCCAGTTTGCACTTGGTGAAGGACAGATGGATATACAATCCGAAGATGGTCAAAATGTGATTCGGATACCTAAAGGAGATGGCGCCACATTTACTCCACGAATGACCAGTCAGGCCTATATGCCCGACCAGTTCACGGTTGAATTTGATTTCAAGAATGAACGCTTTGGTCTCGCACACGTAAATATCAATTTTGGTCAGGGTGATGGTATGATTAAGGAAATCAACTTTGGAAATGGTGACGGCCTTGCCTGGACAACCGGTGATGTAGCTTATCCTGATCAGCTGCAGGTAGGCACCGACCAGGCTATGAGCTGGCATCATATCGCCATTGCGATCAATAAAAATGCTGGTAAAATATATATTGATCAATTTCGCGTAGCCAATGTCAACAACCTGGAAGGCAAAGCAAAGAGTGTGAATTTTGTGATAGCCGGATATGAAACTTCCTTTATCAAAAACATCCGAATCGCAGCAGGTGGAATCGATATTTATAAGAAAATTACCACAGATGCAAAAATCATCACGCATGGAATATTATTCGATGTCGATAAATCCACACTGAAGCCCGAATCGATGGGAACCATTAACCAGATTTATAATCTGCTGAAACAAGATGCTTCACTAAAATTTGAAATTGACGGACATACTGACAATAGCGGAAATTCTCAACACAATATACAGCTGTCTCAACAACGTGCAGATGCTGTAAAAGCGCAATTGGTGAGTATGGGCATTGATGCTTCAAGACTTTCAACCAAGGGTTTCGGAGACACCAAACCAATCAGCGATAATAATACTCCGGAAGGAAAAGAAAATAACCGTCGCGTGGAATTTGTGAAGATGTAATTCGGTTTTTCACTTCATAACTGGAACAGGCGGCTGCATTCAAAAGCAGCCGCTTCCGTACCTTTTACTAACGTTAATGGGCAACTACTAATAATAAAATCAGATATTCATCCGATTGAAATGTGGCGGTTTTTTTACTCTCTTTATAAAGCTAATCCTGGGAGTCATAAAATGGCTTATTCAGTTACAAAAAATTATGGAATACCGCAAATTGACCATTAAACCCGTACTGAAACTGATAGAAAACCCGAAAGAATACAAATGAAAAATATCATTGTTTATTTCGTCATTCTACTCACCATTCCGATATCATTCTGTTTCGGGCAATTAAATACTAACAGCACCGCAAACACGCAGAATAAAAATCATTTCCTCTGGTGGAATGGTCATTGGAGTGCAACAAAAAAAAATGTTTTTATAATTAACAAAGACAGTATCAGCAAAGGAGGTACTGCTACAGTAAATCCGGACGGTTCAGTACAGGTACAGGGCGGGGGGCAGGATGATTGGAATAAGATAGTCGAAAACGGCCTTAATTATCTTAATGACTGGATAAAGCAGTTAAATGATCCGGCAAACAATGCAGATCTGCCGTCACATGATTTGAATAGTGTCCTTCTGCCTGATGCGCAGCATTTGCAACAACTGTGGCAGGATTACAAAATTGAACAGGGGCAGGACATTCTCTCGCCCGACGTTAAACCAGGCAATGGATCAACCAAAGGGGGTTCCGGAATAAACCCAACAGGAACAAAAACTAATGGAAATATTATAACAGGTACGAACGCTACCGGTGATGAGATCAGCGCTTTCTGCACAAATGCAAAAAAGGACTATGATTTCGTGATCAAATACTATAAAGATCACCGTCGTGATAAGGCAAATGACCTCAATATTCCAGCCCCCCCCGAATTTGAATATAACTGTTACGCATGCGATTCAAATATCAAAAAGACATTTGATACCACAATTTCTCATTATGTGAGAGATTTCCCTCATCCGGAGGATACTATTATGAATAAAGGCCTGTCATTGATCAAAAAATATATCAGCCTTGGTCTTAATAAAACCACACTAACGGAAGAAGAAGATAAAGCACTGGGGCCATATATTTTTGGTTCAGGACCCTGTGTCTATTTTGATTTAGATGCTCTCAGCGAGGCGATCAATGGGATATCCAATCATCTTTATTTTCGAGCTCAAAAACTCGTAGATAAATATCATAAGCACTTCAAAGCAGCACAAGCCGTTCAACAAACTTATTATGCAGTCGGCAGGTTTTGCGAGTTATCAGGACAAACAAAACTCAATGACGACGATCCCAATGCTCCCCAAATGAGCTCTATTCATACCACCGATGTAAAAAATATCGGGCAGATGTTTCTCGACAATTTCGATTTCTATTTTAAAAAGCTGAAACAAAACGACTGGAGGCAAATAGGCAATATCAACTACCAGATGGAATTAATCAGATCGGCTGGTATGCTTGAGAACGAATCTGGCCAAAGAGAAAGAGAAGATGAATACTTACAGGAACTGGATGATATAATGAATAGTTTCACGCTGAGTGTAGACATGGATGTCAAAGTTGGAAAGGCCAAAGGCTACCAAATATCACATGTAAAGGGCGAATGCAAAATAGGCCCTGATTTTCAACCTAATTCAAACCAATGTTACAAATGGGTTGTACTTGACGATACTAAAAAGATCGGCAATCGTTACGCTTCAAAAGCACTTCCACAGATAGATTGCAAACTAATAGCAAATGAAATATCCGCCCCCGGTCCTGTTCCGGTGTATATAGGAACAAAAAAATATACAGTCAATCTACAGGGATTGAGAATGGAATTTTGCGATGAAGAAAAAGATACTATTCTCCTCACTAATTTTTATCCTGATCCCCCCGAGAACGGACTCTGGAAAGTACCCAATAGTTATCCGGCAAATCTGGGAGTAACAGGAGCTCAGTTTTTTGAAAACATGGAAGAAAGAAAACGTCTGGCGGAATCAGGCAAGGCACAGGAAGCAGCAGACAAATACCAACAACAAAATGAGCAAATGATTGCGCAAATGAAAAGCATTGCAGAGCAGATGAAAACGGAGGCGGGTAACAAGTCGGCTGCAGACTACCAGAAAATTATGGAAATGTTTAACAAGGTGAAGGAAAGTGCAAATAATCCACCACTCGCAGAGATGCTTGATATTGATTTTGAAATACCTATTCAGAACAATAGTCCGGTACTGGTCGATAAAAAGTTTGATGCCAAGCAAATCAATCCAAAGCTTGAAGAAGCGTTGATATACGCTTTCTATACCATTCATATTGAAAATAAGACGAACGCTCCCAAAAACAACAATACTCCAAAAAAATAAAATACTCAACCTGAAAAAAATATCTATGTACATACTTCGCATATGCTTCGCTGTTAGTTTCTTAAGCGTTTCGATTGCTGGAAATGCCCAGAAACCAGCCAATATTCAAATCAACAGTTTCATTTCCAGGGTTCCGCTGCCTGAAAAAAGCGAGCCTTGTTATGGTTCTTGCACAACGACAAAAGACGCCGATGGCCGGATAAGCATTAAAGATAATGGCCCGGTTTTTAACGACCTGACCGAGCAATTGGAAAAACTCAACAAGGCAGCCATGGATGATATGCGAAATAGTGGGAATACTGCCATGAGTACTGCCCCATCTGCGCCTACGGCTGAACAAATCGCAGAAATGCAACAGCAGGCAATGCAAAGAGCACAACAGGCCATGCAAAACGGGACAAATCCTGCTGCTGCTCAGTCGGGTAACCATCCGGCAAAAGCCTACACAACAAATGTTGCACTCATGCAGGAAATAGGCAAGGCGCAGAGTGCCATTATGCCCATGAACCAGCTTATTAATGAACTCAGCGCCAAAGTAGGACAGGTAACCATGGAAGAAGTCAAGGCAGGGCCTAACTGCCCGGAAGTGCAGCAGGGTGGTTATGCCGGACCTACCTGCCAATGCACCAGGGAAAGAGCGATCACCTATGAAAGCAGGTGTATTGCAGCGAGAGATGGCTACCTTGGAAAGGTAAATGCGCTTCTACACCAATATATACCACAGATACAGGATCAGGTGGCCATAATAGACAAACTTGAAAGTGATGCGAAATTTGGAGAAGGACTTACAGATCGTGCCACCCTGCAGATGCTCGTCTCCCTGCAACGTGAAGCACTCAATGGATTTACCTCTGTCCTGAGCATAGCGAACGGCAAATGGTCGGATGGCGCCAATCAATATCTCAGATTAGTAAATGCCAAAAATCAACAGTGCCACTGACAGGCGAATTCATCATGAAAACTATCGGGATACTTCGGAAAGCGCATCGTTATCTTGCTTTATAACGTTAATATATATTCGCAATTATTACTTTTAACTAAGATGAAAAATGACAATACTTTTTTATGCCGTCAATTTTTCGACGAAGAAAAACATCAAATTCTTTAGCCTAATGAAAATACTTTCTGTTATCCCTTCCATTTCCCTGATCCTCTTTTTTTCAGGGAATTGCCTGTGCCAGCAAACCGACATAGAACAATTGAAGAAAAGTGCAGAGGCTTATAAGAAAAAAATGATGGCGCAATACAATATAAAAGATGAAGGGTTGCCGGCAGGATATGAGAACTCATGGAAAGTTTTTGTCACAGTCAGCAGAACGGCAATCGGTGCTACCGATATGAGTTCCACTTCCGGAGCTTGCAAGTACACCCATACAGGTTCTTTGAATTTTACCATCTCATCTGATTTTTCATCTGATTCGATGATCGCATTGATCAACGGAGACGATTTCACATTAATTACAAATCCGGATAATAAACTGAAACCCTACATGCGTCCCTTTAAAGGTATGTTTGATGTCACTTCCAGCTCCTCCGATATACAAAGCTCCTGTGATGCGAGTACGACCACCCAATATACAGGAGGAAGCAATATTGACGCAGCAGGAATACATGTGAATTTTACTTACAACAGAAAAAGTAAAAAAGGAAATTTTCAGATTTCTCTACCGAACGATTATACTATCCAAGCGAGCGGAAAATCGACTTCCAAATCGAAAGGGAATCGGACGATCACAGTAGATGCTTCGAATCTTGGCAAAGCAGGTATTGGATCGATGTTAGCCATGTGCGGTATTTTTCAATCCTGGAATTACCCGGTTTCCAAAAATACCAATTATCAGGAGGCAATACAGTCTTCACCAGTAAATGGCGGCATGGCTTCCATCGCAGAAACAAAATATGGATATGATATTTCTTATTCTGAAAGCAAAACCGTCGAGGGGCAAATTCCCGGAGGCTGGACCGGATCAGACAAAATTACTTTTACGACAAGTGTTCATATTTTGATCACAAACCAGGAACCACCGGAATACGATGCTATTGTTCAGACAGTAAGTTATCCAAGTCTTCTCCAGACAGACGATTATAAGAAATGGATTCCTGAAGGTCCTCCTATTCCGGATACAGCAGAGCATGATAAAAAACCTTCTGCAGATCAAAATCATGGAAACTCCATCGCATTTCGTGTGTATGTGGTGGACAAAAAACGCCCGGACCTGCCATTGCCGGGAAGAAAATTCAAAGTAGAGTATATGCTGAATTCATCCAAAATAAAGGGAATCTGCATGAACTATCCCCAGGAAAAAGATGCCGATACGAAACCCGATCTGATTTTTGATTCTCTCCTTCAAAAAAATCCTGAAAAAGGCCAGGATTCTTATGCAAATGATCTGCTAAAATCCAAAAAGGATTCTGGCGAAAATTTTATTGCAATCGTTACGAGTTATGATTACGGAAGTTACGGTTCACTCAAAATAAAAGTTACTGTACAGGATGATTTTGGGGAGGAGCAGAAACCTATTTGGGCGCATTTTAAAGATGACAAAAGAGATACGATATTTATTCCTTATGATGATAACCACAATCATATTGCGGACGAATGGGAAAAACAAATGGGCATTTTTGATAAAAATCTTGCCTCCAACAGCGATGATGATGATTTGCCAAAAGATCTTAATAAAGATTACAAAGGAGATGGCTATACTGCTTATGAAGAATACCGGGGTTTTTCTGAAGAGGCTAAACATATTCGCACTGATCCGACTACAAGAGATGTGATGGTTTGCAATAAACTCAAAAATAAAACTGATGAAAAGACAGGTGTCGAAAAGAACTACCATGACCGGGCTGAGGACGGGTTTGCATTATACAAGGGAGTAACAGGAATAGAAGTACATTATAAATTCAGATCGGAAGAGTTTGGCCGGAAAATTAGTACCAATCCCGATCAACAAAAATTCATTGACGACTCAGTAAAAGACACGTTTCTCTATGATAAAGTACTCAATTTTAATGATGAAAATGAAAATGGAGATGAGGTTGATCACAGCGTCGATCAGCACGGAATCCTGATTGTCCAATCTACTTCGGATGAAGGTGCTTGCGCAGCGGTACCAAAGACAGGCGGTGATGATATCGGTCCTCCGGGAAATTATGCATTTCTGTACATCGCTGAAGACTTCGATCCCGGCGAAAGCGGATATGCTGTAACAAGAGCAGATGTATCACAAAACGGAAATGTCACCTCCAATCCAAACGGAAAAGGGAAGGTCATTACGGATTATTTTTCTGTTACTATCGCACACGAAATGTTGCATTGCTCCAATGTGCCTCATCATGGCGATCATGATTTAGAGAAACCAATGTATAGCACATCTGAAGACGGTCAGTCAATTATTTGCACTGCACAAGAAATCTGTTGCGGAGATGAAAATCACCGAATCAAAAAAAAGGTAAGGCTATTTTATAAGGGAAAAGAAGTATTGCCTAATGATACGACTCTCAAAAATGGAACATTCACAGATTACATGTACAAGAGTATTATAGGTGTGCAAAATGGAGAAACCAGTGGTAACGAAGACTGCATAATGAGATATTCAGCTGCGAATATTGTTGAAAAAAATGGGATTCATTCTACGCTTCCCACTGTAAAGGATTTCAACCCTACTCTTTACAAAGAAAATGGCGAACTGAAAAAGATCGAATACACAACATACATGCAATCTACCGGAACTAGTCTATGTACTGATGCTACTGGCACGGGTATAAACGGCCGTCCCAATTATTATTTTGGCAATGCCACTAATGGAAATTGCAAATCAAGAGTAAAGATCAATGATAAAAAATAAAAACGCATTACATTCAGTTCCTGTTTTTGAAAAGATTATTATGAAAAAAACATTCCTCATCCTGGCTTTCACTGCAGGTTTGATTATTTATAACGCCCACATATATGCGCAAACTTGCCCGGACTGGCCCGCTGCCTGTCCGAACGACAATTATGTCGATGAAGATCGCTTGGAAGACAGCACGCAGAAAATGCTCAACCCGATAGTTTCTGAAGAAGTCACGATGCAATACCGCCTCCGGGAACTGACAGGAAGCCTGGTTCGCAGGGTTGCTCAAAAAGAGCACTGGAATGAACCCGTCGAAATCTATGAATATGCTTCCTCCGGCTTCCGGGATGCCAACGAAAACGTACTGGCCTACCCGATACGTCCTCCACATTGGGTAAAAATTGTCTGGCAGGTTATTGTTAATAAAGATTCCATGCAGCAATGGATCGACTGGCTGAAGGATTTAGGTACAAGAGCACAATCAAATATCAATGATTATGCAAACAAAATGACTGCCGTGCAGGATGTATATAAAAGATATATGGATTCTGCCAATCATTACGGAGATTTAAAAGGCGATTACATGAGCGCTCATTATGCCAAATACCAGCAGGATATAGTAACAGGTAATAAAACCGGGATTGCCGCGTATGAAAAAGCAGTAGCGGTATACGACGACAAAGCGAATGCTTTTGTCAAAAAAGCCACGGATCTGCAAAAAGATGCAGGAGCTGAAAAAGCGCAGGATGATATTCAGACAGAAAGGGTGCAAAAGTCCCTGATATTCCGTGAATCTGTTGTATTATTTATCGAATTCGATTTTAATTCTGATCGCGGAGATGCGGGACGTTGTGAATGTAAACCCATTAAGGGAGAAACCCCATCCAACGGTTTTAAAGTTGTTCGCTGGTTCACCAATCCTCAACCGACTTCAACGAATGTGATAGATTATTCCAATTCAACAAATGTAGCATACGGACTGCTTGGCGGCTGGACTTCAACACCAGATAGCAGGGGCATTTATTGGCCTTCTTATCATGCCGATCAAAAAGCAATCGATAAATTGACTCCTAAAAAAATAAAAAGTGACCGGGTGCAATCTATATGTATTCATGTTTCTTCAAACAGAGCCGCCATGCAAAAATTCTTCGCAGATCTGGATACAGAAGAATTAAATAGAATAATAGTAACAAATTAAATCAGGCAGCAGTAAAAAAAGCCGATAGTTTTTCATAAAATCGGCTTCTCCAAGACTGAAATCGGTTTTTATTTTTTATAAACTATTTATCAGTAGATTATTTTGAAAATAAATGCCGGATTCCCAAAAAGTAAATTTTATCATGATTCAGAGAAGAATTCACTCGTAAATATTTGTATATTACGAAATTAGAAGCTATTTTTGATTCAGCTATCTCTGAGGACCATTTTTACCATTCAGCCCCCAGGGAGAATTATGACCCCTTTACTAAGCATCTGGTAAATCATTGACCGGGTTAGATTTAGTATTTTGATTGCCATAAGATTGAGGAATCTCCAGTATATCTTGTAGAAGGACTTCAAGCAAAAAAATAATATGAAGGTCTATTTTAAGAATTTAAATGGGATTCGCTTTTTTGCAGCGGCTTTAGTCTTATTTCATCATTCATTCTTTTTCACTTCATCTTTTGATCCCCATGGTCATTTTCTCGAAACCTGTTTAAGAAATGCAGGCAGATTGGGTGTGAATATTTTTTTTGTATTGAGTGGTTTTTTAATCAGCTATTTTTTATTGACTGAAAAAGATCAAACAAATACAATCAGTTACAAAACATTTTACATTAAAAGAATTCTAAGGATCTGGCCTCTTTATTTTGCAGTGGGCTTACCTATCACCCTGCTTTCACCATGGGCATTGCATGCACTGGGGCTGGCGACAACAGTAAATACGTCCGATCTAATAACCAACCTCATTTATCTATTATTTTTTGCAATCAACATTCAATTTGTATTTGCTACGAACCGCTACATGTTCGAGATTGGCTGGTCTGTTTGTGTGGAAGAGCAGTTTTATTTAGTCTGGCCGATACTCATCAACAATTTCAGGAAAAGAATAGATGTCCTCATTTACGCCATGTTTAGTTTCAGTATCATGAGCAGGATATTTATCTACTTTATTCTTCCAATGATCAGTCACGTTTCTGAAGAAAAAATAATGTTGTATAATTATGTACTGGTCTTTACCAAATTTGATTTGTTTACTACCGGGTTGTTGATTGCTTTGATCTATTCAAAAAAAGAAGAATACAAAAAGTTATTGCAGAAATTTTTTCATCCTTTAGTCCAGTATATAATGCTTGTTCTGGCACTTCTGTATACTTTCTCTGTGATAAGACTCACCAGTAATTTTGGATTAGTATTTTTTGATACGGTTATCTGCAGTGTTTTATTCGGGTATGTGTTGTTGGCAGCCATTTACGAAAATCCTGTTTTCAATCTGGAGAATAAACTTTTAGTGACGCTTGGGAAAATCTCTTATGGCATTTATTTATATCATACATCCATCGCACAATTGCTATTGATGTTATTTGAGAAAGTAATTAAACATAAAGGAAGCAGACTGATATATGATGTAGCATATCCAATCACAACTCTGGTGGTAGTATGTATCGTTTCTTATATCTCCTACTATTGGTTTGAAGTTAAATTCCTCAAGCTGGCCAACAAACTCAAACCTGGTGCAAAAAAAGAAAAAATAGCTATTCTGGAACAGCCGGTGGCAGAAGAATTAAAGATTGAAATACCCAGCCAGAATTAAGAGTTATATAAAGAGCTGGTCTTTATTTGCTGACCATTAAAGGAAGGACATAAGTTTTGTGGGTTTGGTCCTCCATCACCCGAACAAAATATATTCCTGTTGCAAGAGGCTTGATGAAATTGATATGTGTTGCTATTGCATTTGTCGAATTATTTCTTTGAATGAGACTGCCATTAGCAGCCAGAATTTCTATTTGCCAGTTTTTAAATTCATTGAAAACGATATTTACAAATTGATCAGACGGGTTTGGATAAAGATAAATTCCAACTGAGGAATTTGTTCCCATGTCCACTAATTTAATATTGGAATACTTTACATTTCCGGATGCGTCCGTTATTTTCAAACGAAACCAAAGTCTTGATTTTTCTGTTGCGTTAGCTTCATAGTGATACAAATAATTTCCAGAATTATCCGGATCTATTTTTGAAGAAATCGTTCCGGCTGCGAAAAAGTTCAAACCATCTGTGCTTTTCTGCACTTCGTATATCCTGTCGGGTTGCTCATTGATTGTGGTCCATAATAATTTTACCGATGTATTATTTTCTTTTACGGCTGAAAAGTTGATAAGATCCGGCAGGAGAATAATCTGATTACAATATATATATGTAATAGAGAAATGAATTGTATCATTAGCAGTTGCGCTATATTGATAACTTGAACTGCCGGAGTGATTGGTATACGTGTGCGGAAAGTAACTGAATCCTATCGCTCCGTTACCAATAAAATCGGCGATATTACTGTTTATGCTTATTGCGTTATCGTAACGATTAATTACAGGTGTGGGCGGCTGAGTAATGGTTTGATTTGGGTTGACGATAAAAGTTCCTACATCTGCAGTGATAGAACTACTGTAGGGTGAGCTGAGAACCGAACTTTGAAAATCATCATTTCGACCTACTGAAATCGAAAAATTAATTGGAGAGGTATTAATATTAGTAAGACTAAATCCATAGTTCACCGAAACAACAGAATTGATACTCACAGATTCCAAAGTACCAATAGTTGGATCAAATTGCGATAAGGACAAACTATGATTAGTGTTTCCGGATCCAATCATAACCGTATCATAGGTTATGCTTTGTTGGGAAGTACATTGTGCACCTGATGAAAATGAATTAATAATCACTAGGCATCCACACAGGTAGGCGGTTTTCCAAAAGGATATCATGCAAAATGCTTTCACACGGAAATTGGATTATCAGGTTCAGAATAATAACTCCAAAAGCTCCTGTTTAGTATATTAAAACTCGTCGAACTTTAGAAGTTATTTAATAATAAATGATCTGTTCGATACCGGTATGTTTCAAATTGAGTACCTAGTAAAAAAGATCCCGCCAAATTAGACGGGATTCAATGCTAAAAAATTGTAAATGCCGATTATTATCGCTTAATAAGTATCTGACCTGTTTTTATTACTCCATTAGATCCAATTATTTGTAGGATATAATTTCCCTGAGCATAATTTTCTACCGGAATATAGATAGTTGTTCCTCTTGCCTGGGTTAATTTTCTTTCCTGCAGTAGCTGGCCGAATAAATTAATTACTCTGATTGTTGCATCTCCAGTAAAATCAGTTCCAATAGTCACATTTACAAAATTGCTTGCTGGATTTGGGAAAATATTTACTCCTGTAATCAATGAGGTCCTAACTACTTTTATATCTGAATATTTATATTTCCCATCCTTATCAACCATTTGCAGACGATAATAATTAATTCCAGCAAAAGGTGCTACATCGGTAAATGAATAATTAACGGCGATACTTGAAAATCCCTTTGCTTTAACAATTCCAAGAGTATTCCAATTAACAGCATCTGAACTATGTTCAATTCCAAAATGATCGGAATTTATTTCTTGAGAAGAAGTCCAGGTCAAATCAACCTGTTTTCCGTCCAGAACTGCATTAAAATCCTTTAAAAAGATAGGAAGAACACCAATTGAGTTAATGGTAGAAGCTCCCGTAATAATCGGACCATAAGATGCTAACGCTGGAGGACCTGGAAAACCAAAAGGATAGGAAGGTTCACCAACTAATTTAAGTCCAAAAAAGCCTGAAAAAATAATAATACCATCATACTGTCCGTCTGGAGCCGTATATGGCACTTCTTGGGCATCAATTGCATTATTTGCATTGTTTAGTTTAATTGTCACACCTGTAGCCGAAGATGCAAAAGATATTGTATTATGGGGAGCAAATTGAGTATTGCTACTGGGGGGAATAATAATTTTTGCTGTTGAAGTAGGACCATCACCAACTAAAAGCTGAGTATTTCCTGCCATAGAAAAAGCAACATCTAATGTCACTACTGAATTACCTTTAATGGTGATCGTACAATTTGTACAAGTTGGGGAAGGAACACCATTGATATCCCATGTAGAACCCTGACTCCATAATCCAGTGGTTGTAGCGTTGTAAACTTGCGCTGTGGAAGGATTACCAAAACTTAACATTAAAAAAGCTGCTGAAAACAACACGTAAAGCTTCTTCATAAAGAGAATAATTTGATGATTGAATGTGGTTACGGTAAACCATAGTCAACGGATCGTGTGAGTTCTTTTAAGAATGGATTTTACAAAGGCAGACAAACTGGCGTTTACCTAAAAGGTAGCGAACTAACAATTCAAAAGTGTTTTTTAGTGTAAAGGGGA
>DATJXY010000123.1:0-26989 GCA_035499855.1 Puia sp. | reverse complement strand
GGATGATTGGGAGCTTTGCTGATGGCAGCCTGTAAATATTCCATGGCTTTTTCTTTGTCGCCCAATGAAAGATAAGATTGACCAAGATTATTTTCGACAGTGCTATTGCCGGGTGATTTTTTTTCAGCAGCTTCCAGCAGTGGGATTGCTGCAGTTTCCAATCCTCCCTGGTGAAGTGCGACTGCAGCGTTATTCAGTAAAAGTTGATTGCCAGGTTCAATTTCAAGTCCTTTCAATGCGATGACTACAGCCTGGTCAAGAAATCCCATCTCAGCAGCAATTGCAGAAGCATTACTGACTGTTGTTGCAGAATACTTGCTGACATTAGGGACAGGCGTACCAAATGTTTTTTGGAAAGCAGGTATTATTTTCTTTTCAAGATCAGTGATATATTGACTGAGCGCTGCATCCGATAATGCTTTCGGCGGCAATGCTCCTAAAGATTTGGTATTTTTCGGAGGTATTTTGTCGACAGTTGTATCAGGCCTTCCGGCCATGCCTCCTGTAACGCCACTATAGCCGGCCATTTTACCGTTCATTCCATTCCCGGTTCTCGCTTTGGCTGCGCGAATAATTGAATCAGTATTCACGGCCCTGCCATCACTGATCATCTTTTTCATTTTTGGTGAATTCATGATAGAATCTGTCTGATGCTGGACTTTTTTCCAGATAGCATCCATGTCCACAGAAGAAGGAGTCTGCTGAGAAAAAAGCGGGAGATACAGGCCGAGGAAGATGATTCCTGTAAAAATGTCTTTCAAGGCTGGAACGTTTTTACAAAACTAAACATTCAGCCACCCAAAAAAAATATGACAAAAGTTAGAGGGGGAAATTGAAATCTACAGGGGGGATATAACTTTTTATAGGGAGTTATGATGTCGGAAAACCTTTTCCAATTTTGGAAATGGTACTAACATTAATGTGTAATCGATAATTAATTGACACAGCAAATGACTATTTTTCTTAATGGAGGTTTCAGCAGGTATTTCACTACATAAGGGCATAAAGAAAGTCGCTGTATGCCAGGGAATCTGCCTTTATAGAATGTTTGAAACTTATTTGTTTTGTCTAAAAGAATTTAAAGAAATTTGGTTAGATGAATATTATGTCCTTTAAAAATTCTCAGCATGAAAGCCATATTCCTTATCCGCAAAGGAGATCCTTTTACATCTTTCGAAACAAGAGAAATTCCTGTTCCAAAACCAGGTGCAGGTGAGATACTGATCAGGGTAGAAGGTTTCGGGCTGAATTTTGCCGACGTGCTCGCGCGACGCGGACTTTATCCCGACGCACCACCCATGCCTTGTGTATTGGGATATGATGTCGTGGGCGTCGTCACCGAAACCTCTGATGATGCCACCAACTTTAAACCAGGTGACCGCGTCACTTCCATGACTCATTTCGGAGGATATGCGGAATATGCTGTTGCACCATCGTTGCTCAGTGCAAAAATTCCTGATAGCATGCCGGCCGGCGAAGCAACTGCATTGACGGTTCAATACTGTACGGCATACTATGCAGCAGCTGAAACTGTCAATCTTTATCCTGGCGATAAAGTTTTGATACATGCAGCTGCAGGAGGAGTGGGGACTGCATTATTACAGTACTGCAAATACAAAGGATGTGAAATATTTGCAACTGCAGGTTCTCAGGCAAAGCTGGATATGCTTCAGGCTGCCGGAGCAGATCATGTGATCAATTATACAACAGAGGATTTTTCAAAACGGATATTGGAGATCACAGGCAAAAAAGGAGTGCAGGTGATATTTGATTCAGTAGGAGGAATAACCACTAAAAAGGGGTTTCGTTTACTCACACCCGGAGGAAACCTGATTATTTATGGGGCTGCCAGCTTTTCAGGAACAAATATTTTCGGTAAGATTAAAAACCTAATTGGATTTGGTTTCTACCATCCGCTGAAAATCATGGGGAGTTCCAAGACTATAACGGGCATCAATATGTTAAAAATTGCACTGAATAAGCCTGCAGCTTTTAAGAGATGCCTGGATAATGTGGTGAAATTATATGAAGAGGGAGTATTCAAACCTGTAGCAGGGGGTCTCTTTCCTGCATCGGAAATTGGGAAAGCCCATGACCTGCTGGAAAGCAGGCGGACAACCGGTAAAATCACGGTATTTTGGAAATGAATGGTGAGAGGATAGTAAGACTAACAGTATACTATATTCGAAATAAAAATCAATCAATCAGATATGAACTTTCTTAAAGCAAAAACCAGCTGGAAAAATATTGAATTTATTCCTTTCAAATTATGTATTGCATCTGCTTATCTTGTCATCGGCTCTTTTTTTCACAGCTTTATTCAGGAACATCTTGCCATTTTTATCGAATTGTTCATACTGACAGTCATCTGGACATTGTATTTATGGATCAAAAAAATGCGTCAGCAAAACAATCAATAACTTTGGGAAAAGCCTGAGAATATCCAAACCTGCGAAATATTTACTCCGTTAAGAGAGCCTGATGAAGACTTCATTTTTCTTTCTTAAAAAAAACCAGCAATTATGAAAAAATATCAGAAAACCTCAATTCTTCGTGCATCACTGGTTCTCGCAATTGGCTTTATTTGTGCTTCGTCATCGGCCCAGTTGAGTAAAAAGGACAGGCGATTGGTTGAAGACAGCCAGGACGCCAAGAAAGATTTTATTCATACCGATAGTTTGATGAATAGCCTTTTTGCTACCGCCTATGGATATGCGCTTTTCCCAACCATAGGCAAGGGTGCATTCGTAGTTGGAGGGGCGGGGGGAGATGGTGTCGTTTTTCAGGGCGACTCTGCCCAGGGCAAGGCCCAAATGTCTCAGTTATCCGTCGGACTTCAGGCAGGGGGTCAGTCATATCGTGAAGTGATATTTTTTCAAAATAAAGAAACCCTGGATCGTTTCAAAGAAAATAAAGTTGAATTCTCAGCTCAAATTTCGGCGGTAGCAGCAAAATCAGGAGCTTCTGCCAATGTAAAATATGTGGAAGGGATCATGGTTTTTACCCAGCAAAAAGGGGGATTGATGTTTGAAGCTTCAGTCGGGGGACAGAAATTTAAATACACATCGTTTAAATAGCAAGAATGTGTTGACGATATTAAATGAGTGCTAACCGGACAATAAATTCGGATCCCAAACCCTCCCTGGTTTCAACTGTAATTTCTCCACCCTGAGCTTTAACCATATCATAGCTTAGAGATAATCCCAATCCCGTTCCCTGTCCTGCTGGTTTTGTTGTAAAGAATGGTTGGAATATCTTTTGAAGATTTTGTTCAGGTATGCCATCCCCGTTATCTTTTATAGAGATCTCAATAAATTGATCATTTTTTCTTGTAGAAACAGTAACAGCGGGGGCATAACCATCCAGGTTTTTTTTCTTTTTTTCAGACACTGCATAAAATGCATTATTGTAAATATTCATGAAGACTTTTCCAATATCCTTAGGGACGACCGGAATATTTTCAATGCTCTGATCGAAATATGTATTGACTTCCACAGAAAAATCCTTTTCCCTGACCTTTAAGTTTTGAATGCATATTCTCAAAAATTCGCCTGCGAGCACATTGATATCCCTAAGCTCTTTTTGCCCGGAGCCGCTCTGCGCATGTCCGAGCATGGACTTAACGATTGAATCGGCTCTTTTCCCATGGTGACTAATCTTCGATTCGTTGTTTTTTATATTCTGAAAAATTTCCTGTGCCTGACTGAAGTTTCCCTTAGCAAATTCTGCTTCCAGTTCTTCCATCATTTCCCGGTTTAGTTCTGAAAAGTTATTTACAAAATTCAGAGGGTTCTGGATTTCATGAGCCACTCCCGCCGTCAGCTCACCCAGCCAGGACATTTTTTCCTGATGAATTAACTGGGCCTGGGCTTTTTTCAATTCTGTGAGTGTTTTTTCAACCTTTGATTTTTGAATGTCAATTTGCTCTTTTTGTGCCTGAATTTTTTTTCTCTTGTTATTGATATAAGTGATTATGATAATGGAAAGGATCAGCAGCAACGCCGTACCCAGAAGAATAATATTTCTGATAGTCCTCTCGCTGCTCAGCTTTTGGTCCTGCAATGTTTTTTCGGCCGCTAAAATTTTAAGGTTAGCTTCCCGTCGGTCAATTTCGTTTTTCGCTTCGTATGTTCCCAGTTTATGTTGGTAACCTTCATTTGTTTTGTTGTTCACGGAGTCAAGAATGCTGTGCGAGCGCGTTGAATAAAAAAAAGCTTCCCTGAATTGACCTTTCTTTGCATATACATTTGCCAGGACATCTGCTGCCGAAGCCAGGGTGAGTTTATTTCCCGCAGAATCGGCAATTGAATAAGCGTGTATTGCTGTTTGTAATGCGTTTTCGAGGTTATTTTTTTTAAGAAAAACCTCGGCTAAACCAATATAGGATTTAGCCAATTCACTCTTATTTCCCCTACGCACCGGTTCCCTGATAGACTTTTTATACTCGATCAGAGCATTGTCCGGCTTTCCTGTCGCAAAATAAAAATCGCCAAATAATAAATAATTTTTCGATGAAGGGTTGATAAAAATATTTTTTCTGGCTTCTTCATATTGCCCCAGTCGAATATATACATAGGCGAGCCCCCAATAGCTGTTAGGGAAAGGATTTAAATGATGTTGCTTGGCAAATTCTATACTTTCATTGTAATATTTTATGGCAGATTGCAACTGACCACCCTCGGCATAAATATCTCCGGTGTTGATATACGAGTAGATGATTCCATTGATATCATCGGTCTTTTTTCTGATTTCAAGACCTTCTAGAGCATAGTCGACGGCTTTTTGGTAATCTCCCAAATATTGATAGACCACATTGATATAATTTAATACCGAACCCTGCCCTTTCTTGTCGCCAATTTCATTGAAAATAGCCAAAGCAGAATCAAAACTATTCAGGGCTGCCTGGTAGTTCGTATTCATCAGCATCAGTCCGAGGTTGTTATAACAGTCACCGATACCCTTTTTATCCCCATCCAAACGGAACCCATTCATTGATTTATAAAAATATCGTCTCGCAGTTACTGTATCAGAAATACTTGCCATGCCCATATTCCGGAAAGCTTCTGCGGCGGCCCGATCGTAGTGCATCTGTTCAGCAAGAGAGAGTGCTATTCCTGCATAATACATGGAGGAATCATGATTTGTGAACCAGTATTCTTTGCTGATCCTGTTTAGAATATCTGTTCTTGCTTTTCCTTCTGAAGCGGGAAGCAATTTTTTCAGACTATCAGCTTTGTTAGATTGTGAGAAGCTAACCTGCCTTCCGGTAAGGATCAGAAGCAATAACATTAAGCAAAACCAGAACTGATGATTATAATGCGCATTATGTGGAAGCGCATTCGGTTTTACCGATTTCTTATATTCGGGAGATGCCGACATAGATTGAGTCCAGGAGTATTAATATGGCAAATTCCGAAATTTTTTCGATTATTGATTTCCTTCTCTTTGTGTCTCTCTGGTAACATGTATTAGCACGGTGTTTGCACGACCGGAATGACAAAACAGGTTTGATAGGAATTAATTTTAAGAATAGATTTTTTTGTCTTGCCTTTTAGCCCTCTATATGCCGGGAGAATTAGCTTTTTTTTTTGCGGATTAACACCGGCCACGGCGTCAAATGCAGACACCGGGTCCCGCAACAGCTCTATGATTCTCTAAATTCATTTGGAAGAGGCCCGGTGGGAAGCAAGTTCATAATTAACTTATTTTCCGTTATTTTCCATATTGGCATTCTTGTTGATTTTATTGATTATCATTCAAAGTCAAATCAACAATTATGAATTCGCTCAATAATAGCTACGCCGAAAAAGCAAAACTGGTTCGTAAGTGGTGCCTTATTTCCACAACAGAGGCCGGGTCCGGTCATCCCACATCCTGTTTGTCTGCAGCGGATATTACAACTGTTTTGTTTGATAAATATTTTTCTTATGACATCTCCGATCCATTGGATCTGTACAATGACCGTTTTGTTTTATCCAAGGGGCATGCAGCCCCGCTTTTATATACGCTGTTTGGAATGGCGAATGCATACCCGCTTGAAGAACTTAGAACGCTTCGAAAATTTGGAAGTGAATTCCAGGGTCATCCCACTCCAAAATTTATTTATGCAGAAGCAGCAACCGGCTCATTAGGCCAGGGTTTGTCAGTAGCAGCTGGTCTTGCACTGGTTGCAAAACGGGAAAATCTTCCATATAAAACATTTGTGCTATTGGGCGATGGAGAACTCGCGGAAGGCCAGGTATGGGAAGCTGCTAATTTTTCTTCCTTTCATAGTCTTGATAACCTGATAGTGATATGTGATATTAACCGACTTGCTCAAAGTGGTGAAACCATGTTTGGGTATGATATTGAAAAATATGTTGAAAGGTTTAAAGGATTCGATTTCGAAACAACCGTCATTGATGGCCATAATTTGGGAGAAATCGATCAGGCTCTCAAAAAAGCTGTTACAAATAAAAGCGGAAAACCTCTTGCCATTATTGCCAAAACAATCAAAGGGAAGGGGATTTCATTTTTAGAAAATAAAGAGGGATGGCATGGAAAAGCACTGGACAAAGATGAATTGCAAAAAGCATTGAGCGAATTAGGAGATATCAATGACAATCTGCGCTTTCAATTAAAAAGACCACAACAAAGGCAAATTTTCGAAAATAATTCCCAGGATCATCCATTGCATTTTCATTTTGACAAAGAGAAGCAATATGCAACAAGAGAAATTTTTGGTAAAACAATTTCAAAGCTTGCAGAGTCAAATAAGGATATCTATACCCTCGACGGAGATGTGAAGAATTCCACGTTTACAGAAGATTTCTCAAAAATATTCCCTGAACGCTTTGTCGAGTGTTATATCGCTGAGCAAAATATGGTTTCGGTGGCTGTAGGCCTCTCCCGGCTTGATAAAATTCCCTTTGTTGCTACGTTCGCAGCTTTTTTAACAAGAGCTTTCGATCAGATCAGGATGGCCAGAATTTCAGGGTCAAATATAAAATTCGTTGGCTCTCACGTGGGCGTTTCTATTGGTGAAGACGGCCCTTCTCAAATGGGACTGGAAGACATTTCCATGTTTGGAACAATGCCGGACACTGTTATTCTTCAACCTGCTGATGCAATTTCAACTGCTAAACTGGTTCCTTTAATGGCCGATCACAAAGGATTTGTATATATGCGAACACTGCGGCCCAAAACACAGGTGCTTTATGAAAACGATTCCGAGTTTCATATCGGAGGCTCAAATATTTTACGTGAATCGGCTGAAGATTCAATGATAGTTGCTGCGAGTGGCATTACTGTTTTTGAAGCATTAAAAGCTGCAGATGAATTGCAGCAAAATGGGATTAGTATTTGTGTGATTGACTGCTACTCTGTAAATCCTGTGGACGGGAAAACACTGGAAACCTGCTGCAAAAAAATGGAAGAACCGATCATTATTACAGTTGAAGACCATTTTGTTCATGGTGGTCTGGGAGATTTTATTGCTGAATCAGTTTCTGATAAGGATATCAGGGTGGTTAAAATGGGAGTGACGCATATATCTCAGTCAGGGACTAAAGATGAGCTGCTCGCAGATGCAGGAATAGATGCTGAAAGTATTTGTCAAAAAGTAAAAGCCTTATTGGGTTCAACAATGCCTTTGCACTTATAAAAAATTCTTCGACTAATGTTTTTGTTTTGAAGAATCTTTATTGGAAGAATCTGTTTTGCCATAAGCCGTGTCTGCAAGAGAAGGGTTAGTAGCATCACTATTGCTGGGTACAACGATAATGCCAGGATCGGTTTTGTCTTTTTTTGAACCTTTGGAATTGGAACAGGAATAAGCTATTATCGGGCACACTGAAATAGCGGGTATTTTTATTTTCGGAATAATATATTCAGGTATCATAAAGGTCTTAGCATGGATTAATTTGTATTCAATTAAGGCTATAATACAGAACTATATTTCTTGTTATGATTTTATCAATTAACCTGTTCATTGAAGAAAAGTCCATATCGTTTAATTCACTATTGAATATGATCTCTCCTGTTACCGAAATCGAAAAGAGATAGATGCTTTCTAACAAAATATCATAGAAAATGGAATCATCGATATTTCTTTCTCTTATTTCAAAAAAAGCATCCTCGTTTTTGTATTTTTCTTCTATAACGAAAGCTATTAACTGTTCCATATAGTATAATATGCTTTAATTCATTTTTTTATAACCATAACCTGTCTCACATTTGAGAAAAATAAAGGTGTATCTCGATAGAGATACACCCTTTTCAGGCGGCTGCAGTTTTTAATCACTATACTTTTTCGAGCATGTCCTTAAAATTGCATCACCGCTTTCATTTTAATTTACAGAAATACCATGCCAGAAAATTTTTATTGGAAAATTTATATAAGAAATCGATTGATTGATTATTTCTTTTCCCATTGTGAAATTGTTTCCGCCTTTTGGGGCAGGCAGGGAAATAAAAGAATACTATTGCATTTTAAAAATAAAACTGAATCTTATATCTAAGTGCAAACAAATGAAATTATAATAATCGTTGGCGGTGGAGCATGCGGTTTAATTGCTGCGAAAGAATTATTAAATCACGGGAAAAAAGTAATTCTACTGGAGGCAACGAACAGGCTGGGAGGGAGGATCCACACCTTATATGAAGGCAATCCGGCAATTGCAATTGAGGCAGGAGCAGAATTCATTCACGGAAAATTGCCTGTTACATTTGGACTTTTAAAAGAATACAAATTGAAAGTTCAGGAAACAGGAGGCAAAATGGTTTATGCCAACAAAACTAATTACCAGGATTATGATCAAGACAATTGGGTTAAGCTGATGCAGAAAATGGCAGAATTAAAAATTGATTTGCCACTTTCGGAGTTTCTTTCAACCTATTTTCCAGAAGACAGGCATTCAGGCTTTCGGAAATCTGTAGAAGGTTTTGCAAACGGTTTTGATCTTGCCAGTCCGGATTTGGCAAGCACTTTTTCATTGCGCGATGAATGGTCGAAGGAGGATGAAGAACAGTATCGCATGTGCGGAGGATATAAAAAGCTGATAGATGCGCTTCACAATGATTGTGCCAGCAAAGGATGCGAGATTCACAGGTCAGAAATCGTAAAAAAAATTCAATGGAAGAAAAATGAAGTGATTGTTCTTACTGAAAAAGGAAATGTTTTTTACGGAGCAAAAGCACTCATAACAATTCCTGCAGGTGTATGGCATTCCGATCCAAACTCGATCCGATTTGAACCGGCTATTTCTGCGACAATAGAAGCATTTAATAAAATCGGATTCGGGTCCGTCATCAAGATAATATTACATTTTCGAGAAGCATTTTGGGAAAAAAAATATAAAAACCTTGGTTTTTTAATTACTGATGAGTTTATCCCCACCTGGTGGACGCAGGCTCCTGAAAAAAATAATATGGTGACAGGATGGATAGGGACCGGGCTTGCAAAAAAACTGAAAGGAAAATCTGCAGATGAATTGTCGGGGATTGCATTGCAGTTTCTGGGATCTGCTTTTGAAATTGATATTAATCATTTAAAGGACATGCTGATTTCTTCCTATGTTTTTAACTGGGATGATGATATTTTTTTTCGGGGAGGATATTCATTTTCTATGATTGAAAGTCCTTCAGCAAGACAATTCTTAAGAGAGCCTGTTGCAGATACTTTATTTTTTGCAGGCGAAGCCCTATATGAAGGGATTATGCAAGGCTCCGTGGAAGCGGCTCTATGGAGCGGCCTCGATTCAAGCCGGAAGATAATAGGATAATTCTATCCATCCTGATGGATTACTGGCTTACAAATTGAGTTATAAATGCCTCAGATTGCATTTTTTTCTACACTTTGATTGACAATTTCCACCCGATCATCACAGAGATTTGCCTTTTCATAAAAAGATATTCGGTCTAAGACTTGCTGATATTTAAGCAAGTGCAATGCAGGAAAGCCTTATCTGCGAGCATTGTGCTTCATTTTTGATTTGTTTTAGTATGAGCTGAGCGAAGATGTCCTGCAATATAATTTGGAAATAGGATCAATAAATAATGATAGCAGAAATTTATTTTTCATCTAAAACAAAAAGAAATGAAAACAAGTATTTTTTGTTTACCTATTGTTATGCTTACTCTATTGGCTGGTTGCGGGAACGGAAATGACAGCGTTCAGCAGGCAAATGACAGTAATCAATCTAAAATGGACAGTCCGACCACACAATCAAAAATTTCACTGAATATATCAGAAGCTGATGCAAAATTTATGACGAGTGTTGCCAATGACGGAATGACGGAAGTTGCATTGGGGAAACTTGCAGTCGAAAAATCTTCAAATCAGAAAATAAAAGACTTCGGGAATATGATGATAAAAGATCATAGCGCCGCAGGTGATGATCTGAAAAAGATTGCTGTATCAAAAAAAGTGACCTTGCCTGATTCACTTTCTGAAAGTAGTAAGAAGGACCTGGATAATTTAAGAAAAAAGAAAGGAAAAGATTTTGATAAGGCATATATCAACGAAATGGTAAGCGGACATGAAAAAGTGTTGAAAGAGTTTCAGGACATTCAAACGAATGGTTCTGATTCGGATTTAAAAGTTTTCGTTACTCAAACAATACCCATTATTTCTCATCACCTTGAATCAGCAAAAACAATCAAGGATGAAATAAAATAATAACCCGATTAAAAGCCCGGAATAAAAATTTATGTCAGTTAATTTAGTTCAGGCTCTTGCTCAAAGTGAAGGCATACAGCTATTGCCTAAAATAAATCCTAACACTCAGGATGCCAGGATCAGCCCGGATTTGTTGCTCCAGGCTGTTATACCGAGCGTTCTTGTGGGGTTTTATAAATTCACAAAAGATGAAAAAATGGCTTCAACAATATGCGGATCTGGTTCGCTTGTTAACTGGGAAGATATTCTTTTTGCTGATCAAAAAAAACAATTAGTCGGGAAGATTGCCGCATATTCCGGGTCAAACGAAGAAATGACGAAGCGTTGTATTGCGGCTACTATACAAAAATGCATCAGCCTTTTTTGTGAACATACTAAAAGTCTGCCGTCCAGTGGAATTGAAATAAATAAAATGCTTACAGATCAACGCAACAATATCCTTCAGCATTTACCTGCAGCAATAGAAATTGGCAAAATATTAAATGATACGACTCTTGATGACAGTACAAATAAAATGGATGGACCTGTTTCGGGACTGATGCATTCGATTGAAAAATCTTTTTCTGGTTCGGAGCCAAAAAAGAATGATTAAGATTGTTGATGAGTAAAGTATCTTGCAAGTAAAAATTAGTTTATGAAATCAATATGGACAGGCGCTATTGGTTTTGGGCTTGTGAATATTCCTGTTAAGCTTTACAGTGCAACGCAGAGCAGTTCCCTTGATCTTGATATGCTCGATAAAAAAGATCATGCAAACATCCAGTTTCGGCGTGTAAATGAAAGAACAGGTAGGGAAGTAGCCTGGGAAAATATAGTAAAAGGATATAAAATAAACGATCGTTATGTGGTTTTGACCGATAAGGATTTTGAAACGGCAAATGCAATCAAGACAAAGCTTATTGAAATCTCTGAATTTGTGAAGCTGAGTGAAATTGACATCATGTACTATGAAATACCATATTACATAGTCCCTGAAAAATCAGGCATTCGTGCTTATGCACTGCTTAGGGAAGCCTTATTTAAGACGGGCAAAGCTGCAGTTGCCAGTTTTGTGATGCGAAATAAAGAAACGCTCGCAGTAATACGGGCGACAGAGGATGTAATTGTACTGAACCGCATCAGGTTTGAGCAGGAAATAAAAGATACCAGGGATCTCAATCTGCCCAAAAAAATTGATATAAAACCTGCTGAGCTTAAAATGGCGATTGCATTGATAGACCAGCTTTCAAAAAAATTTAATATCAGGAGTTATAAGGATACATACACTGAGCAATTAATGAAAATTATTAAGGCAAAATCCAAAGGAGCAAAACCGGCCGCGCCGCATTTGCGCATAGTTCATAGTAAGGCAGGTGATCTTATGTCACAATTGAAGGAAAGTCTTCGCGGAAAAACAAAAAAAGCATCCTGATCTGAGCCTTTCAAATCATAAAAGAAAACAAGATGAAGGGTCGTTCAGAGAAGCTCAATTCATTTATTCACCCAATGCTGGCAAAAGAAGCAGCGAATCCTTTTGACGATAACAATTGGATATTTGAAATAAAATGGGATGGTTACAGAGCTATTTCAGAAATAAGTAAAAAAGAAGTGAAATTTTATTCCCGGAATGGCCTTGTTTTCAAAAATACTTACCCAGTCATTTACGAGGAATTAAAAAAAATAAAAGAACCAATGGTTCTTGACGGGGAAATTGTTGTGGTGAATAAAGATGGTAGATCCGATTTTCAAAAACTTCAGCACTATGAGAAGAATAAAGGTTGGTCATTATGTTATTATGTGTTTGATATTTTATCTTATAAATCGAAAAATCTTTGTGATAAACCTTTGCTGGAAAGAAAATCTCTTTTGAGAAAGATATTAGATGAAACGAATATCATACGGTTCTCTGACCATATTGTCGGCAGCGGAATTCATTTTTTTAAAGCAGCCCAGAAGAACGGCTTGGAAGGGATTATGGGAAAAAAATCTGACAGCCTTTATTATAAGGGGAAAAGAACAAAGGAATGGCTCAAAATAAAAAATCATCATTCACAGGAAGCGATTATTGCAGGCTTTACTGAACCGACCGGTTCAAGAAAATATTTTGGGGCGCTTGTTTTAGGAGTTTATGACGGCAATAAGCTTAGATATGTCGGTCACACCGGTTCGGGGTTTACGGAAAGAACACTTAAGGAATTTTTTTTGATGCTAAAACCTTTTATAAGGAGGGACCCGCCTTTTGATACTCCTGTAAAAACAAATGCTCCCGTTACCTGGGTACAGCCCAAATTCGTATGCGAAGTGAAATTTACCGAGTGGACCAATGATTATAAAATGCGTCATCCGATATTCGTTCGAATAAGAGAGGATAAAAAACCAAAGGAAGTCACTATAGCGGCAATTAAACCGGTCGAAAAAGCAAGTCAAAGACAAATAAAGAATAAAAAATCCTTTTAATTATTTGTGGAAATACTTTTCCTGATGATCTGGTCCTGTAGAGAATTTTGCTCATTCAGTTTTAGGGGCTTTTCATTTTAAACTTCATAAACGCCCAAAATATATGGCTTGGTTTTAGTTCTTTCTCTTTCAGAATGTAGGATAACAAGATCGTATTTTGGGAAAACATTCTTTTATCAGAACATATATTTTCAGCACTGACCATAAAACCATCTCCAAGCAATTTTTGATAACAGGGATTATTTGGGCAGTGATTGGTGGATTATTGTCGGTGCTCGCAAGACTTCAGCTTGGATTGGCCTGACAAGATCCCGGAAGTTTTCAGAGGACCCTATGAATATGGAAAACAAGGCAGAGATTTTATTCCGCAGGATGAACCGCCTAAAACAGTTCCACAGAAAATTCCTCAGGCCTGAAACCTGCCGGAGTACCAATGAAACCAATATCAATACCTGCTCAGCAAAAAGAAAAACTCTTCTTAATCAATTAAATTCAGATCGAATATTTTTATTTGCAGTTACAGAACAAAACCATCAGTGCGCAATACTTTTTTGATATCGCTGATATGATTGCTTTTGATTTTTACGAATGTAGTGAACAGTTTAAGAGGAGATACTTCCCATTTTTTTGACCAATATACAATATCCGAAGGATTACTGAAGTTGATGACTTCATTAATTTTCTTTTTCATCTTAACGATTATTATTTTTTTAATCATCCGAATTCCATTAAAAAATTAAACAGGCAATTGAAATTGCATACCTGTCAGGGATACTTTATCCATACCTTTTTGCTGTACCATTAGTTTTATTTTTTCACCCAGACTAAACAGGATTGTCATAAGGTTCTGTATGTTTTTCATATCAGGCTTTTCAGCTGATTCCATTTTTCTTAGTGTTTGAATAGCTCCCAGGGAACGCAAAAATCGGGATTGAGTTGTGTAGCCACTACAATAAAGATTGTGTTTAATGCCACAAAGCTTCAGTGCTGAAAAATTTACATGGGCAGTAATATCCTGTTCGCCAATATTGATGAATGGATCGTAGTTAACCTGATGTTTATAATAACAAACAACAGAACCATTTTTATTGCCTCGAGAAGAAATTTCGTCTGAAGTGTAACCATAATCCATTGTCATCACAAAACCTTCTTTTAAAATAACTGCTATTTCCTGCAGCCACTCGATTATCTGCAGATTGACTTCTGTTCTGAATCCCCTGGGCAAAACGATTTTTTGTTCTTGTAAATAATTTATCAGCTCCGGACTTGAGGGTTTAAGTATTTCATAAAAACCATTATTGTAGCCTATATGCACTTCCATTAATGAATCCTGCATTTCGACAACATGAATAGGAAAATTGTCCAGTAATTCGTTTGATAATATGCAGCCTGAAATACCAGATAAATGTTTTCCATTTTCCGCTCTTTCCGCTTTGTCGGGTAAGATTATATTCAGCCTGTCGCACAGTTCAGGGTTTTTATCGATTATAATATAGCTCAGCATTTCATAAAACCTTTTATTATTTTGGAGGTTTTCTAAAATATCATAACAAAGACTGCCGCTGCCCGCACCATACTCTACGATTGTAAATTTTTTTCTCCCCAGCAGTTCCCACATCTCTGTCAGTTGCCTGCTAATTATTTTTCCAAAAAAAGGGGTGATGGCCGGGCTTGTCAAATAATCACCGTCAGCTCCAATTTTTTTGCGTAGAGAGACATAATACCCTAAACCGGGATAATACAGAGCAGTCTCCATGAAGTCCCTGAAAGAAATTGAGCCTTTTTCCTGGATTTCTTTGATTATTATTTTCTGAAGATCGTTCATCCGTTCTTTGAACATACAAATGAAAAAATTGTGCCCGGATCGCTATCGTAATTTTTTCCCTGGAAAAAAATTACTTACAAAAAGATGCGCAAAATTTTCCACTAAATTTTGATGATATTTTTTCTCAAGACTCCTTTATATTCTTTAATTAAACATGACACGGACTGGCACAGTATTTTTATCAATCTGTTTTATACTTGATTTTAAAGTTTTCAGGTATTATTTCAAAACTAAAAAAATTCATTGTTATGCAAACTAATGGCAGAGATAATCAATCCAAGCTTTTCAGGTTTTTTGAAGAAGAGCTGCAGGATATTTATTGGGCTGAAAAGGCATTGATAAAAGCAATCCCGAAAATGGCAAAGAGTGTGACTTCGCCTCAGTTGAGAGACGCACTAGAAAATCATTTACAGCAGACCAGGGGGCATGCGGGGAGGCTCGAAAAAATTTTTGAAATGATCGGCAAAAAAGCTGAAACCAAAAAATGTAAAGCGATGGACGGTTTGATTGATGAAGCAGGAGAAATTATTGATGATACAGAAGAAGGAGCGATGAGAGATGCAGGGGTCATAGCAGCGGGTCAAAAAGTGGAACATTATGAAATCGCTTCTTACGGAACACTGAAAAGTTATGCCCGAATTCTCGGGTATCATGATGCTGTTACTTTACTGGAACAGACATTGGAAGAAGAAAAAAAAGCCGATGAGAAGCTCACTAAATTGGGGATGTCGTCTATTAATGAAGCCGCTGCACATGAAATGGTTGAAGAATAAAACCCGGTCAAAAAATAAAGGATGAACAGGTGAGCCAGATTTATCACCGATGAGTCAGGGACGGTGCCAACAATATAGCTTCGAAGTTCCTTTTGAAACAGGTTGTTGGTATCGTCTCATGCTTACCGGTCAATATCATGAATGTATCTCTAATTTTTAAGGTATTTTTTTGGAACTCTGACCCCATTAGAATCTCCGGTCCAGATAAGATTGGCTATCCACCATCTCTTATTAAAATAAACTAATTGATAACTGTTAATTCCTGTTTCTTCACGGCCTTCAGAATCCTTTCCATGAAAGGTTTGAAATACATTTGCGATACCGTTATATTCATTAACCGTTTTGCTGATTTCGTATTCAAGATAACCGTTATCATAATATGGATCATGCATTAATGAAATAAATTCTTCCAGATTGACAGTTTCAACAGGCTGAGAGGTTGAGTCGCTATGATTAACAACAGTGAATTGAGCAGTTGGAAGAAATAAATTTCGAAACCTTGCCCAATCCCTTTGTTTTCCTTTCTCTCCTGAAACCAGTCTGAGCATTTCTTTTACAATGCCATTTATGGAAGCAGTATAGCCGGTGTCTTCATATGTTTTATCTTGAGCTGCCAATCGGATTATGGCAAGAGTAAAACAAATCGTTAAAATAATTTTCATTTTACTACTCAACAACAATTTGCTTCCATTGCAAATGAAATCTGTATTATACAAGACCATGTTCCAGGTTGTATATATGATCTCTGAGTCCTTTTACCATGCCGTCTATAAACTCCTTTCCTCCGCTCATATCCGGATACGCGTATTCATATGGATATTCCCTGTTATCCTTATGGAATATCACCGGCCAGCTATCCGGTAAGCCTTTGAACAGATCTTTTTTCTTTGGAGCTACAGTAAAGTGAATTTGATTACCCGTATCTATGGAGCTATATAAGCCCTCATACACCTTACCCTGGAATCTAAAGTAAAATGGATGCATATATGCCCGGTTTAATTTGCGGCAAAGTTAGAAAGCAATAATGCCAAAAATAAAAAATATTTTTTGTTATTATGCGCTTACTCTGCCCTTAAAGACTCAACCGGGTTTGCGAGAGCTCCTTTGATCGCCTAAAAGGGGACTTAAATTTTTTTACTTCATCCGCCTAAGGCGGAGCAGGGTTTTATTCCGTTCTCAAGCTCCTGGCCGGATTTTCCATAGCTGATTTTATTGCTGTATAGCCGACCGTCAGCCACGCAATGAACAGTGAGCCTAAAATGGTAGCCACAAAAAACCAGGGACTGAGCTGAATGCGGTAAGTATATTGCATCAACCACTTGTTCATAAAATACCAGGCGATCGGAGAAGCGATCAGAAAAGCAAGCGCAATGAGCAATGTAAACTCACGTGAAAGCATGATCACAATATCCTGAACCGGAGCACCCAAAACTTTTCGAATGCCGATCTCTTTTCTCCGCTGAACGGCCATGAATGAAATCAATCCATATAGTCCAAGACAGGATATAAATATGGCAATGCCTGAAAATATTTTATATAACTGGGAGAGTTGATTTTCCTGTATATAATAATCTTCAATTGTTTTATCGAGGAAATTATATTCAAAAATAAAATCGGGATAATATTTATTCCAGGTATTTTGTAAAGAGCTGATCACTGATTTTGCTTTGCGCATATCTATCTGAATATTCGCCAGACCATAAAAATTTTTATTCTGCATTAATACAACAGGGCCGATGGCATCCCGCAAAGAGTTTACATGAAAATCTTTTACCACACCAACTATCGGAAATAATTTACCATTTACATTGATCAACATGCCAATGGCCTTATTGGGGTCTTGTATACCCAGCTTTTTCACGACGGTTTCATTCACCATAAACTCGCGGGTAGTGTCACTCGGATAATAAATGCGGCCAGCAACCAATGGCAGATTGTACAGCCGGAAATAACCGGTGTCTGCTGGTTTCATCGAAATAATCATATCGGGTTCTGTGTTGCTGTGATTGGTTTCCTTGCGCAGATCGGTGTACCAGCCACCTCCCGAAGTTGGCGCAAAACTGCTGAAACTTACTTTTTCAATTCCATTTATTTTTAATAATTCATTTCTCAATAAGTCAACTTTTGTACGACTCAAACTGTCGCCGGGGAAACCCGCATTGATAATGGCGTTCTTCGCAAAGCCCATATCGGCATTTTTAAAATAATCCATTTGTGAGGCGACTACCAATGTCCCGATAATGAGCACCTGCGCAATGACGAATTGAAAAACGACTAAACCCCTCCTGAAAAAAGCACCTTTTTTATTATCAGTACTGGTTGCGCTCTTGAGAACAATTGCGGATTTGAATCCCGATAATACCAGTGCAGGATAAAAACCTGAAAGAAATGTAACCACCAGCAAAGAGCAAAACATGAATGCAATTAATCCGGCACTATATAAAACAGAAGATGATAAATGGATTTCCAGTAAATTATTTACAAAGGGCATGCAGGCAAATACCACCAGAATTGAAACACTCAATGCAAGCAGGCTGGTGATGCCGGTTTCTCCTAAAAATTGTAATATTAATTTTGAACGACTGCTTCCCAAAACTTTTCTTACACCTACTTCACGCGCACGGGTTATTGCCTGCGCCGTGGTAAGATTGATAAAATTGACGCAGGCAATTACTAATAAGAAGACTCCGATCAATGTTAATGCAAGAATGAGGTCTTTGCTGAAAGTGCGTCCGTTAAAATTTCCGTAACGTTCATCATAATGAATTTCACTCAATGGTTGCAATGAGAGATTGTAGCCGGTATTGACAGGAGCGATATATTTTGTTGTAAAGGCGGTGAGTAATTTGCTGAATTGATCGGTTGAAATATTTTGATTCAGTTGCACGAAGCAATAGTTTTGATCAGAGATGTTTGACCAATTATTTGGGTCGTTATATTTCATAAGCGTTGCATACGACACCACAATAGTTAGCGGGAAATCAGTATTGGAAGGCGGATTATCAAGAATGCCAGTGATCTTCATGGATAATCCAAATAAATTTATTGTTTTGCCCATTGCTGTACGCCAGTCGCCAAAATATTTTGATGCAATATCTTTTGTAAGTAAAACAACATTCACATCCTCCAACGCTGTTTTTTCGTTCCCGGCAACCATTGGAAAATTGAATAATTGGAAAAACTGAGGTTCTGCAATAAATACAATCTTTTCTTTGAATTTTTTTGATGCGGCGTTACTTGTATCGGCTACATTTACCTGCACATTATTTTCGCAATAAATCGCTGCTGCATTTTTTAATTGGGGAAAATCGACCCGCAGCGTTTTGGTTACAGGAAAAGGCACGCCGCTCCTGTATTCCCGGTTAACAGGATTTTTTCCAATACGGACCACGCGGTATATATTTTTTTTATTCGCATGGAAATCATCAAAGCTCTGCTCATACCGGATCACGAGAAATATCAACAGGAAAGCTGCAAAGCCTACAATTAATCCGGCAATGTTAATGAGCGAATTAATTTTGTGCTTTGATAAGTTCCTTAGCGCGGTCTTGAAATAATTTTTTAGCATAGTACCCTCCTAGATCCTCCCTAAAGGGAGGACTTAATATTCCATCCTTTGAGAGATTTTTTTAAATATTTTCAAATTTTTCACCTCACCACTTTTGGGCGGGGCTTCATTCGCTTCTCAAACTCTTCGTCGGGTTCATCAGCGCTGCTCTGATGGATTGAAAACTGATCGTTACCAATGCAATGAATACGACTAATCCTGCTGCTGCAGCGAACATCCACCAACCAATTGTTATGCGGTATTGGGGTTCGTAATCCTGCAGCCATTTATTCATTGCCCACCATGAAATCGGAGAAGCAATCACAAATGCGATCAATACCAGTTTTACAAAATCTTTCGACAGCATGGCAGTGATGCCTGTTATGCTTGCGCCCAGCACTTTCCGGATTCCGATTTCTTTATTTCTTTGTTCAGCCATGAAAGCAGACAAAGCAAACAAACCCAGGCAGGCAATTACGATAGCAAGTATTGCAAAGCTGGTGAAGATTCGTCTCATCCGCTGTACATCGGCATACATATTGGCAAAACTTTCATCCATAAAATTGAAACGTATCGGCTGATTGGGAGCAAATTTCTTCCAGGCAGCATTTATGGAAGCAATTGTGTTCTGAATGTTTTCCGGATTTATTTTTACTGCTACAATGGAAGAATAGTTATTTCCCAAAACAAACATGAGCGGGCCGATGCTTTGCTTCATCGTTTCAAAATTGAAATCCTCCACTACACCTATCACACGCAGGTGTTCCCATCCGTTAGTAATAATTTCTCCTATCGGATTTTTCAACCCCAGTTTTTCCTTCATCATTTTATTGATGACAGTCGCGCCCGTATCGGAAGCCATATCTTTCGAGAAAAATCTTCCCTCGCTCATCTTTAAGCCGAGTGTTTTGACATAATCATAATCGGCCACCCAATGTTGCCCGCCAACACCAGGATCCATTTTTGTTCTTCCTTCTTTATAAAATGTATTCCCATTTCGTTTCGTCCCTGATATCGGCAGGAAATCACTGATTGTAACGCTTTTCACACTGCTGATATTCAGCAATTCATTCCTGAAGCTCGGCATCGTCGTTTTATTATCGAGTGTATTCGTTCCCTGGATCAGCAGGACCTGGTCTTTGTTAAATCCGATATCCCTGTTCAGGATATAATGTGTTTGCCTGGAAATTACCAAGGTCCCGATGATAAGAATAATGGATGTGGCAAATTGAAATACCACCAGGCCATTTCTTAAAATAGAGTTTTTAGAGCCGCGGCTCAACTGTCCTTTCAATACATTGATCGGGTTGAATGAGGAGAGATAAAATGCAGGATAAACGCCTGCCATCACGCCGATAAAAGCTGCAGCACCAATCATCAGGGGAGCAAGCCACCAGGTCTTCCATGGAAACATTAATGTTTTTGCAGAAAGGGTATTGAAAAAAGGAAGCAGTAATGCAGCGATGATTATTGCCAATACAAATGAAGCAAAGCTGAAAAGTATGGACTCGGCAAGAAATTGATTCACGAGGTTGATACGATGCGAGCCAACTACTTTTCTTAAACCTACTTCTTTAGCGCGGTTTGCAGATTTTGCAGTGGAGAGATTAATAAAATTGATGCATGCAATAAGCAGAATGAAACAGGCAATGGCACCGAATAACCATACAAAGCGCATGTCGCCTTTTTCAAGCCCGTCATCAATATTGTATGATTTGAGATGGATGTCGGGCATTGGTTGTGCAAGTATTTTTGCTTTTTTAAGTGCGTCGATCCATCCTTTATCGCCAGACTTTTGTGCTTCCGGCATATAATATTTTGTGAGAATCTGGTTAAGTTTACGGCGAAACAATTCAATATTGCTTCCCGGTTTCAGCAACACATAGGTATAATAATTACTCGATCCCCAATCTGTTTGTTCATCGTTCCAAAGAGCATACCCCGTCATTGTAAGCAGGTAATCGTATTGAATATGCGAGTTTTTCGGAAGATTCTGCATTACGCCGCCAATCTTATAAATTCTACTCTTATCATCATTTAATATCATCGTTTTGCCGACCGGGTTTTCATGGGGAAAGAATTTGTCTGCAACTTTTTTTGATATCACCATTGTATTGGGCCCGGCGAGCGCCGTTTTCCTGTCGCCATATGCCATGGGAATTTCCAGCATATCGAGCATGGTCTGATCGGCATAACTGAATTTCGTTTCATAGCTGTCTTCTGTTTTGTCTGTACGCCTGATTTCATTACTTCCGGCGCAATAAAATAATTCATGTGGCATTAACCGGCCCGACAATTCAACTTCAGGATAATCATCTTTTAAAGCTTTCGCCAGCGGAGCAGGCCAGTCGGCCCCTGTTTCAATTTTTCCATTGTCGTTGTATTCGCCGGTAATCCGGTAAATGCGGGAAGCATTAACATAAGACTTATCATAGCTGAGTTCATCCTTGATGTATAAAGCAATCAGCAAACAGGCTGCTATGCTCAATGCAAAACCACCGATCTTAATAACAGAATACATTTTCTGTTTTTTCAATTGCCGGAAGGCAATCTTGAAATAGTCTTTAAACATTGTCTGAAAGAGGATTTATTAAGCAATATTTAATTGCAGCCTGAAAATTATCTGATCAAAAACTTTATAAGATTTTTTGCGTCAATAGTTTAGAGCTGCCATTTCACCGGAATACCCATCAGGGTTTCACTAACAATATGCCGGAAATAAACAAAATGATTTACAGTGTAGTAGATATGAGATGATACAAAAATAAGGTTGTTTTCGTACATGGACTGTACGATTTTGATACAATCCTCGGGATTGCAGTCGGCCAATTAAAAGTTAATATTTCTCCTTCGATTCTTTCATCAATTCGGATAAATTAATTTAACCTGATCATGCTTAAACTTTTTCTTTGCACAGTTTTCCTGCTTGCCTCAATGCATCTGTTCAGCCAAAATCAATTATTGGTTTTTAAAAAAAAGAAAAAAATATTACACAGCTACACGAAAGGTTCTTATTTCGCTTTCATGGATAAGAACCAACAATGGCAGTATGGCATCATGACTAAAATTCAAAATGACTCTTTTTATTTTCGAAATTATCTTGTTCGTCGCGGTTTCACGGGCATGGATACCCTCAGTTTCGAAATTTCTTCGTATGCATTGTCCGATGTTTATGCGATGCCTAAGGAGGGAATATTGATCGACGATGTTGATGGATCCAATCATCATCAAATCGCCAGGTATGCGGGGCATGTACATTTTTATTGGATAAAAAGCGGTTGGATATTCAGAGTGATAGGAATTGGATATGCTGCGCTGAATGTTTTTAATTCGCTTGTTATCGCAAATCAGCCTGTCGACTGGGTTGGGTTGGGGATTGCAGCAGGCATCTTTGCAATCGGTGAATTTCTCAAACTCAATTATAAGCCCTACTGGAAAATAGGGAAGAAATATTCTTTAGCACTCTATTAAGCTATCTGTCAGCAAATGGTTCTTTTTCATTTGGATCTGTTCCGAATCTTAAGATATGTCCGTCGGGATCTTCGATTTGCATTTCATAGGCCCAGGAAAAATTTGTAGGGGGAAGTTTTATCCTTACTTTTTTTGATTTCAATTGTTCGAATAATTCGAATATATCGCCGTCAAAGCCAATCCAGATCCAGGTTCCTGCTTTTCCCTGTCCCCCTTTACATAAATAAATACCTGTTTTGTCTTTATTAATGCTTGTAAAATTATCATCGCCCCATTCAGCTCTTTTGAAGCCAAGAATATTTTCATAGAATACCAGGCTTTGGTCCATATTGCTTACATTCAAAACAGGAGCTATATTTTCGATTTTATACTGGAGATGATGAATACTTTTCATTGCCTTTAGGTTTTTATGACTTTTTTATTTCGTAGCATAATTCTACCATTCCATTTTTATAAGCCGTTACATCTTTGAGATGCAGTTCATGTTCCTTCTCAATCTGATCAAAAAAATGTTTTCCTTCACCCAAAATGATTGGCAAAATTGTCATCCTGATTTCATCGGCTAAATTTAAACGAATAAAATCTTTTGCAAGCATAGCTCCACCCACAAGCCAGACATTTTTGTAATTTGGTTTTAGTCGTTCACTTACAAGTTTGTTCAGGTCACCTGAATAAATTTCGATGTTCTTTCTTTCGACCGGCAGGTTTCTGTGAGTTAATACAATTGTCGGCTTGTCCCCATAAGCCCACCCATGGTTTTTTGAAAGTTCGAGAGCGTGTTCGTAAGTGCGTGCTCCCATCATATAGCAATCTATTGATTTAAGAAATTCATCCGGGTCTTGTCCGCTTACTCCTTTCCCGTAATGATCAGCTGTTTCAAACCAGGAAACGCTATTGTCTTTTGTGGCAATCATTCCGTCAAGACTTGCGACCATATGGATGGTTATTTTAAATATATCAGTCGTCATACAAGAGTATACGGTGTGCAGCTTTATTGGCTGTTAAACAATGTCTGCGCCTGTGTATTTTGAGTAAAAATGTTCAATCCCCGATAATGAAATTATTTTCAGCATCAAATTTTTTTCTCTCGGATTCGATCATACGCTTTCTTATCACACGAATGGTGTATCCTCCCCTTAATTTTTTTTGGTCAAGGTAGATCCGGTCAGTTATATCCTCCGATCTGATTTTGACGGTATCGCCCATTTTCATATTAGGTATTGCTTCCGGCACATCGTCGACAATACCTGAATATTTATTTTCTTTGAAAGATATCCCGCTTAGCCAAATATGCTCGAAGCCTTTGGGCGTTGGAAAACGTACTTTCAGAGTGAAAGCTCTGTAATTTTTGTTACCACTTAAAATTGCCTGATTAAATTCTTTGATAGTTTGTCTGGCAGTTTTTATAGCTTTATTCATTTCTTTATCATTGCCGCTAAAATTATAAATATCCGGTTCGCCGGATCGTTCAGTCTTTTGGACCTGGCAGTATAGAGAGCTTGTGATGATGAGGTTTACTGCGATAGAATAAAATAATGGGTGTTTTTTCATAGTAATTTCGTCTGATGATTACCGCTGTTAACTTTTAACCAAATTACAAAAGATGGTAAGAAGTATCTAAGGTACAATTACAATTCTTTTTCCTTCCGTCTTGCGAACCCATGCATCTGCGATATCTTTTAAGGATAATTTTTCTACTTCAATAGTGAGTTTATTCTCCTGCATCCAGTCCCATACCTGCTGCACTGCTCCGTGAATAAGTTCCGGTGAAAGTTTGCCTATGCCCATCAGTTCAAGCCCTGAAGTTCGTAATGTCTCAGCAGGCAGTGTAATATTTTCGCCTGCTGACTGACCTATCTGAACAAAGCGTGTTCGGTGAGTTGCAAACCCGACTGTATTGGGGACGAGTGTCTTCAATAGTAATTCAGTTGGTCTTCCCCAAAGAAAATCAAGAACAATATCATAACCTTTTCCCGCTTCTTTTGTAAATGCCTCTTTAATCTCTTCGTCTGTTTGCTTCAGGTCGATCACTGCGTCGGCGCCCAGTTCCCGGATTTTTTGCAAACCTTCTTTATCCCTTCCTGTGCCGATGATTCGAGTTGCTCCCAGCAATTTTGCAACCTGGATCGCCAGTTTTCCTGAAACACCTGTTGCCCCATTAATCAATACCGTTTCACCTTTTTCTAATTTTGCAGACCATTTCAGGGGGAAAAATGATGTCAGCGCGGATGCGGGCAAGGCGGCAGCTACCAGGGGATCAATATTTTTTGGAACAGGCTTCATGTATATTTTATACCGGCCAGGGATAACCGCTTTTTCCGCCATCGTACCATAGGGAGGCTGAACGCCTCCAAAAGTAACCAGGGAACCATCTGGCAATTCACCCACACCACTATGCCCGACAATCGCCGGAAAATGGGGGAATATCTGTTTGCTTGCATAATGCTTTCCTGAAGCGGTTAACTTATCGAAGTTTTCCAGCACTGATGCTTTCACTTCAATCAATATATCATCATTCCCCACTACGGGATCTGTAAAATCCCTGTACTGTGGCAGGTCTCCGAGTTTTTCAATAACTGCTGCTTTCATATAATTATTATTTTCACAAAAGTCAACAGTCATTTTGCTATAAAAAATAACAAAAGATAAGAAATGCTATTTCTTTACCTTATTTCGAATACGGCTTAATGAAACGGGTGTAATGCCCAGATAAGAAGCGATGTATTGTTGGGGAACCCGCTGGACGATTTTAGGATTTTCACTGATTAAATTCAGATATCGCTGCGCCGGAGGATCTTTTATGAAAGAAAGAAAATGTTTCATGTAGTGCAGCTGACGTTCAAACAATATGTTCATCATATTTTCTCTTAGTTCAGGAATCTCATTCGTTTCCTTAATAATCCGGTCAAGATCTTTTTTATGAATCCAGTGAAGAATGCAGGGCTCAATCGTTTCAATAGTAAAATAACTGGGTGTTTTTTTTCTAAAGCTTTCAGCCGATGACACTCCTTCGTTTTCAAAGAAAAACTGAAAAGTAATATCCTTGCCATTGTTGTTGAACCAAATCCTCAAACAACCTTTCTCAATCAGAAAGGCCTTCTTCGAAATCTCGCCTTCTTTCAACAGAACTGTCTTAGCAGGTACCTGTATCCGCGTATAATAACTGGTATATTCTTCCCATTTATCTTTTAGTTGAGGAAACCTGTCTTTGAATTTTTCAAACATCCTTGTTCGGCTTAAATAATTTTCTTAGATCACCCTTTTGATATAGCCAATATTTAAATATACGCGGGTTTTTCTACATCACAGAAGGACCAGTTCACTGCATGAAACTTTGTTATATTTGAATTCATCTTCAATTACAACTCATTTCTGTGGAACCTGGGAACAAAGCTACCGGTCATATGCTCCCCCTGTGGACTTATATTCTTCCAATTCTGGCTGTGGTTGCTTTTTTTCTTCATTATTATTTTGAATCCGGCTTTTTTTATTTTCTGATGGGAGTGATTTTAATCGGGAGTGTGCTTGCTGCTGTCGTACATGCTGAAACCATTGCACATCAGGTCGGGGAGCCCATGGGCAGCGTGGTTCTGGCAATAGCAGTTACGGTAATAGAAGTCTCGTTGATTGTATCACTTACTCTCGGGGCTAAAACTGCTGACTCTACTTTGGCAAGGGATGCAGTTTTTGCTGCGGTAATGATCATTTTAAATGCGATGATTGGTATCAGCGTTCTTATTGGAGGCTTCAAGTTTAAAGAACAGTATTTTACCCTGCAGGGTGTAAATACAGCATTGACTGCGCTTGTTGTCATCTCAATACTTACTTTGATATTGCCCAATTACACGTCGAGCGTACCGGGCCCTTTTTACAATACGGAGCAACTCATCTTTGTTGCCATCGTCACAGTTCTGATGTACGGGACATTCCTGGTGGTTCAAAATTTTAAACACAGAAGTTATTTTTTGGATGATAACGAGGCAAACCTGGAAGAAGATCAAGTAAAGCCGGGGAAGAAGGCAGCATTGTTTAGTTTGATTTTCCTGCTCATTTGTCTCGCAGGAGTGGTTCTTCTTGCAGAAAGCCTTGATCCGAAAGTTAAACAATGGCTCGAGTCAATAGGTGCGCCGCATGCATTGCTGGGCGTGATCATCGCTGCGATTGTTCTTTTGCCTGAAGGGATCTCTGCCATCAAGGCATCCATGAACAATAATCTTCAGAAAAGTCTCAACCTTTCACTGGGATCGGCGCTCGCAAGTATCGGGCTCACTATTCCTACT
>DATJXY010000122.1:0-58410 GCA_035499855.1 Puia sp. | reverse complement strand
AGCCAATTAATTGAAACAATATCGGACGAACCTGTGCCGGGAACCTGGTATGAAGATCCTACGAGAATGGTCTGATCTGGCCCCACATTAATTGTCGGATAATTGAACACAGATACCTGAACATATTGCGTATCACTGAAGCAATATTTATTATCACTTCCAATAACCATATACGTTGTATCGGTTGTGGGACTGGCCACCGGATTGGCTATATTTGGATTATTCAAACCATTGACAGGAGACCATGCATACAATGCTGCACCACTGGCCGATAGCTGCGCGCTCTGTCCGATACATACTGAATCTGCAGATGGATTGACACTGACAGTCACTGGTTGGTTAACTGTTACGATAATTGTATCAGTTGCCAAACAACCATTCGGGCTGGTTCCTGTGACATAATAAGAAGTTGACACTGGCGGAGTCGCAACAGGGTTCGGGCAATTGGTACAGGTCAATGTGCTGTTAGATGGTGGAAGCCAGGTATAGCTGATGCCACCGGTTGCCTGCAGTGGTAAACTCTGGCCCAGACAAATTGTTGTATCTGCCCCTGCATAAATTGTCGGCAATGGATAAATAAACAAATCTGATGAATCAGTTGATGAACATCCGGTACTATTCGTTGCCGTTAGTTTAATTACATAATGGCCGGCTTTGGCATAAGTCTGCGAAGGAGGATTTTGTAATGTAGAATTTTGACCATTATCAAAATCCCACAACCAGGTATATGCAGATGTATCTGGAACTAAAACAACTCCACTGAAATTCAATGTAGCGGGTACGCATTGCCAAACAATTCCATTAATACCAATTACTGGATTAGCTACCACTTTTATTTGTTCAGTTGAGGAATCCTGACAGCCATTCTGCGTTGTTACAATCATTTTTACCGTATACAGGCCGGGAGATACGTATAAATGAGAGGGAGTAGAATCGATCCCATTGATGGTGTTTCCATCTCCGAAATCCCAGAAGTAATTTGAAATGACAGTTCCTTTCTGTAAGTAAGAAGAATTGTTAAACTGAATAGTTCCATTTTGGCACAACAGGTTTTTATCGGAAACAAAATTTGCTTTTACACTGTCTACAACAATATTAGTAGACCCATAATAGACTACCCCGCAACCAGTGCTGTCTACAAGTCTTACAAAAGGTAAATAACTTCCTGATTGAGGATAAGTGAACCTCGCAGAAGGAACATTATTAACAAGTGAATCATTCGGACTATATCCGAAGTACCAAGTGTATTGGATCACGGGGCCGGTAGTTATAACGTTAAAATTCACAGTAAGGGTATCGCATCCTCCTGTTGGAAAATAGGAGAAACCGTCAAGCCCAGGACCTAATAATTGAATTGTTTGTGTACTTATAGCTGTACATCCTCCAGGACTTGTTACAGTAAGTGAAACAGAATAGGTTCCTGGAATTCCATACAAATGAGTTGGATTCAAGGTTACATTGTTAACACCTTCATTTGGCCCAAAATTCCAAAGGAATGTTTTATAATAACTTCCTTTAAAAGTGAACGTATCCAGCAAAGGTGGGCAGGATGCAAAAGTACTGCTCAAACTAAATGCCGCTGAAGGAGTATCAATATTGATATAGTTGGGTTTTACAAAATTAGCGGTGCAACCATAGGCGTCTGTATCCGACAATGAAATAGTGTAATGCCCAATATTTGGGAAATTTTGTAAAGGAGGATTTGTCCCTTTGAAAACAACCCCATTTCCAAAATTCCAGGTATAGACAGGATTGAAACCTCCTGTGGATGTATTGGTAAATTTAATCAGAGAGGAGGGACAGAAATTTACATCCTGAGTAGTAAATCCAGCAGTCGGAATAGATAAGACTACGTAGCTGCCTTTAATAAGACTATCAGAACAACCCGACGCATCGGTTATTCTCAATTTTATAGGAAAAATACCTTGCGTATTATATAGATGTGATGGAGATGTTGGTATAGAAGTTGTTAATGTTTGATTATCCCCAAAGTCCCAGAAATACTGATTAATTGGACTCGGCCCACTTACCGAAAGATTTTGGAAATTGGCCGTTATGCTTCCGCAACCGAGAGTATCTAAAGTTTTAAAATTGGCTTTTGGACCATTTACTGTTATGAATTTTGTTTGGACCGTAGAATCCATGCAACCCGAAGAATCTGTTGTAATAACTTTTATATCATATACTCCCGGTGTTGTATAAATGTGAGGCCAATTACTGCAATAGCATCCTCCTGCTCTGGTACCATCGCCGAAATCGAATAGCCAGGAAGCGATATTAGGTCCAATCACCGCAGAGATAGTTACCTCTGAATTGACACAGACTACATTTTGGTTTGCATGGAAAACAATTGGTTGACCTACATTGACAAATTGCGTGTCTTTATTTGTACAGGAGACTCCAGTGACTGTTAATATTACACGATAAGTTCCGGCGGAAGCATAAGTATGAGGAAGAGGGTTTTGAGCATTACTATGACCACCGCCATCACCAAAATCCCAATCCCAACTTGAAACGGGGCCGATTGAAACATCTGTAAATGTATATTGTAATTTATTGGCACAGGTGAAACTATAATTAAATTTTGCCAGTGGAGGATTGACTTTTATCTGCTTTACTGCTGTATCAAAACAACCCTGATTGTACGCGCTTAATTTAACGGTATATGTTCCCGGTTGTGCATAAGCGTGAGTTGTGTTTTTCGCAAATATTGAATTGCCATCACCAAAATCCCATTGCCACTGATCGGCCCCTCCGGTTGATTGATCTGTAAAACTAACAGGTGATCCTATACATACAGGATTTGGGATTGCAGTAAATGCAGCAGTTGGTTTCACGGTCCCTGCTTTTACTGTATCTACAAAAAATGCCGAACACCCTCCGGTACTGACTATTGTGAGTTTCACTGGGTATTTGCCTGCAGGGTATGTCTGTGCAGGAGGATTTGCTACTGTATAGGTATTTCCGTTTCCAAAATCCCAAAAATAAGAGGCGATTCCATCTACTACGGTGTCTGCAAGGATAGGCGAGAATATGACGGGTGCGCAGCCGAAAGCCGGAAGATTGGTAATTCTAACAGAAGGTTTAACAACCTGTACAAATTGAGTCTTTGTTACTGAATTATTACAACTCTGTCCGTTGGATACAGTTAAAGTGACGTTGAATTGCCCATAACTGGTATAGGTATGCGAAGGAGTTGGACCTGAACCTGTAGATCCATCACCAAAATCCCAGGACCAACTTGTTGCGCCAACGGATTGATCCTTAAAATTTACAGTAAGCGGCGGTTTACAACTGGTAGTCGAGCTTAGGGCTGTAAAATTCGGAGTAGGTGGATTTAAAACATGTATTAATTTGTTAATTGAATCGCTGCAGCTTGAAAAATTATTACTCAGGGTGACTTTATAAGTACCTGCTGAATCATATGTATATGTTGGACTGAATGCTGTAATTGAATTCCCATCACCAAATTTCCAGGTAGATGAATTTGGCGGGGGTGCAGAGGTATTATTAAAAGTTACCGGTACTCCTATACAAACGCTGTCTGGTGCAGTAAACGAAGACTGGACGCTGCCGGAACTAATTTTTATTGTATCTGTATATGTGTCAGAACACCCTTGGTTGCTTGTTGCTTTGAGAATCACCGGGTAGGAGCCACTTGCACCATATGTATGGGGTGCAGGTGATTGCTGATTAGAAGTTCCTCCATCTCCGAATTGCCAGCTATAAGTAATTGTTCCGGGCCCTGTCGTCTGGTTGCTGAAAAATGCAGTTGTAGGCGGTTTGCAACTGGAGGACAGGGAATCATTAAAAAGCGGAATAACTCCCTGGGTTACGACCACGTAGCCAGATTTTGTTTTCAGGCTGGCAGTTCCAATGCATCCAAAATTATTTATTACCTGTAAATTGACAGAATAATTGGCCGGCAGTAAAAAAGTATGGGTCACAGGCCCTTTTCCTGTTGCTGTACCACCATCACCAAAATACCAATTCCAGCTTACGATTGTACTTCCATTTCCTAATGATGCATCTGTGAATTGTGCAGTGAATGGGGAACAGCCTGTTGTATCATTTGAATTAAAATCCGCGGTTGGAATAGGATTGACTGTTATCCAAGTAATAGGTGATGTAATACTGTCGGTTCCAACAATTGCGGTTAAAGTAACTGCATATTTTCCAGGTGTGTTAAAGAGAACGTTTGGGCTCGGACTGGAACTCGAAGGGGGGTTAACATCAGGACTTGTTCCACCAAAATTCCAGTACCAGCTAGTTCCGGGAGGTATGGGACTTGTGAGATTTTGAAAAACGATCAATGTGCCTGGGCAAACAGATGTAGCGCTTGGGGCGAATACGGGCACAGGAGCCTGCCCATTCACTACAAATGCTGCCAAAAGACCGCTTATAAGAAATAGAAGTAGTTTTCTGTTCAACGGATAACTTGTTTATCGTTTGTTAGTTTTAGCTTTCAAAGGGGCAGTACAAATCTCTTCAAGTTTGAGGGAAGGATGAGATACTGATCATAGGGATCAAGGGTATGGGAAACATAACGTGTAACCATTCTCAAAATTGTTTGAATATCCTCTTCAATATGCATAAATGCATTCATCTAGTCAATAACCTTCATGGATATACGGGTTTCTGCTTATGTTCCTTTGATTAATCACCTCATATTCATGTTTAATTCACCCAAATAAACTTAGTTGAGAATAACTGGATTTTGGCTGCTAAAATAATACCTTTTACATAGAGGGGCCGCGGATTTGAAAACTTATTGCTTGTGCATGTTCAGAATATTCGTACCGGAGTCAATAATTGTATTTGCTGCTACTGAATCTGTATAGCTGTCAGTAATTTTCCAAACGGCATTTAATTTGTCAAGAGGGTTACCGGCAGTGGGAAAATCGGAAGTAATTGTTTTAGTATTTATATCTCCAGACCAGGTTCCATTTATAATTGTTCCTCCATTGGTGCCGGATACTGTTCCATTCGTTCTGAATTGAAAACTATACCCGGAAAAAGAAGCAGTGATATCAGTTCCATTTTCAAGATATCGGGTAATTACCCAGGAGCCGTTGGTTATAAGGCTGACAAGAGCATTTTGTTCCTGCTGCTGTACATATTTTTTGCAGGAATCAGACAATACTGAAAAAATCAACAATGATATAATAACCTTCTTTTTCATAAGACGAATGGATGGATTATGGTCCTTAAAATTCGTAAATTTTCCTGTATTTGTCAATAAGATACTGCATAAAATACTCAATATTGAGGGTTTCTCCGCTTGCTTTTTTACATAGCTCTTCACTTTTAAACATACGGCCATATTGATGAATATGTTGCCTTAGCCAGGATAAGAGAGGGTGCATATTCCCCTTTTCGATTTCATCCTCCAAATTTAAGATTTGCTTATTTGCCGCATTGAATAATTGGGCAGCATAAAAACTACCCAGGCTATAAGTGGCAAAATATCCAAAACTTCCGTGACTCCAATGTACATCCTGCAGACAACCTCGTTTATCATCAGGTACTTTAACGTCCAGATATTTTGCATATTGTTCATTCCAGTATGCGGGAATATCGTGTGCATTCAGATTTCCCTCGATTAAAAGTTTTTCCAATTCATATCTGATCATGACATGAAAATGATAGGTTACTTCATCCGCTTCAGTGCGGATAAAAGAAGCATTCACTTTGTTTATTCCCTTATAAAATTCATTCAATCCCAGATTACGGAATTGTTCAGGAAAAAATTCCTGTAACTGCGGATACATATATTTCCAAAACCCCAAACTTCTCCCAACATTGTTTTCCCATAACCTGGATTGGGATTCATGTATACTGAGAGATGCATATTCACCACATGGTAATCCATATTCTTTTTCAGGCAAACCTTGCTCATATAAAGCATGACCGGTTTCGTGGATACAACTCCAGGTCATGCTGCTGAAATCATTTTCATTGATTCTTGTCGTGATACGTACATCGTTTCGATTGAAACTGGTGGTAAATGGATGTTCTGAAATATCCTGCCTGCCTGCTTCCATATCAAATCCCAATTCCTTGATTAACCGAATTCCGAAATTCCACTGATCTGGTTTTGAATAAAATTTGTAAAGAAATTCATCATTGACCTGCCTTTGGGAAGTAATATTATCAAGAAGATTTTTCAAGGGAGGCCTCACCCCCGAAAAAGTTTTGTCAAGTAGTGCAACCGTGCAACCTTTTTCAAATTCATCCAATAATGCATTGTATGGATGTTCTGCATATCCCAAAATCTCAGTTTCCTGTTTTTTTAAACGGATCAGCGCGTCAAGATCTTTTTCAAATACAGCAAAAGAATTTTCTTTGCGGGCTTCTATCCAGGAATGAAAACTTTTTGATATGGTTTCACTTAATAATCTGACGAATGCAGAACTATACTTTTTTTGTTTTTCATAATCTTCCATTGTCAACTCCACATTTTTTTTTTCATTCTCTGCAAGATTATTTCTTTCCTTTAATTCTTTTAACAGGTTACCCAGGTTTTCTTCTGTTGACAACTGGTGAATCAATTCGGATAATGTAGCTATCTGCTGACCACGAAACGATGCGCCTTTGCTCGGCAGATAAGTCTCCTGATCCCATTGTAAAACAGCCAACGAGTTTTTTACATCAGCTATTTTTTGCATTCTTTGTGAATATTGATCATATAAATTTTTGGAAGATAATTGAGTCATGATTCAGAAGATTAAAAAACTCGGTTATTTAAAGCTATCGCGGCAAGATTAAGAAAGATTAGGAAGAAAATAAAACAAGATTTTAACGAATACTCACCCTTTGGTCACAAAAAAAAATAGATAATTTGGTGTTGTTTAGATTTGTATAATATTTTACCGTATGAATATATCCCGGTTAGCTTCATTTGTTTTGATTTGTCTTTTGTTGCCAGCTCTACAATATGCGCAGAATATCGATTCAATGATGAACGTTTATGCAGAAAATTATCCTCAGGAAAAAGTATATTTTCAGTTTGATAAAAATATATATATCCCGGGAGATACCATTTGGTTTAAAGCCTATCTTTTTACGGGCAGCGACCCATCTTTGGTGAGCAAAAATTTTTATACGGATTTATCGGATGCAAAAGGAAATGTTATTCAGAGAAGAATTGCACCTGTCTTTGAATCTACTTCTTCCGGCAGTTTTATAATTCCGAATGATTTCAAAGGGAACTATGTTCACCTTAGGGGATATACGTCCTGGATGATGAATTTTGATACTGCATTTATTTTCGAGAAGGATATTCACATTTTGAATCGGGTTAGAGATTCTTCCGGAACTATTTCTTCACCTGCAGAAAGTTCACTTCATTTTTTCCCTGAAGGAGGAGATATCATAGCCTCACTAGAGAATAATGTTGCATTTATGGCAACTGACTCACATGGATTGCCGATCAAGGTAACAGGGACTCTTAAGGATGCTTCAGGAAAAGATATACTTGAATTCAATTCTGTCCATGATGGCATGGGAAAGTTTTTGATTACACCAGATAAGGGAGATGTCTTTTATGCTATGTGGAAAGATGAAAAAGGAATAGAACACAAAACAGATTTTCCCCCCGTGAAGACTGAAGGTGTTGTATTGAGAATGATGCCTGCTAATAAAAAAGTCTTTTTTTCCGTGGCAAGATCGCCGGATGTTGTACAGGGCTATGACCACCTTATAATAATCGGGCATATGAATCAGCATTTGGTGTACAAAGCCGTTGTAAATCTTCACGATAATTTTATGAGCGGAGGTTCCATCGCAACAGACCAACTTCCTTCTGGTGTTTTGCAGCTCACCGTTTTTAATAGCAATAATTTACCTGTTGCAGAAAGAGTGGTTTTTATCAACAATCACTCTTATGAATTCTCTGCCGATCTTTTTGTAGTTCAAAAAAATACTGCAAAGCGAGGGAAAAATACAATTGATATCATAGTGAAGGATACATTGGGTTCAAATCTTTCTATTGCAATTACTGATGCCGATGCAGATGGGAAAAAAATCAATGACGATAATATTATTTCCGGGCTTCTGTTGACTGGAGAAATCAGGGGTTATGTGCATGAACCCGCTTATTATTTTTCTAATTCCTCAGACAGTGTGTCACAGTACCTGGATCTAGTAATGTTAACACACGGGTGGAGGCGATTCAAATGGGAGCAATTGGTTCGCGGAAAAACTCCTGTTATAAAGTATCCTCCAGAAGATTTCCTGTCCGTCAAAGCAGAGGTGATGGGCATAAATCCTTCCCGTATTGCCAGCGATGAAACTATCAACGTGATCCTGCAAAAAAAGGATTCAAGCAGACAAATGATGAGCGTGCCCAGATTAACAGGAGCCAAATTCGGTATTTCAGGGTTGATGTTTTATGATACGGTCCGGGCTTTTTATCAATTCAATTCCAACCGGAATCTTTCCAATGAAGCTGCAATTGTATTTAGTAATGGGCTGCTGACAGGACACAAAAAAATAAAACCATTGCAAAACGGATACACGGGCTGGTTTGCTTCGGATTCGGTCTTTTTAAAAAGAAACAGGTTTATTGAAGAAGAAAATGCCAGGATCAGACCTCTCCAGGATAAAAAAGTACAAACACTGGAAACTGTAACAGTGAGGGGCAGACAAAAATCAGAAGCCCAAAAACTGGATGAACAATATACTTCAGGCTTGTTCTCCGGTGGTGATGCATTTAGTTTTGATCTTGTAAATGATCCGATAGCGAATTCATTTATGGATATTTTTGCGTACCTGCAGGGAAGAGTACCCGGTTTGATTATTACCACCTCTTCCAATGGCACCAGTTTACAATGGCGCGGTTCATCTCCATCCATATTTATGAATGAAGTAGGAGTAGATATCGATCAGATGAAAAATATGCCTGTTTCCGATGTTGCGATGATTAAAGTTTTTCGCCCTGGTTCAGCTGTTGGTTTTGGAGGCAGTCCCGGGGGGGCGATCGCAGTGTACACAAAAAAAGGGGCTGAAAAACGAATCGATCCTTCTATTAAGGGCCTGGAGATGGCCAGAATACCCGGCTATTCGGTGGTAAGAGAATTTTATTCTCCCGATTATTCACAGATAAATGATTTAAACATAGTGGAAGATACCAGGAGTACTTTGTATTGGGGCCCCTACATTCTGACCGATAAAAAAAATCCAAAAACGACCATTAATTTTTATAATAACGACATTACAAAAAAACTCAGAGTAGTATTGGAAGGAATCAATATGGATGGTAAATTGGTAAGAATAGAAAAGATTATTCAGTAGAAATTTTGAATGATCCTGTTTATCAGTAACCATCGTTCATTTTATCTTCGAAAATTATACATGAAAATCAAAGATCTCATCTCCAGTCTTGAATCCATTGCTCCTCCGGTTTATCAGGAAGGTTATGATAATGCAGGGCTACTAACGGGCAGCTATAGCTGGGAATGCACTGGTGCGCTGGTTACTTTGGATGCAACAGAAGCTGTGATCCGGGAAGCCATAGAAAAAAAATGCAATCTCGTTGTAGCGCACCATCCTATTATTTTTAAAGGGTTGAGGAAAATTACAGGACAGAATTATGTCGAAAAAGCAATCATAACTGCGTTAAAAAATGATATTGCTATTTACGCGATACATACAAATTTGGATAATATAGTGGAAGGGGTAAATGGAAGGATTGCAGATAAACTTGGATTGATCAACAGAAGTTGGTTATCGCCGCATTTGTCTACACTCAAAAAATTATACACATTCGTTCCTGTCGATTATGCTGAAGTTGTTCGCAATGCAATTTTTGATGCCGGAGGAGGAAATATCGGAAATTACAAAGAAACCAGTTTTAATACTGAGGGTACCGGGACATTCAAACCTGGAGAAGATACAAATCCTTTTGTAGGAAAACAGGGAGAAAGACAGTATGAAAAGGAAATCAAAATAGAAATCATTTTTCCCGGTCATCTTCAGAATGCAATTGTAGATTCCATGATCAAAGCTCATCCTTATGAAGAAGTCGCTTATGACCTGGTAGATTTAGCAAATACTCATGCTGGTATTGGCTCAGGATTGATCGGGGAATTGCCCGGTGCTTTGGATGAAATTGATTTTTTAGCCAAAATCAGGGATACCTTTCACATCCCGGTTATCCGGCATACAAGGCTTAACAGGAGACCCGCAAAAAATGTAGCTCTTTGCGGGGGTGCGGGTAGTTTTCTCATTTCCAAAGCTTTAGCTTTGGGTGCCGACTTTTATCTGACTTCTGATATCAAATACCACGAATTTTTTGATGCCAATGACAGCATAGTAATCGCAGACATTGGCCATTTTGAGAGTGAGCAGTTTACGGTCGACTACCTGTATGATATTTTAAGGGAAAAATTTACTACCTTTGCCGTCCTTAAATCGGATACACGAACCAACCCGGTTAACTATTATTTTTAAATTATGTCTAACGTTAAAGAATTTTCTGTTGAAGAAAAACTGAGCTCCCTCATTACACTCCAAAAAATTGAATCCAGGTTAGATGAATACAAAGTATTGAAAGGTGAACTACCTATGGAAGTGAGTGATCTGGAAGATGAAATTCAGGGTTTGCATTCTCGTCAAACAAGAATTGAGGAGGAAATAAACGGGATTCAGGAATTTATCAATCAGAAAAAGGAAGCGGCAAAAGAGGCTGAAGCATTGATAAAAAAATACGACAAGCAAAGCCAGAATGTTAAGAACAGCCGTGAGTTTGAAGCGATCAACAAAGAGATCGAAATGCAGCAACTGGAAGTGAAACTTTCAGAAAAGCATGTCAAGGATGCGAACGAGGAAATTGCTGAAAAAATTATTCAGCTGGAAAGAGCTAAGAAAACAATCAGTACCAAGGAGGGGGTATTGAAGAATAAGAAAGATGAACTTGAAAAAATTATTGCAGCTACTGAAAAAGAAGAAAAGCATTTCAGTAAACTTTCCGCTGAAGCAAGAGAAAAAATTGAGCCCCGCTTATTACATTCTTACGATCGTATTCGCGGCAATTATAGGAATGGTCTTGCCGTTGTTCCTATTGTGCGTGATGCCTGTGGCGGCTGCTTTAATGCAATACCACCTCAGCGTCAAAGCGAAATTCGTCAGCGTAAGAAGATAATTGTATGTGAGAACTGTGGCCGTATTCTTGTCGACAATGATTTGAATGATGCTGTTGAAGTGAAATAAAAAGATAAATGAACCGATATACATGATGAAGGGTGCTGTTTAAGCACCCTTTATTTTTTGAGGATTAGCCAGAAGAAGTCTCAGTTCACTGAGTTATCTTGCATCAATGAAATGTATGCCGCCTTTTCGTTTACATATTTTAGTGAGTCGGCCTGTTTTCTTCACATTTTTATTTTTTATTCTTTCCGGTATATCTTATCCTTTATACGCTCAAAAAACTTTTGATTTCAATAGCAATTGCCAGTCAGCCTACAGAGAAATCATCCGGCTCAAATTAAAAACAGGTAAGGATTTACTCGAGATCGAAGAAAAGACTCATCCGGAAAATCTGATACCATATTTTCTTGAAAATTATATTGATTTCTTTGTTCTTTTTTTTAATGAAGATCCCGACGAATATCAACTCAGAAAAGATAATGCAGATAAGCGGCTGCGATTAATGAAAGAGGGTCCGTCCTCTTCTCCCTTTTACTTATTTACAAGATCTGTGATTCATTTCCAATGGGCTGCTGTCAGTATCAAATTCGCTGATAATTGGAAAGCAGCCTGGGAATTCAGGAGATCATTTTTACTGGGCAAAGAAATCCAGGAAAAGTTCCCTTTATTCACTCCGGGAATAATGTTGAATGGAGCGATGCAGGTAGCAGCCGGCACCATTCCTTCGGGATATCAGTGGCTGAGCAATCTCTTAGGCATTAGGGGAAACATTCAGGAAGGAATGCGACATCTGGAAGAGTTTATCAGTCGTGACGATGCAAATGCAATCCTGTTTCGCGATGAGGCGATTTTTTATTATCTCTATCTGAAGTTCTATATTCAAAATGAAAAAGAAGAAGTTTTTTCTTTTATTAACCAACATCAACTCGATATAAAAAATAATCATTTATTCACTTATATGGTGGCCAATCTTGCCATCAATAGCCAGCAGGCCGCTTATGCAATTCAGGTTATTCGGGGAAAAAATCATGATTCGGATTATTTCAATATGCCTGTCTGGGATCTTGAAATAGGCTATGCCAAAATGAATCATCTCGACCCTGATGCTGCGATCTACCTGGAAAGATTTATTGATCATTTCAAAGGAAAATTTTATGTAAAAGATGTCCTGCAGAAATTGAGTTGGTTTTATTATCTGCAGGGAAATCTTTCGAGAGCACAGCAATACCGACAATTGATTTTGAAAAAAGGAAGTGTGGATACTGAAGCCGATAAGCAGGCCCTGAAAGAAGCAAAGAGTGGTAAGTGGCCCCATACCTTATTATTAAAAGCAAGGTTATTAAATGATGGAGGATATAATAAAGAAGCGCTTTTGTTATTGGATGGAAAAAGTTCATCTGATTTTTCCTTGCCCCAGGAGAAATTGGAATTTGCTTACCGGTTAGCGAGAATTTATGATGATTTGGATAGAAAGGATGAAGCGATCGCCACCTATTTAACAGCTTTGAAACTAGGTCAGCAGCGCAGGGAGTATTATGCTGCGAGAGCGGCTCTGCAAATAGGATATATTTATGAAAAAAGGAATGATAAACAAACAGCCATTTCTTATTTTGAAAAGGTGATAGACCTGAAAGATCATGATTATAAAAACGCTCTCGATCAAAAAGCAAAAGCAGGGATTGAAAGATGTAAAAATGAATAGGAATTCTCACAGGTTGTTAAATTGTTTGATGGCTATATGTTCAACAATCCAATCATCAAACAATCCAACCATTCCTTACCTTATCTTCTATAAATCGTAAATTACAACTATGCTCAAACAACTGCATATTCAGAATTACGCGATTATTGATGACATCAGCATTGATTTTTCATCAAAACTAAATGTCATTACAGGCGAAACAGGAGCCGGGAAATCAATATTAGTGGGAGCACTCGCATTAATCCTGGGAGAAAGAGCGGATACTTCGGTTTTATTGCATCGGGATAAAAAATGCGTAGCTGAAGCTAGCTTTTTGACAAATGATAAAAAAAATGTCGGGATCTTTTTAGAAGAAAATGATCTTGATTCGGATGAAGAACTTGTCATTCGTAGAGAAATAGGAACCAATGGCAAATCGCGAGCATTTGTTAATGATACGCCCGTAAACCTGGATCAATTGCGCCGGTTGAGTTTATTGTTAATCGATCTCCATCAGCAATTTGATACATTAGAATTGGCAGAATCTGGTTTTCAAAGGGAAGTGTTGGATGCACTGGCAGGCAATTTGGAATTATTGAATCAATACCAGCTCACCTATCAACAGTTAATATCTTCAAAAAAAGAATTGCAATTTCTGCAGGACCGCCAATTGCAGTCTGAAAAAGAGGCTGATTATAATAAATTTCTTTTTAATGAATTAGCTGAAGCAAATTTTATTGAAAATGAATTGGAGTCTTTGGACAATGAACTAAATCTGCTGAGTAATGCGGAAGGAATTAAAAATGATTTGTCAAAAATATATTTTGAGCTGGCGGAAAGTGAGCAGCCCATCGTGCAGCAAATGAAAATTTTTGCAAATCTGTTGCAGGGTTACGCATCTCACCATCCGGGATTACAGGATCTTCTTGGCCGGTTGCAATCTGTTCAGATAGAGCTCAAAGATATTGCGGACGAAATCGCACATTTCAATAATAAGGTTCAGTATGACCCTCAAAGAATAGAGCAGGTCAATGAAAGGATTTCATTAGGGCATAAACTATTGAAGAAACATGGTGTGCAGACAACTACTGAATTGTTAATCCTGCAAAAAGAGCTTGAAGGTAAATTGCAGGGCATGCTCGATAACGCAGAAAATATAAATATCAAAGAAAATGAAGTAATGGAGCTTTTTAAAAAAGCAAATCAGTTTGCTTCATTATTGTCAAAAAAAAGGCATGGAGAAATCAATGAGCTTGAGCAAAAAGTAAATCAACTTCTAGTTCGGGTAGGCATGCCCAATGCAAGATTAAAGGTCCGGTTAGAACAGGGAGAATTGGAAGAATCTGGAATGGATTCGATAGAATTTTTATTTGATGCCAATAAAAGCAATCGTTTTGAGCCTCTGCGAAAGGTTGCATCCGGTGGAGAACTTAGCCGCTTAATGTTATGTATCAAATCACTGGTAGCTCAATCCATCGATCTGCCCACTTTATTGTTTGATGAGATTGATTCCGGCATATCAGGTGAAGCTGCTAAACAGGTTGGTATTATTTTAAAAGAACTATCAGGAAAAAGACAGGTGATTTGTATCACACATCAACCGCAAATTGCAGGGAAGGCAGATGCACATTATTTTGTGTACAAGGAAGTCGGGAGAGAAATGATCAAAACAAATATACGGTTGCTGACAGGGGATGAAAGAGTTATTGCAATTGCTAAAATGCTGAGTGGAGAAAAGCCAACGGCTGCGGCTTTGGAAAATGCCAGAGAGATGGTTGCTAGTTGATGTGCGGATTCGAAAATGTGCAGATATGCGAATTCCTATCAAATATAATTTCTTAGAAAATTCGCATCTCTGCATATTAGCAGATTCGCACATTAATATTAATACTTCTTCCTTATTTTTGCCATCGTTTTCAAATTGAATGATATGCCATATAATCTGCTTAAAGGGAAAAAAGGAATCATATTCGGAGCATTGGATGAAAAATCGATTGCCTGGAGAACAGCTATACGCTGTCATGAAGAAGGTGCAAAACTCGTATTGACCAATGCGCCTGTGGCGCTGCGGATGGGCGAGATAAAAAAATTAGGTGAACTAGTGGATGCACCCATTTTTGGAGCGGATGTTACTAGCATGGATGATCTGAAAAAATTATTTGAAGAATCTATAAAACATTTTGGTGGCAAGGTCGATTTTTTACTGCATTCTGTTGGAATGAGCCTGAATGTTCGAAAGGGAAGAGGTTATACAAACCTGGATTATGGATTCAATCAAAAGACATTGGATATATCTGCCATGTCATTGCATCGTGTCCTGCAAACTGCCTGGGAAATGGATGCGATCAGTGAATGGGGAAGTGTGGTTGCATTAACCTATATCGCAGCACAAAGAGTATTTCCGGATTATAGTGAAATGGCAGATGCAAAGGCTTTGTTGGAAAGCATTACACGCAGTTTTGGGTATCATTATGGAATGAGAAGAAAAGTGCGAATCAATACCGTTTCTCAATCTCCTACCCGGACTACTGCCGGCAGCGGGGTTCAGGGATTTGACAGTATTATTGATTATGCTGATAAAATGAGTCCTTTGGGAAATGCAACTGCCGATGATTGTGCCGCCTATTGTGCAGCTCTTTTTAGTGATTTAACAAGGATGGTTACCATGCAAAACCTTTTCCACGATGGGGGATTTTCTTTTATAGGTGTGACTGATGCAGTTTTTAAGTAGAAAAAATCCTGTTCTGAAAAGTAAAAAGTCGGATAAAAATCAGAGAGATTAATCAATTACCTGATAAGGCTTAGTATTCATCTTCATTAAAGAAAAAGTCTTCCTGGGAAGGATAATCAGGCCAAATATCATCAATACCTTCATAAATTTCACCTTCATCTTCCAGCTCCTGCAAATTTTCCACAACTTCAATGGGGGCTCCAGAACGAATGGCATAATCTATCAACTCATCTTTAGTAGCCGGCCAGGGAGCGTCTTCCAGATAGCTGGCTAATTCAAGTGTCCAAAACATCTTTTCCTTTTTAAATTTTCTGAATAGTTTTTCGCATAAGGGTCAGACGAGAATCCTATTCTGTCCGGTTACGTCTATTCCTGCCTGCCTTTAATTTTTCGCAAAAGTAATTTTTATAATGAAATCACCAAATAACAATAGAAAAATTAAACGAAGCTGCTCATGTATTATTATCAGTTGAGGCTAAGTTTTGGATAAACGATATTGATTTTCACAAATTTCGGCGCAGATTAGGCAAAAATTGAATGTGAACCAGTAGGTTTGTGTTAAATGGAAACCTCAGCCAATAATAGCATGTTAAAGGCCATTAATATTCATAAATATTATGGTGATCTCTGGGTTTTGAAAGGCGTGGATATAGAAATTCATACAGGTGAGATTGTTAGTATAGCGGGACCTTCCGGCTCAGGTAAAAGCACTTTATTGCATATTTTGGGAACCCTTGACGAACCTGCAAAAGGGGACATTTTTTTAAAGGGGAAAAAAATAAATGTGTTGAAAGGCAAAACACTGGCTGCATTTCGCAACCTGCATATCGGATTTGTTTTTCAGTTTCACCATTTATTGCCTGAATTCAGTGCGCTTGAAAATGTATGCATTCCGGGATGGATTGCCGGGAGAAAGAAAAAAGAAGTGGAAGAACAGGCCAAAGACCTGCTCTACACACTGGGAATCGGGGACAGGGTCGATCATAAACCTACAGCCTTATCAGGCGGAGAACAGCAACGCGTTGCTGTATGCAGGGCATTGATCAATAAGCCTGATATCGTATTTGCGGATGAACCTACCGGTAACCTGGATTCCGAAAATGCAAGGGAATTACATCAGCTTTTTTTTGAGCTGAGAAACCGGTTCAAACAAACATTCCTTATTGTTACACACAATGAAGAACTTGCCCGCATGAGTGATCGAACACTTCATATGAAGGATGGGAAGATTATTTAATTTCTGATGTGCAGATTGCTAATTTGCGAATGTTGATATAAAACCTTAATCATACAATTTGCACATTTGCAAATGTCCAAATTATTATACCCGCGGTTTCCAGAGAACCTCTTTTATCTTTAATTGGTGAGCGATATATCTGGCTAAAACAAAAAGATAATCGCTGAGACGATTCAGATATTTTAATATAAGAGGTTCGACATTTGATTCGTTTTCCTGCAGCTGAACACAAATCCTTTCTGCACGACGGCAAACAGATCGTGTGATATGTGCAATAGAAACGACCGTATGCCCTCCGGGTAAAATAAATGATTTCAACGGCTCCAATGTTTTTTCCATATCATCAATTTCTTTTTCCAGGAAGACAACATCTTCTTCTTTCAGATCAGGAATTGTCATTAAACTATTTTTCCGTGGATCACAGGCTAAAGATGCCCCAATGGTAAAAAGGCGATCCTGAATTTCTTTTAAACTTGTTTTGCAATGTTCGTCGGATGTCGAATCACCCAACAGGCCAATAAAAGAATTTAATTCATCTATTGTCCCATAAGATTCAATCCGGATATCGGTCTTTGAAACCTTGGTTCCTCCGATAAGACTGGTTTTACCCTTATCTCCTGTTTTGGTATAAATTTTTAATGCCATCTTGATACAATTTCGGATTTTCAGAAATGAAATCAAAGATTAAATCCAGGATATAATCCTTCATTGCACAGGAAATTCGCTGAAATAAAAAATGAGAAATAAACTGCGTATGATCATCCACGTTGCAATTGCTATGCGTGTTGATAGACTCCGGCTTTTGATTTATCGCTCTCAATAACTCCATCCCTCAGCCTTACAATACGATGTGCATAATTGGCAATATCTTCTTCATGGGTAACCAATACGACAGTATTACCAGCTGCTTGTATTGCATTGAAAATATCCATGATTTCTACGGATGTTTTGGTATCGAGGTTACCTGTCGGCTCATCTGCGAGAATAATAGAGGGCGTATTTACAAGCGCCCTTGCAATCGCAACACGCTGGCATTGTCCTCCGGATAATTCATTGGGTTTATGATGACTTCTGTCCGTCAATCCTACTTTTTCCAGCATTTCCATGGCAATTTCATTACGATGCTTTCTGGTTATCCCCGCATAAACCAAGGGGAGGGCAACATTTTCAGCAGCTGTTAAACGGGGCATGAGATTGAACTGCTGAAAGACGAATCCGATTTCTTTATTTCTGACTTCCGCCAAATCATCATCAGGCATCTGGCTCACATCCTGTCCGTTCAGGATATAAGTTCCTGATGTGGGAGAGTCAAGACAGCCCAGGATATTCATTAATGTACTTTTTCCTGATCCTGACGGGCCCATCAAAGCGACATATTCATTTTTCATGATATCTAGCGAAATGCCTTTTAGAACAGGGATCGCCTGCTTACCCATGAAATAACTTTTATGGATATCGTCGAGATGGATAATGCTTGTATTCATTCGGGAAACAGTTATATACTTTGTAATGGTGTTATTCAGCCGGGTTTTTAATGACTTTCGGAACTTTAAAATAGTTTGCGTCTGCAAGAGGTGCATTCTTCAATGCTTCTTTCCGTATTTCTGATGGTTCGATCTGATCTTCTCTCCATACATTGATTTCGCTGCTCATTTGCAATAAGGGACTCACACCCGTAGTATCGAGTTCATTCAGTTTTTCAACAAAACTGACCATCCTCTGTAAATCTTTTTTGATTTCTTTTTTTTCCTCAGCATTGAATTCCAGGCATGCCAGGTTAGTCAGGTTATCTATCAATGCATCATTCACTTCCATAAAAAATGATTATTGACAAAAATAAAGGATTCATCGCTACTTTTAAGTTAAAACTTGAAGGGTGGAGGGGAGAATTGAAGTTCATCCCCCGATCAGAATGTGGGCTCAAAAACGATCCCTCGCCATCTATCAACTTTCCTTATCTTCACCATTTTTATGGAAAAAAAGAATGAAATAGTATTAAGCGGTATAAGGCCAACCGGGAATGCTCATATTGGGAATTATTTTGGAGCGATGCGGAATTGGGCGCTCATGTTGGAAGAATATAATTGTTTTTATTGTATAGTTGACTGGCATAGTCTGACAACACATCCAGATACAAAGGAACTCAAAGAAAATGTGACACGGTTATTCGCTGAACTGCTTGCAAGCGGGGTCGATCCTGAAAAATGTGTTTTATACATACAGAGCGATGTCCCTGAAATTGCTGAACTATATCTTTACCTGAACATGCTGGCTTATAAAGGAGAACTTGAAAAAACAACCACATTCAAAGATAAAGTGAGACAACAACCGGATAATGTAAATGCAGGTTTACTGACTTATCCGGTTTTGCAATCAGCGGATATTTTGATTCATCGTGCCGTAAAAGTACCCGTTGGAAAAGATCAGGAACAGCACATCGAAATGACAAGAAATTTTGCAGAAAGGTTTAACTATCGATATGGAAATGTGTTTCCTTTGCCCTATGCTTTTAACTTCGGGCAGGAACTGATAAAAATTATGAGCCTGGATGGAAAGGGTAAAATGAGCAAGAGTGAAAACCAGATGAATACCCTGTACCTCGCAGATGATGATGAGATGATCCGAAAAAAAATCATGAAGGCAAAAACCGACAGTGGTCCTGAAAAACCGAATGCTGAAAAGCCAGACTATATACAAGGACTATTCAATCTTATGAAAATGGTAAGTAACCCTTCTGTGACAGAAAAGTTTGAGACCGATTATAATCAATTCCGGATACGATACGGAGATATGAAGAAACAGTTGGGAGAGGACATGGTAAAATTTATTGCGCCGATACGTGAAAGAGTAAGTTCCATTTACAACGATAAAAAATATATGAGAATGGCAATGGAAAAAGGAGCCGAGAAAGCCAGAGCCAGTGCAAAAGAGACTTTGAGAATTGTAAGGGATGCAGTTGGCGTAAAATATTATTAGAGAGTGGGGATGTCAGAAAGTCCGAAAGCCGTAAAGCATGAATTTAGTTTAAAAAGTATTTTTCATTCGGACTTCACCACTTTCGGAGTTTTCGACTTTCATACTATCTTTATTCGAATATTTTTTATTTTACATAAGGAATGGCAAAAAGCAAAAAACCAAAACATATTGCTGTAGCCGGAAATATCGGAGCTGGCAAAACAACATTAACGGAAATGCTCAGCAAGCATTACCGTTGGATTCCACAGTTCGAGGATGCTGATCACAATCCTTATTTAAATGATTTTTATGAAGACATGCCCAGGTGGAGTTTTAACCTTCAGGTTTTTTTCCTCAATAGCCGATTGAATCAATTGCTCGAAATATATAATGGAACGGAAACCGTTATTCAGGACCGGACCATCTATGAGGATGCGCATATTTTTGCACCCAATCTTCATGAAATGGGATTGATGAGCAAAAGAGATTATAATAATTATTTCCAGTTTTTCCAGACTTTAAAAAGACTGGTTCAGCCACCGGACCTGTTGATCTATTTACAGGCATCGGTTCCAACATTGGTGGGCCAAATTCAAAAACGGGGACGGGAATATGAAGAAAATATCCGGCTGGATTATTTAAAACGACTGAACGATCTGTACAATAAATGGATTGACGGATACAAAGAAGGAGCTTTGCTGATTATAGATATTGATAAAAATAAATTCCCGGAAAATGAAGAACATCTGGGAGAAATTATTTCAAAAATCGATGCACAGTTGTATGGGTTGTTTTAATTGTAATTTGAATAATCTTTCAGGTCTTTTAAATCTTCGCTGATCTTTTTTAACCACTCTTCCTGCTTAGCATGATTGATGGAGAAATTAGTTTCTTTATCATATACTTCCTGTTCATCATAATATGCTTTCATCATTTTTTCATAAATTTTATTGACATCCTTGCTGAGATTGTTTTCATCCGGTTTGTATGCTTTCAACACCTTATTAAGTTTTCTGGCATAAATTTCTGCAATATCAAAATGTGCCTGTTCGTGCGATAAAATATAGTCATTCCTGATTCGTCCCCAGGATTTATTCTTGTCAAACCTGCAGCGGATATGGTATTGAAGGTTTTCATTTTCGAAACTGAAATCGATTTTAATATTTGTATTTGTCAGTGCCGCCACCGAAACATTTTTGTCCGGTTTAGCCCTGAAATCATTCCAGGTTAGTTTTCTTTCGACATTCCAATCAATAAAAGAATTGTCCTGCGTTAAGGATGATGGCTGCCATAAACCAGTGAACAGAAGATACAAGAAAAAAAGCATGTGCTATTTGTGTGTTTGAGATCAAAAACAATTTACTGATGATATTAACGGATCGCCTGGCACAAAAGTGTAAGTAAAATGATAAATAAAAAAACTCCATCAGTCAATTGATGGAGCTTTATCGGCAAACAATGTTAGAGACCAGGTAAGGTTCCTTTGATTTGGCTGCCAAGTTGTGAAATTTATTTTTAAATTAAAAATTTCAGGTAAAGAAATTTTAAATTTTTGGACCGGAATCTTTAATTTCTTTCGGAAGTCCTTCTTCGTATTTTTTAAAATTCTCAATAAAATGAGCAGCCAGAAGCCTGGCTTTTTCATCATATTGTTGTGGATCTTTCCAGGTATTTCTGGGATTCAGAATATTATCCGGTACACCAGGACAGCAATTTGGCATAGCAATACCAAAAACCGGATGGTTCTCGAACTCCACTTTATCCAGCCTGTCTTCCAGTACAGCATTGATGATGGTGCGGGTATAACAAAGTTTAATTCTTGTCCCGGTGCCAAAAGGACCACCGCTCCATCCTGTATTGATCAACCAGACATTCACCTGATGCTTTTTTATTTTTTCTCCCAGCATAGAAGCATATTTCCCAGGATGCAAGGGCATAAAAGGGGCTCCAAAACAGGCGCTGAATGTCGGTTTTGGTTCTGTAATTCCTGCTTCAGTTCCTGCTATCTTGGCTGTATATCCGGAAATGAACTGGTACATCGCCTGTCCCGGGGTCAGTTTTGCAACCGGAGGCAAAATGCCATAAGCATCACAAGTCAGAAAAAAAATATTTTTTGGAATATTGCCCAATGAAGGATCGAGTGCACTGCTGATAAAATTCAATGGATAGGAAACTCTGGTGTTTTCAGTGACGCTATTATCGTCGAAATTTATTTCATTGGTTCCTTTGAAGAATTGTACATTTTCCACGAGTGCGCCCGGACGGATGGCTTTATATATTTCCGGTTCTGTTTCGGGGTTGAGATGGATACATTTTGCATAACAGCCGCCTTCAAAATTGAAAATTCCAATGCCGGTCCACCCATGCTCGTCATCTCCGATCAGCATCCTATTGGAATCGGCACTCAATGTTGTTTTCCCAGTTCCACTAAGACCGAAAAATATTGCGGTATCTCCATCGTATCCCATATTAGCAGCACAATGCATGCTCAGCACTTTCCTTTCAAAGGGTAAAATATAATTCAGGATGGAAAAAATTGCTTTCTTGATTTCTCCGGTATATCCTGTTCCGGCGAGAAGAATAATTTTATGTTTGAAAGAAATCACTACTGCATTTTTTTGCCGGATACCAGATTCGGAAGGGTTTAATTTTAATCCCGGGACAGCCAGAATCTGCCAATCAGCTTTAAATGTTTCTAATTCATCTTCCGATGGTCTGAGGAACATATTGTAGGCAAATAGATTCATTGCCGCCGTTTCATTGATAATCCGGATTTTTAGTCGGTAACGAGAATCAGCGCATGCATAACAATCACGGATCCATATTTCCGGAAGCTGATTGAGATATTTGGTAATTTTTTTGAAAATGATATCGAAATATTTCTCTTCGAGAGGCTGGTTGAAATCATTCCAGTGAATCGTGTCAGCGGTGATCTCATCTTTTATAATAAATCTGTCCTTTGGGCATCGTCCTGTAAATTCGCCTGTCTGTATTACCAGTGCGCCCGAATCGCTGAGTACCCCTTCGTTTCTACGGATACAATCATTTACCAGTTCATTGGAATTACGCTGATAATGGATGGTATCGGTAACTTTCAGGCCAAGCTTTAATAACTTGTCTATATCAATGGGGATAACAGGTCCAGACATGGCAGGCAATCTATTTGCCGCAAAACTAAAATTAAATTTTATCTAAAACAAAGTCAAAAAATGGTAAAAAATTTGATATTATCTAATAGATATATTCATTTTATAAATACAATTCATGTTGCTCTTCCTTCCGGGGCAGTAAGTTTTTCAATAAAAACTAACAACTGTTAGTAGCCGGTAAAATCTGAAAGTTATTTTGATTTCCTGAACGGGAACTAGGAGATCTTTGTAAAAGGAGATGTTTCTCAAACAGGTTGTCTGCATAATATTCTTCAAATGGTTATTTTTACAACCTTACTTTAATAAATAAGAATGAAATACCTTCCTTTAAATCCTGCATTATTTAAAAAAAACCGGGCGCGGTTTATTAAAGAACTTTTACCCGGATCCATTGCCATATTTGTAAGCAATGATGAAATGCCAACCAATGGAGATGCTCTTTATCCTTTTAAACAAAATAGTGATCTTTTTTGGTTGAGCGGCATTGAACAGGAAGACAGCATGATTGTGTTATTTCCTGATCATCCGGATCCGAAATACAGAGAAGTGCTCGTATTAATGAGACCGAATGAACTAAAAGAAAAATGGGATGGAAAAAGATTAAGGGCCGAAGAAGCAAAACAAATTTCAGGCATTGATACAATTATATGGCTGGACACGGCCGACCCATTATTGCAACAATGGATTCATCTCTCAGAGAATATCTACCTGGATTCAAATGAAAATGACAGGAAAGCTAACCTTGTTCCTACCCGGGAATACAGATTTATCGAACAAATGAAAGCCCGTTATCCTCTTCATCATTATCACAGGGCTGCAAAAATTATGAAGAAGGTAAGGGCCATCAAGACCGACCTCGAAATTGAAGTGATGCAAAAAGCTATTGATATCACACATAATGGTTTTCTGCGCTTATTGAAATTTATTCGCCCTGGAGTGATGGAATATGAAATAGAAGCTGAGATCTGGCATTCATTTCTATCTCAAAGAGCAACGGGAACTGCATACAGAAGCATCATTGCAAGTGGAGATCGTGCCAGGACCTTGCATTATATTTCGAATAACCAGGAATGTAAGGACGGAGAATTGATATTAATGGATTTCGGCGCCGAGTATGGAGGATATTGCGCGGATCTCACCAGGACAGTGCCTGTCAACGGGAAATTTACACGCCGACAAAAAACTGTATACAATGCCTGCCTGCATTTACACAATTATGCAAAGAGTTTATTAAAACCTGGCATTACGATAGTTGACTATCATAAAAAAGTAGGCGAGGAAGCCAATAAAATTTTTGAAAAAATCGGATTGCTGAAAAAATCAGATATCAAAAATCAGACTCCTGAAAATCCCGCATATTCCAAATACATGTATCATGGTATTTCACATCACCTGGGAATTGACGTGCATGATCTGGGAACAAGAACAGCTCCTATTCAGGCGGGAATGGTATTCACCGTGGAACCGGGTATTTATATCGAGGAAGAGCAGATGGGAATAAGAATTGAAAATAATGTGTGGATAACCAAAAGCGGAAACAAGGATTTAATGGGAAGGATCCCCATCACCGCAGAAGAAATAGAAACATTGATGAAAAGATAAATGGAATACTATAATTCAATGAATGCACATTTTTTTTTAGCTGATTTCCCACATTTCCCTATTTTCACACCCGCCTGCCGGCAGGGCAGGTTTCCACATTCAATTACATGAAGCAGATTCCAAATTTTTTTACTTTATTGAATCTTTTTTTCGGGTGCCTTGCCACGATTTTTATTTTACAAAATGGTATATCGATCATGTACAGCGTGGAGGGTACACAGTTAGTCGATATGCCTGAAAGAATATGGATGGCCTCCTTATTCATCGGACTTGCAGCCGTTGCGGATTTCCTGGATGGACTTGCGGCAAGAATACTCAAGACGAGTTCACCGATGGGAAAACAACTGGATTCATTAGCAGATATCGTAAGCTTTGGAGTAGCTCCCGGTATGATTTTTTACCAGTTTCTGAGAATGAGTTTTATGAGAGAAGAAAACGGAGTAGATGCTTCCATACTATGGATGCTGCCTTCATTGCTGATACCTTGTGCATCAGCCTGGAGGCTGGCAAAATTTAATATTGATGAATCACAGAAATATGGATTCAAGGGAGTTCCAACACCCGCTGTCGGCTTGTTCATTGCTTCCTTCCCTTTGATTTATTGGACTTCAAATAATGAAATGGTCATCAGACTGATGCTGAATAAATGGCTGCTGTATGCCATTATTCTTGTGTTGTGTTATTTTATGGTTAGTCGTCTGCCAATGATGGCTTTTAAGTTCAAGGATTTTTCAATAAAAAATAACTTACCGAGGCTGATCCTCATTGCAATAGCTCTTATCACTCCCTTTTTTTTACAATGGCTTGCAGTTCCTGTAATTTTCATTTTTTACATTGTATTATCTTTGGCCTTTAAAAATCAGATAACATGATCTATTCTGTCCAGGTGAAAGTGATGCCTTTAAAAGAATTATTGGATCCTCAGGGAAAAGCGGTAATGGGGGGACTACAAAACCTGGGACTAAAAAATGTCAATGATGTGCGGATTGGAAAGAATATCAGTTTGCAGGTGGAAGCTGAGTCTTCGGAACAGGCAAAAAAAATTGCGGAAGAAGCCAGTAAAAAATTATTAGCCAATCCGGTAATGGAATATTTTGAAATTTCTGTTAACTAGACTGCTAATTTGCAAATATGCGGATGTGCAAATGTGCGAATATAAGAACTTAAATGCCTGCACATTTTTTACATTCGCACATCGGCACATCCGCACATTAGCTCTATGCTTTACATCATACCTTCACCTATTGGCAACCTTCAGGATATTACTCTCCGTTCATTGGAGATTTTAAAAAAAGTAGATCTTGTATTGGCGGAGGATACGCGTACTTCATTGAAGTTGCTGAATCACTATAATATTATTAAACCTTTATCTCCTTATCACCAGCATAATGAACATAAGGTGGTTCGTCATTTGACGGATCAACTTTTGCAGGGAAAAACAATGGCTTTGTTGACAGATGCAGGCACACCGGGAATTTCAGATCCGGCTTTTTTGCTGATACGTGAATGCATTAGTGTTGGATTGCAAGTGGAATGTTTGCCCGGACCTACGGCTTTTGTACCGGCATTGGTGAATAGCGGTTTACCGATAAATCGTTTTTCTTTTGAAGGGTTTTTGCCTTTGAAAAAAGGAAGACAAAACTTATTAAAAAAATTATCCGAAGAGGAAAGGACGATGGTTTTTTATGAATCACCTGTCAGATTGATAAAAACATTGGAAGAATTTATTTCCGTCTTTGGTCCGGAAAGGCCATGTTGCGTCAGCCGTGAATTGACGAAAGTATTTGAAGAAAATAAGAGAGGTTCTTTACAGGAAGTTCTCGATCATTTTAAAGAGAAGAGTATAAAAGGAGAGATTGTAATTGTTGTACAGGGGAAGAAATAATTTTCAGATTTTTAATTTGATTTACGGATTGGTTTTTCTAAGGTTTATTCACTTGAAGGATCCAGTCGCCTTGCTAAAAAAAATATTTTACATGAACAGATTTCTTTATTTATTCGGTTTTTCGATTGTCTGCCTTCTATTATCTGCTCAAACTTCTATTTCACAGCAGGACAGGTGGCAACAAAGAGTAAAGTATTTTATGGACATTCATATGAATGTTTCCAACAACCGGTTTACAGGAAAACAAAGACTTGAATACACCAATAATTCTCCCGATACTTTATTCAGAGTTTTCTATCATCTTTACTGGAATGCATTTCAGCCCAATAGCATGATGGATGCACATAGCAGGGAACTTGGGAAAATTATTGTGGGTAGAAGGCAGGATTGGGATACCAGAGTTAAAGATCGTATCCTGAATCTTAAGCCTGATGAAATTGGTTACCAGAAAATTCTTTCCCTGAAAATGAATGGAGTTGCTCAATCATTTAAAGAAGAAGAAACCATCCTGGAGGTGAAATTGAATAAACCTATTCTTCCAAAATCAACGGTAATATTCGATATGGAATTCGAGGCACAAGTGCCTCTACAGGTTCGAAGAAGCGGAAGAGATAATCCACAAAATACGGTCAGGTATTCCATGAGTCAGTGGTATCCTAAAATCTGCGAATATGATTACCAAGGATGGCATTCCACTCCCTATGTAGCAAGAGAATTTTATGGGGTCTGGGGCGATTTCGATGTAAAAATCACGATTGATAAAAATTACATTATTGGAGGAACAGGATATTTACAAAATCCTGCACAGATCGGATATGGATATGAGAATCCAGGAACAAAAGTAACCCGTCCGGCCGGAGATCAGTTAACCTGGCATTTTTTTGCGCCAAATGTTCATGATTTTATGTGGGCAGCCGACCCTGAATTCAAACATAAGAGCCTGAAAGTTCGAAATGACCTAACGCTTCATGTCTTATACAAAATTTCCAATGCGCCTGAGAGTGACTGGTTAAAAATTCTGGAAACAGCTTCAAAAGCGCTGCCATATATTGAAAAAACATTCGGCCCATATCCCTATAAACAATATTCGTTTGTGCATGGGGGTGATGACGGTATGGAGTACCCGATGGCAACATTATTGAATCAACCCGCAGGGTGGATGCATGAATGGATGCACAGCTGGTATCAGGGCATGCTGGCCACAAATGAATTGGAATATCCCTGGATGGATGAGGGATTTACACAATATGCAGGCGCGAGGGTCTGGGGTTTTTTGAATAATGATACTGTTCCTTCGTCCATATTTAAAAAAGAATATGAAGGTTATTTCGGTCTTGTGAAGATCAATCTTCAGGAACCGCTGACCACTTATGCGGATTATTTCAATACAAATTTTTCCTACAATGTATCTTCTTATTACAAGGGAGCTATATTCCTGGAACAGCTTGGGTATATTGTAGGAGATGAGGTTCGGGATAAGATTCTGTTAGAGTACTATCGCCAATGGAGATTTAAACATCCGGATGTGGTGGATTTCTTTCATATTGCTGAAAAAGTAAGTAATATGAAACTCGACTGGTACCGGGATTTTTGGGTGAATAGTATTAAAACTATCGACTATAGTATTGACAGTTTGTGGGAAGAAGGGGGGAGATCGAAAATCAGACTTAGGATGATTGGAAAAATGCCGATGCCAATTGATGTATTGCTACAATACAAGGACGGAACAAAAGCAATGGCCTATATTCCCCAATACTCGATGTTTGGGGAAAAGCCTGTTGAAGATAAATCTATTCCACGTCAGATTTGTACGCCCTGGAAATGGACTGATCCTACATATACATTCGAAATCAACCGGCGGCTTACAGATCTTAAAATTATTGAAATTGATCCTACCCAAAGAATGGCCGATATAAACCGATCGAATAATAAACTGGAGCTGAGCTGGTAAAATAATAAAGCCATTCGCTTTTAATGAATGGCTTTATTATTCTCAGAGGAAAATTAATTGGTTTTTTAATCTTCCTGGATAGTGTAAAATGATTAAAGAGATATTTGATTCGGCAACCTCAATAACGAATTTAATTCAATAAAAAGACCAAACCTATACCACTTTGTGGTAGTTTATGACAGTGTTTAAACTTTAGCTTTAACAAATTAAGAATCAGAAAAGCCTAATAATCAGCGTCCAAAGAATTTATTGATTGCCTCAACCCTGTTATTTACATGGAGTTTTTCATAAATATGGTAAACATGTTTACGAACTGTTTCCTGGCTGATGAATAAATGCCCGGCAATTTCTTTGTATAAAAGTCCTTTGGCTAATAACTGAAGTATTTCATTTTCCCGGTTGGATAATATGTTGATGGATTTTGCCTGTGAATTTCCGGCATCTAAGGTTTTATTCTGAAAGGCAGTCACCACCTTCCGCGCTATCTGGCTGCTCATGGGGGCCCCGCCCTCATAGAGTTCCTTAATGGAATCAAGTAATTTTCCGGGCGTGGTTTTTTTGAGAATATATCCGTTGGCGCCAGCGTTCAGGGCTTCAAATATCTTCTCATCTTCTTCATATACAGTACACATCATGAAAAGAATCTCGGGATACTGGGGCTTCAATTCTCGAATGCAGTCAATTCCACTTTCATCTTCTCCCAGATTAATATCCATTAATACAACGTTGGGTTTTAATCGGGGAATTGTAATTAACGCTTCGTGCAAACTCGAACAGCTACCTACCAGTTCATATCCGTCGGCCATGAGAATTATCTGTTCCAGTGCTGACCTGATTTCATCGTTGTCATCAACGATACATACGGCAATTGGCATGGTGTAAAGTTCTAATGATTTGACTAAAAAACAATACCATTTTGTGGTAATACCACTTAAATATGAACAGTTTTTGCACGTTTTTAAAACTGTTATAAAAACTTTACTTTAAAAATTCTATTATTTTATAATCTTTTTCTCATATGGTAAAAGCTCTGATAACATGACAATTATTCAATTAAAAGAAAAATTTAGTGGTTTATCTTGCTATCAGCAGCTACAAATAGAATGAATTTCTCATAAAAAAATTCTTCTTTAAAAACTGAATGGATATCCAGGATTTCAGGGTGGCATCCACTTTCCCCGATTTCCTTTTTCAAATCACCTCCTTTGAGACATATCAAGCCATTTGACGATCTGGAGTGAGCAACGATCATTGCTTTACCCTTTTCTGGCATCAATTCCGGATTGTTATTTTTTTTCAATAATCCTTTCGACCAATTCCACAATTCTTTTAACGGCGCTACAGCCCGGGATACTACAGAATCGAATTGCCTTTTTTTGATGTCTTCGGCGCGAATATGCTGGGTGCTGAGATTTGATAAATGAATGGAAGACACAATGGATTCAACTACTTTTATTTTTTTACCGATACTATCAGTCAAATGAAAATGTGTATCAGGAAAAAAAATAGCAAGTGGAATTCCGGGAAAACCCCCGCCTGTACCGATATCAAGGACCTCATATCCTTTAGGGAATGTAAAAAAAGCCGCAATGCTTAACGAATGGAGAATATGTTTTTCATATAAGCTATCGATATCTTTTCGGGAGATGACATTGATTTTTGCGTTCCATTCTTTGTATAAATCATCGAGAGCCTCCAGTTGCCGCAGTTGAGTTGCTGAAAAATCCTTAAAATATTTACTGATCAGTTCCAGTTTGACCGTGGTTTTTTCCATAATGCTTGTACAAAGATCAGATAATACAGGAACATCCATATATCCAATAACCACCACCAGGCAAAGAGGTCTTTCTCATTCAGTTTTTGCATGGCTTTGTAATAAATCAAACCCTGCAAAAGAAAACGAATCCCGAAGACTGCCAATGCCATTTTCCAATTAAAGAACAAGCTGGCAATGAACAATGGGTAAAATAAAAAATGCGAAGTTGAATAAAGTCCGAGCAGCCATTTGTGTTTTGATTTATAAAACCTGCTTGTACTGTAATGACGCAATTTTTGTTTTGTCCAGTCACTGAAAGTATTTTTTGGTTCCGACAAAGTGAAGGCTTCCGGATCGATCACAATGCCGGTATTTTTTTTATTAGCTATCATATTAATGAACAGATCATCATCACCTCCCGGAAGATGATTGATATTCGAAAAACCTTTGTTGCGTAAAAACAATTCTTTTTTGTAAGAAAGGTTTCTGCCAACACCCATATATGGTATTCCGGCAAGCGCATAAGACAGGTATTGAATGGCAGAATGAAAAGTTTCGAAACGGATGAGCTTATTCAGGAATCCGGATTTTTTTCGATAAGGACTATATCCTAATATGATTTGGATTCCATTTTCATATCCATCCTGCATTTTCTGAATCCAGTATTCGCTTGCCGGTACACAATCTGCATCTGTCAGTAAAACGACTTCATGCTTTGCTTCCTTGATACCCATACTCAGCGGATACTTTTTACCCGGGATACCGATGGCCTCGTATTCAAGATTTACAATATGAAGGTCTTTAAATGTCTTTTTGAATTCATCAAGGAGGTAACGGGTATCATCCTGGCTATTGTGATTGACAACAACCACTTCATGCGTGGAGGGATAAGTTTGTACAAGTGCTCCCGGCAAATTCGCAGCCAGATTCCCTGCTTCATCTCTTGCACAAATAATGACGCTTACCGGATGTTGTTGTGATTTTATTTTTGGATTTGTTTTGAAAAACGACAGGCGCCGGAAGAAAAAAAGATAGTAATACAACTGAATCAGAGTAATCAGACAAAAAATTGCAAATACAATTTCTCTCCACGCCAGATGTGCGAATAGATTGTTCATATGCAGTCTACGGTTGGGTTATCGGCACCGCTTGATATTCCAATTTACAAATATAATAATGATTAGGACTTTTGATAAGGAATGGGCGGATGTGCTGATTGCAGGCTAAGATCCTTAAAGCTTATTCCTATCTTGCAGCTTCATGGGAAGTTTAGAATTTGAATTACAAAAAACGGATGCTGATTCAAAGGCAAGAACAGGCAGGATCACAACAGACCATGGTGAAATTCTGACTCCTATTTTTATGCCCGTTGGAACTGCAGGAAGTGTAAAGGCTGTAAGCACGCAACAGTTAAAAGAAGATGTAAAAGCACAGATCATTTTAGGAAATACCTATCATTTGTATCTGCGGCCGGGTCTTGAAGTATTGCAAAATGCCGGAGGGTTGCATTCATTTATGGGATGGGAGAGTCCAATTCTGACTGATAGCGGCGGTTACCAGGTTTTCTCTTTGTCAGGGACAAGAAAAATTACTGAGGAAGGAGTGGTTTTTCAATCTCATATTGACGGTTCCCGGCATTTATTTACTCCTGAAAATGTAATGGATATTCAAAGGATCATCGGGGGAGATATCATGATGGCTTTTGATGAGTGTCCGCCTTTTTCCAGGGATTATGAGTATGCGGAAAAATCCATGGAGATGACTCACCGCTGGCTCGACCGCTGCATAAAACAATTTGAAGGAACACAAGATAAGTATGGTTATTCACAAAATCTTTTTCCTATCGTGCAGGGATCTGTATTCGCTGATCTTCGCAAAAAATCCTGTGAATATATTTCATCCAAAAATGCGGTTGGGAATGCCATCGGAGGTTTGAGTGTGGGAGAACCGGATGAAGAACTTTATGAAATGACTGCATTGTGCTGCGAGCATTTACCACAAAATAAACCTCGCTACCTGATGGGAGTCGGCACACCGTGGAATATTCTTGAATGCATCTCATTGGGTATAGATATGTTCGATTGCGTAATGCCTACCCGCAATGGAAGAAATGCCATGCTGTTTACATCAAAGGGTGTTATCAATATTGATAATAAAAAATGGGAAAAAGATTTTTCTCCGATCGATGATGGAATTGACTGCGCAATAAGTAACCATTACAGCAAAGCGTATTTGCGCCACCTGATGAAGAGTAAAGAAATATTTGGTTTAACGATTGCAAGTGTACATAATCTCGCTTTTTATCTTTACCTGGTTACACAGGCAAGACAACATATTTTAGCTGGTGATTTTGTTTCCTGGAAGAAAGAGACTCTGGAAATTATACAGCGGCGCCTGTGAGAAATATTTTCGCACAGAGTACGCGGAAAAAAGGAGAATAATCTCTTTTTCTCCTTTAGCTCTATGCAAAAAATTATTATTCTAAAAAGGCGCTTTATTTCCCTTCCAGGTATTATTAGAATCATTGATATCAGGAAGCCGCTTATCAGGATCTATTGTAACTGATTCTATTTTACTGGTTGAATTATAGTAAAATCTCCAGGTGTTTCCATGCTGCCATACTTCTACGGGGAATTTCACTCTTCCTGTTTTGCCATTATCTTCTTTGATTTCTACGGTAACAGGCATGGGCAGTTTTTCCAGGTTCTCAATTGTAATGATTATTCCACGTGCTGTATCAGATTGTACATAATCCACAGCTTTCACAGCCTGATCCAGTTTCCAGTTATTGAAGAACCAGCCTCTCCAGAACCAGTCCAGGTTTTCACCGCTGTAATTTTCAATGGCATGAAAGAAATCCCATGGCGTCGGATGTTTGTAAGCCCAGTTATTGATATAATACCTGAAGGCTCCATCGAATCTTTCTTCTCCTAAAACTTCTTCTCTCAATAGTTGAAGACCGAGACTGGGTTTATTATAAGCATTTGTACCAAGATTATGCGGATTGGTAACATCTGCAATGGTCATAATAATGTCCATATTATCATCAAATATTCTTCCGGGATTATGCCTGCTCGCCACAGGACGATAAAATTCTCCCTGGTTAAAATATTTGTCTGCAACTGAATTGATGAAAGTATTGAACCCTTCATCCATCCAGGGATATTTTCTTTCATTACTGCCTACGATCATGGGAAACCAGGTATGACCAAATTCATGGCTGGTTACATCCCATAAATTTTTTCGCTGGTCATTTGCAGAGCAAAAAACAATTCCGGGATATTCCATTCCTCCCACAATACCTGCTACATTGGTAGCAACGGGATAAGGAAATTCATACCATTGTTTTGAATAATGTTCAATGGCTCCCTTCGTGAATTCGGTTGAACGTTTCCATCCGGAATCCAAAGCGCTTTCCACCGGGTAAACGGACATGGCCAATGATTTTTTTCCGCTGGGGAGATTGATCCTCGCAGCGTCCCACACAAAAGCAGTTGAGGCGGCCCAGGCCACATCCCTTGCATTCATGCATTTAAAATGCCAGGTGAGTTTTTCTTTCGAAGGCCTCGACAAAGGATTGGTCACTTCTTTTTCAGTTCGAATCATGATGGTACGATCGCTTTCCTTCGCCTCTTTGATTCTTTTAATTTGCTCCGGAGTTAATACTTCAGAAGGGTTTTGCAGTTCGCCTGAAGCAACAACAATTTCTTTGGCTGATGTTGTAATAGAAAAATCGAAATTTCCATATTCAAGGTAGAATTCGCCTGCGCCGAGATAAGGAAGCGTATTCCATCCAAGTACATTATCGTAAACGCACATACGCGGATACCATTGAGCGATTTCATATATCCACCCATTCATGGTTTTGCTTCTTCCCATCCTGTCGGTGCCATATACAGGAATTTTAAATGAATATTCGATTTTCAATTTTATGGAATCACCATTGGGTTTAATGGGTTTGGAAAGGATGATCTGCATGCGGGTATCGTTGATCGTGTAATTTGCTTTTTCTTCCTTTCCATCATCCAGCAATTGTACCGATTTGATATCATAGCCACCTTCAAATTCATCCCGGTTGGCATAACGGCCACCAGTAATCGTAGTTGTCTGATTGGCTCTTGATTCGGATTTGTAAATATTCTGATCCAGTTGCAGCCAGACAAATGGCAATTTTTCCGGGCTGTTGTTTTTATAAGTGATGATGACAGTCCCCCGGATCTCTTGATTGATATCATCAAGAGTGACGTTGATTTTATAATCAGCACGGTTCTGCCAGTATTGTGGACCCGGTGCACCACCTGCAGTCCTTACTTCATCTCCATAACCGGGATAGAACAGAGGAGCAAAGGCTTCATGCTGATCGTATTTGGACAGGGGTTGTGCAAATGTTCCGGCTGTAAAGAATATTACGCAGAATGAGAGCAGTAGATGTGTTTTATTCATAAAGTATCGTATGGAAGCGGCAAAGATAGATTTTAAGCGATAAGAATCTAAGGAAATTTGATAAGTGGATCAATTCTTTGCATAGCCAAGGAGTTCAATATCTTCCTTTGTCTTTGTTAAATAAGTCTTTCCATTTACGAGAATGTACAACGAATCGCTGACATCTGCCACATGCTGATACAGGTGGTCTGTGATGATTATCCCTTTATTGCGCTTTTCTTCAGATAGCAATTGCTTAATTATTTCAATATCCATGGGCATCAGATGTGTAAAGGGTTCATCGAACATCGCAAACAATGACTTTGATTTGAGGATGATGTATATTTCAACTAATCTTTGCTGGCCTTCAGAAAGGTTTTCAATGGATGATTTATATTTCGATTGAATGGAAGAAATACCTTCTCAAATAAAGAATAATCCAGATTAAAATCTGCAAAAACTCTTTTCAGCGTCAATGACCTGGGGATAAAATTAAATTGTGGTAGAAACGATAATAATTCAGGCTTTTTAAATGCCTGCCTGATTGACACATTATCAAACCTGACAGACTTGGCGTAAGCTTGAAGGTTTCCATAAATAATATTCATCAAACAGGTTTTCCCCTGACCATTTCTTCCCAAAAGCCCAGATATCTTACCGGTCTGGCATCGGATGTAAATATCAGAAAGTATTTTTCTGTTATTGAAATTCAGTTGAATCCCATCTGCTTCTAATAAATGTGTCATTTGATTTTGTAGATGAGTAAAGCAAATAGGATGAATAAAAGGAAATCAAAACTCAAGGTAGAAATCCACAAAATGGTTTTGGAAATACCCAGGTTTTGATAATAATAAAATTCTCTCTGCTTATAGGCTTTCACAAAAAAATAAGTCAGGAATAATATACTTAGCTTAAACCATAACAGTATTGTGAATATGCTCGTGCCATATTCCCAGAAAAGAAACAGACATGACATTGTTACCAAAAAATTCAGGAAAAAGAAGCTTTTGTAAAAAGTAATAAGAACGCGAATAGTCTTAGTGATTTGCATGGTATATCCAAATATACAAACGCGCCTTCCTGATTTTTCCTTTTTGCCCTTAAAATGATGCTAAATATAATTTGAGATGATGTCTGCACTATCATAAATCGTTTTATATTTATTGCCGGTTTTATCCAAAACTACCTTTACTCATTACATGAAAAATTCATCCATTGTTGTCGTAGGGAGTTCCAATACGGATATGGTTGTGCAGACAGATTATCTGCCCCGGCCGGGCGAAACCATTCTTGGCGGGAAATTTTTTATGAACCCTGGAGGAAAGGGAGCTAACCAGGCTGTTGCTGCTGCCCGGTTAGGCGGCACCGTTATATTTATTGCAAGAACAGGCGATGACATATTCGGAAAACAGTCAGTGGAATTGTTTAAACAGGAGGGGATTGATACCTCTCATATCATCACGGATACGAATAACCCATCTGGTATTGCATTGATTACTGTCGACAAGCAGGGGGAGAATTGCATTGTAGTCGCCTCCGGCGCCAATGCTGCATTGGAACCTTCTGATATCGACAAAATCAAGCAGGTTATTCAGGAAGCAGGAATCGTGTTGATTCAGTTAGAAATTCCTCTGGACACTGTTGAATTTGTTATCGAGCAGGCTTCGTCAGCCAATAGAAAATTGATATTAAATCCGGCTCCGGCTCGAGGACTGCCTGATAATATTTTAAAAAAAATCAGCATTATCACACCTAATGAGACAGAAGCGGAGATGCTGACAGGAATAAAGATCAAAGATTTTGCTACAGCAGAAAAGGCTGCCAAAAAATTAAAGGATCGTGGTGTTGAAACTGTTATTATCACATTGGGCGCCGAAGGTGCACTGATCCTGCATGAAAACGAATGCCTCCTGAATCCTTCTCCGGTTGTACAAGCAGTTGACACAACAGCAGCGGGTGATGTTTTTAATGGAGCCCTGGCCGTTGCTTTGTCCGAAAATAAATCAATTGCTGAGGCTGTTCAATTTGCATGCAAGGCGGCGTCAATTTCGGTAACAAGATTGGGTGCTCAATCATCTGCGCCCTATAAAAATGAATTGAACATTCAGCTCAGCGATTTATCGCAGGGTCCCTAATTAAAACCATATGAAAAGAATTATTTTTTTGTTTTTTTTCTCCGGATATATTTCAGTTTTTGCACAAAAACCTGTCCATATCATTTTCGATTCGGATATTGCACCAGACTATGACGATGTTGGAGCGATGGCTTTGCTACATGCTTTTGAGGACAATGGCGAAGCAAAAATCCTGGCCACTATTTCCTGTAATGCTTTTGAAACAACTGCACCAACCTTAAGTGTATTGAACACCTATTTTAATAGACCTTCTATTCCGATTGGTATCACTAAAACAAAACAGCCCAATAAGTCCTGCGGACAGGAATGGGCGCAGGCGATTATCAGTAAATATCCACATGCATTGTTATCCAACGAACAAGCAATGGACGCTGTAAAATTGTACAGGAAGATATTGTCAGCTCAGCCTGATTCGAGTGTGACGATTGTCAGTGTCGGGTTTTTTACTAATCTCGCCAATTTGTTGGAATCAGGAGCGGATGCATATTCTTCATTAAATGGGAAGGCCCTGGTAATAAAAAAAGTGAAACAACTGGTATCGATGGCTGCCAGAATAAATCCGGGTGAAAACGGAGGATATGAATTCAATGTACAGGTCGATCCTGTTGCCTCAAAAAAAGTATTCAGTGAATGGCCAACTTCAATGACAATAAGCGGATTTGAAATTGGGGAGAAAATACTAACGGGTATCCGGCTGATCAATAATAATTCAATTCAGAACAGCCCTGTAAAAGATGCTTTCAGGATTGCGTTGTCAAAAGATAAAAATACAGTGGGGCGAAACAGCTGGGATGAAACAGCAGTGCTGGTAGCAGTCCGTGGAATGGAACCCTATTTCAGTTACCGGATGATCAATTTCAGGATCGAAGATGATGGAAAAAATACTGTAGTACCGGGAGAAAAATTTAAATATTTGGAATTTAAGCAAAGTCCTGAAGCCATTGCAAAAGTTATTGAAGATCTGATGATGCATCAGCCAAAATAATGTCTAATAAATTCAGTCGTCATGAAAATCAAGTTATTGTTTATTTTTTGTATCGCCATGATGTATAACAGTCATGCTCAGCCTAAAACAATCAAGCTGACCAGAGAGCAATTAAAAGATAAGATCATGGGTGGATGGGCCGGACAAACAATCGGTGTGACATTTGGCGGCCCTTATGAATTCCGATTCGAAGGGACATTCATAGGAGATTATCAGCCTTTATTATGGTATGATGGTTATTTGAAAAAAACCATGATTGAGAATCCGGGTTTATATGACGATCTTTATATGGACCTGACTTTTGTGGATGTGTTTGAAAAATATGGATTAGATGCACCGGTTGATTCATTTGCCAATGCGTATGCACATGCAGGTTATATGTTATGGCATGCCAACCAGGCGGGCAGGTATAATTTGTTGAATGGTATCAAAGCGCCCATGTCGGGGTATTGGCTGAACAATCCGCATGCAGATTGCATCGATTACCAGATTGAATCAGATTTTGCAGGACTAATGAGTCCGGGTATGCCCAATACCGCATCTTCAATCAGCGACAAAATTGGTCATATCATGAATTACGGAGATGGATGGTATGGAGGCGTATTTGTGGGAGCGATGTATACAGAAGCATTTATTTCTGATGATATTCATTTTATCATCAACCAGGCATTAAAAACGATCCCTCCGAAAAGCGAATTTTATCAATGCATTCATGATGTGATCGGATGGTATAAAAAATATCCGGATGACTGGAAGCAAACCTGGTTAGAAGTTCAAAAAAAATGGGCGAATGATATTGGTTGCCCGGATGGAGTATTTGCTCCTTTTAATATTGATGCGAAGGTGAATGCAGCTTATGTTGTAATGGGTTTATTATATGGGAACAAAGGCTTCACCCGTTCACTGGAAATTGCAACCCGATGCGGACAGGATGCAGATTGCAATCCGTCGACAGTAGGTGGAATATTGGGCGCCTTACTGGGATATAATAAAATACCTGCCTATTGGAAGATGGGATTGAAAGATGCAGAGAGCATCGATTTCAAATACACGACCATGTCCCTGAATGAAGTGTATGAAACAGGCTTCAGGCATGCATTGAAAAATATAGAAAGGAATGGAGGTAAGATTAATGGTGATCAAATTACCATTCAATTGCAGGAACCCGCTGAGGTAAAATTCGAAAAAAGTTTTGATGGGCATTATCCTGTTGCCAAAATACCAGTTCATTTGTCTGACAGCAAAGATGAAGTCAATTTTGATTTTGAAGGAATCGGTTTTGTACTCAAAGGAGATGTTTCAGAATGGGGAAGTTCATCAGATTACGTTTTCAATACGGAACTATACCTGGATGGTAAATTGATTGAATCGCCGAAGCTGCCAGTCAGCTATACTACCAGGCGTTATGAACTTTGCTGGAAATATCAATTGCCCGGGGGAAAACACACAGTGAAATTAAAATTCCTAAACCCGTCAAAGGATCATAAAATTAATGTGGAAGAAGCGATCATTTATTCAGACAAACCGGTAAATGGAATGGATGTCAATCTCTCGAAGGCAAATCAATAATTTCAGGTTTGAAATATTATCTTTCACAAACTCTTCACGACAGTAATTCAGCGACTCTTCCATTTTATATTATTTTTGTACGCATACCGAGCTGATGAAAAAACTGGATTGGTACATACTAAGAAAATTCCTCACCACTTTTGTATTCACAATGCTGGCCATTACTGCAATTGCAGTAGTCATCGATACCAGCGAAAAAGCAGATGATTTTGTAAAGTCAGGATTAACTACCTGGGAAATCATCACTCATTATTTTTTAGGTTTTGTACCTTTTATCATGTCCATGATATTTCCGCTCATGGTATTTATCGCAGTCATTTATTTCAGTTCAAAAATGGCGGGCCAATCAGAATTCATTGCCATTCTTGCCGGCGGAGTCAAGTATAACCGGATGTTACGCCCTTACCTGATCGGTTCCATATTCCTTGGTGCTTTGTTATGGGTTGCTGCACAATATTGGATACCCAGGGCAGAAGAAATCCGAACCAATTTTCAGGCTACCTATATTGATCGCAACAGCTCTTATAACAGCGATCCGTTCAGAAGCAATAGTTTTTATTTGCGCGTCGATGCCAATACCTACGTGGGTATGCGCTATTACGACACAACACGTAAAACGGCCAGCTATTTTTTTTTATCAAAGGTTAAAGACAATCAGGTCTACTATAATCTGCGTGCAGAAACTGTCCGATGGGATACTGCTAAAAAAAACTGGAAGCTTGAGAATATCATAGAAAGAAAAATCAATGGCCTGAGGGAAGAAGCAAGGAGAATTCCAAGCATGAATATCAATTTGAATGTACATCCTAATGAATTGAAGCGTGACGATTACCTCAAAGACAAGCTTACCACACCCGAGTTGAAGCGGTTTATTCGTTTGGAAGAAATAAGAGGATCCGAGGGATTGAATACTTACAAAGAAGAAAGATTTCACCGGGATGCTACTCCATTCTCAGTGATAATTATGACAATGATCGGGGCGATATTGGCAACCCGAAAAGTGCGGGGAGGGAGTGGTTTGCACCTGGCCCTTGGTCTTGTTCTGGCTTCTGTTTTTGTAGTGATGGATAAATTTTCTATTACTTTTTCCATCAAGGGTAATTTTTCACCTTCTCTTGCAGCATGGGTTCCCAATATTATATTTTCAGGTTTGGCAATTTGGTTATACAGAAGAGCGCCAAAATAAGTTTCGAGTTTGGAGTTTGGGGTTTTAACAAAAACAGCAAACTATCAACTCAAACCTGCTCAAAATCATTTGTTCTAACAGAGGGCTTGGCCTAACTTTAGCCGGCAAACAGTTTGGGGTTTATCATTCCGGGCACTTCAAACTATAAACTCTAAACTAAAAGCTGAAAACTGTACATCATCCCTGCATCCCAAAACTTTTAAAAATAATAGCATGGCAATCATAAAGGATAAGTTCAAAGAAAAAGCAGATAAAGTCGCAGCAGAGATAAAAGATATTTTAAAAGAGAACGGAAATAAGAAAATTGGAGAAGTGACCCTGTCTCAGATTTACCAGGGAATGCGTGGGATGACCGGCCTGGTTACAGAAACATCATTGCTCGATGCACAGGAAGGAATCCGGTTTCGTGGGTATTCAATTCCTGAGATACAGAAAAAATTACCGAAAGCACCAGGAGGCAGCGAACCATTACCCGAAGGATTATTTCACCTGATGCTGCTTGGAAATTTGCCAACTGAAAAAGATGTTCATGAACTCACGGCTAACTGGCAGCGCAGGAGTCATGTTCCTAATCATGTATTCGCTGCCATTGAAGCGCTTCCTGTTGCAACACATCCCATGACGCAGTTTGTAATTGCGATTATGGCATTGCAGACAGAAAGCCAATTCGCCAAGAAATATGCGGAGGGAATGAGTAAGAAAGATTATTGGGAAGCCATCTTTGATGATTCAATGAACCTGATCGCCCGGCTGCCACGTGTGGCCGCATATATTTATCGCAGGAAATATAAAGACGAAGATCATATTCATCCGAACGGACTTTTGGATTGGGCCGGCAATTTCGCACATATGCTGGGATATGAAGATGAAACTTTTAAAGAGCTGATGCGTTTGTACATGACGATACATGCAGATCATGAAGGAGGTAACGTAAGCGCACATACGACGCATCTGGTGGGATCAGCACTGGCCGATCCGTATTTGTCCTTTGCTGCAGGCATGAACGGGCTGGCGGGACCTTTGCATGGATTAGCTAATCAGGAAGTCATCAAATGGATATTGGAAATGAGAAAAGAATTGAAAAAAGATCTTCCGAGTAAAGATGATATTGTTAAGTATGTCCGGAAAACTTTGAATGATGGAAAAGTTGTGCCGGGATACGGACATGCCGTATTGCGCAAAACAGATCCCAGGTTCACAGCGCAAATGGAATTCGGAAAGAAACATTTGCCTGATGATCCCTTGGTTAAAACTGTTTGGAATATTTATGAGGCAGTACCACCGGTATTGCAATCATTGGGAAAAATTAAAAATCCCTGGCCTAACGTAGATGCACATAGCGGAGCCTTGCTCGTTCATTATGGATTGGTGGAATATGAATTTTATACCGTACTTTTCGGAGTAAGCCGTGCACTCGGAGTCCTGGCAAGTTTATGCTGGGACAGAGTCCTTGGATTCCCGATTGAACGCCCAAAATCGGTAACTACTGAATCTGTAAAATTGTGGCTGGAAGGAAAGGGCGATATATGGGGTGAATGATATTTCCTCAATTTTTTACAAAATCAAACAATACAGTGTTTTGATTTTGTTTGTCAGCTGAATTAAAATATCTGGAATTATACCCGCTTCGCACAAAAAAAATCAGGCTTAAGACTGAATTTATTCCATTCATTGCTTTCATCCGGTTTCATCTGTCGCCTACAATTTATTTTTGAGGAAACTTTGATAGTGGGAAAAAAGATTGGGATTATAGAGTACTCGGATGACTACTATAAAAAGATTATTAATCTTATTCTCCATATTCAGCAGATTGAATTCAATACACCTGTTACACTCGATGAACAACCGGATTTATTGGATATTCCCGGTTTTTATCAGAAAGGAAATGGAAATTTTTGGATTGCTTTAAGAAATAATGAAGTAATCGGAACAATGGCTCTGATGGATATCGGCCAGGGATTCGGAGCATTAAGAAAGATGTTTATCAATGAGCAATTCCGGGGAAAAGGACATCGGATAGCCCAGCGTTTGCTGGAAGTTCTTTGGATCTGGGCAGAACAGAATAAAATGAATGCGATATTTCTTGGTACAGATGAAAAGCTTGTCGCCGCACATCATTTTTATGAAAAAAATGGTTTCGAGCGAATTGAAAAGAATAAATTACCGGAAGGATTTCCTATCACGAAAATTGATAATGTATTTTATGTATACGAGATAGAAGGAGGTGTGATTAGTCGTGAAACGTGATATGTCAAACGTGAAAAATAGTATTCACCTTTCACGTTCGACGTTTCACGATTAGTCACTCAACATTTTTCCAGCGTCTGTAAAATATCATTCAGGATATCATCCCTGTGTTCGAGCCCGACAGAAATTCGTATGAGCCCGGGCGTTATATTCACCGATAATCTTTCTTCTTCAGTGAGCTTTGCATGTGTGGTGCTGGCCGGATGTGAAACGATGGTTCTCGTATCGCCCAGATTTGCAGTCATTGAAAGCATGGATAAATTATCAAGGAATTTACGACCACTTTCCAATCCTCCTTTCAATTCAAAATTAAGAATGCCTCCTCCGTTTTTCATTTGTTTTTTTGCGATAGCATATTGTGGATGACTTGGGAGATAAGGATATTTCAGGCGGGACAATTTTGGATGTTTTTCCAGCGCCTGTGCGAGAAAGAGCGCATTGGAAGAATGACGTTCCATGCGTGCATCGAGGGTTTCAAGGCTTCTGCTCAATACCCAGGCATTGAAAGGAGAGAGAGCGGGTCCCGTACTGCGGCAGAATAAATACACTTCATGAATTAATTCTTCCCTGCCAACGATGACTCCACCCAGTACCCGGCCCTGCCCATCGATCCATTTTGTTGCAGAATGGATGACCAGGTCTGCCCCATATGCTATCGGTGTTTGACTGACCGGGGTGGCAAAACAATTATCCACATTTAAAATCAAATCATGCTTACGGCTAAGTGTAGCCGCAAATTCAAGATCGATGATATCAAGACCCGGATTCGTTGGGGTTTCGAGATAGATCATTTTCGTGTTGGGACGAATCGCGGATTCCCAGGTTTCCGGCTTATCGGCAGGCACATAAGTGAATTCAATTCCATATTTCGGCAGGTATTTGGTGATCACACTATGTGTACTTCCGAAAATGGCATTGCAGGAAACCAGGTGGTCTCCTTTTTTCAGAAATGTCATAAAAGAAGCGAATACAGCGCTCATCCCGGAAGCGGTTGCATAGCCGGCTTCTGCTCCTTCCAGCACACAAATCCGGTCTGTAAATTCTTTCACATTGGGATTACTAAAACGGCTGTATATATTGTCGTTTGTTTCGTCTGCGAATGCCGCCCGCATCTCCTCAGCATTGTCAAAACAAAAACTGCTTGTGAGAAACAATGGAGATGAATGTTCCATTTCATTGGTGCGGTCGATCTGAGTACGGATGACTTTCGTTATCGGGTGCTGAGACATTTTCTTTATTTTAAAATATTTTTTTGAAGGATATATATTGGGGGATTTGGGATGGGAGATATGGGATAAGAAGGTGTTTCATCACAAATCCCCTATCTCATATCACCCATCAGTATCCGAATCGGCATTCTCAACCTTCACTTCCCATTTTATTTTGCATCTGGCCATGGTCAGCGTGGCAGCAACTGAACAATATTTTTCAATCGAAAGTTCACAGGCTCTCTTAGCTTTTTCAGGATCAATTTTGCCTTTCAGGTGAAAGACGATTTTAATATGCTTCCATAAAGAAGGATCCTTTCCCTGTTCTCTTTCGCCATCAATTGACATGCTGAATTCTTTGACTGTTTGTCTTTGCTTTTTTAGAATGGAAACAACGTCAATTCCGCTGCAACCTCCCAGTCCCATTAATATCATTTGCATGGGACGAACGCCAAAATTTTTACCTCCTGTCTCCGGACTGGTATCTAATTTCACTTTATGCCCATATGCATCGGAAGCTTCAAATCCATAATCAGCATGCTTCCGGATTACGTCTATATGTATCATAAGAAAAAGATTTTTGCAAATGTAATTCATGCAAGCCCTTATTTTGCATCCTTAAATGCAGAATTTGGACGATGGAGCAATTTCATTATAACCAGCCCTTCCGGCTTGAAAACGGCGAAATACTTCCGGGGATAACGGTTGTTTATCATACATATGGCAAATTAAACGCCGATCGGAGCAATACAGTTTGGGTCTGCCATGCATTGACGGCCAATTCCGATGTATCTCGCTGGTGGCCTGGCATGATTGGAGAGAACCATTGTATAAGTCCTGGAAAATATTTTATTGTCTGTGCAAATATTCTGGGTTCCTGTTATGGAAGCACCGGGCCATTGAGCACGGATCCTTTAACAAGGCAGCCATATTACAGCAATTTTCCCATGATCACTATCCGGGATATGGTAAAAGCGCATATCCTTCTACGAAAGCATCTGGGAATCGACCATATCCGCTTACTGGTGGGAGGAAGCATGGGTGGTTATCAGGCCCTCGAATGGTGTGTGATGGAAGAAAATGCTATTGAAAATCTTTTTCTGATTGCTACTTCGGCCACCGAAAGCGCCTGGGGAATAGCTGTGCACACTGCCCAGCGCCTGGCTATTGAGGCGGATGCAAGCTGGAGAGATCCTTCCCCGCTTGCAGGACAAAGAGGATTAAAGGCAGCACGTGCGGTCGGAATTTTAACTTACAGGAATTATGGTATCCTGAAACTAAAACAATCGGATCCGGATACTGAAAAAATTGATGGGTACAGAGCTTCTTCTTATGTCAATTACCAGGGCGATAAACTCGTAAGTCGTTTTAATGCGTATAGTTACTGGCTTCTCACAAAAGCAATGGATAGTCATCATCTGGCAAGGGGACGGGACGCGGGATTAGAAGAAATACTCCATCATATCAAACAAAAAACTTTAATCATCGGAATCAACAGTGATATTCTTTGTCCGTTGGAAGAACAGAAATTCATGGCCAATCATTTACCAAATGCCAAGCTGGTGGAAATTGATTCTGCGTATGGACATGATGGTTTTATGGTGGAATCAGAGAAAATTTCCCATCATTTACAGAAATGGATTAATGAGTCTTGAGTCTATAGTCGGCAGTCTTTAGCCAGGAAAAACTATTCCGACCATCGACTTCAGACTCCGGACTTACAAGCTTAGTCTTCCCTGATAATAATCCAGGATCTTTGTGCGGAAAATATAATTATATCTTGACAGGGTATAATTGATATTAGCCCTGTCGAAATTATTTTTTGCAATCACGTAATCCACAGAAGTGATAGCTCCGGCATTAAATTTAATTTCAGCAGCGCGGAATGACAATTGATAAGCCGCTACCTGGTCCTGATATGACTTAAACTGGCCGACAGCAGCGATCAGATTTTGATATGCAAGCTCAACATTTTGTTGCACCTGGTTGCGTGTATTATTGGCTATGTTTTGAGAATTCTGCAGATTGATTTTTGCAATTTTTACATTGTTCCTTGCCCTGAAATAATTAATGATTGGAATAGAAAGCTGCAGACCAATCTGAGTATACCTGTTGTTTTTAAACTGATCTCCGAAGGAAATTTTTTCTGAAGAGGCACCGATTTCTGTTGGCGATATCACGTAATTTTTTGAACCCGACTCGAGTATATAACTGTCGGTAGTCTGATCCATAATCGTCCCCGGAACATTGACTTCAGCAGCGCTGGAATAATTGGTTGTGACACTGCCATAAAAAGATAAGCTAGGGTAATAAGCTCCCTTTGCTACCTGCAATGCTTTTTGATAAGATTTGATTCGCAGATCAGCTGACTTTACCAACGGCAGGATTTGAACTGCTGTCTGAAAAATGCTGTCAGAACTTGTTTGCGAAGGGGAAACCGTGATATTAAGAGGCACTCTTTCGAAATCAATGTCTCTCACATAAGGAACATTCAGCAATTGAAAAAGACTTACTTTGGACGATTCCAATGCATTTACACTATTTACAATATTCACGAGATCATTTGCATATTGTCCCTGCAGATCATATAATGTTGCCGGCGCAATAGCACCTTCTTTATTTTGTATTTCAAGCCTTACGACCTGTTGTGAATCCACATTAGCCTGAGCACGGCTTATTGCCAGCAAGTCCTGGTTGCTGAGCACCTGCAGATAAGCCAACAAGACACCCAGTGTGATATTGTCTTTCTGTTGTTGCAAATCCATTTTACTGGCATCATAAGCAAATGAATACTGTTTGATGGAATTCTGTGTTTGAAGTCCGCTGAAAATTAAAAGGTTTGTATTCAGTCCATAATTACCGGTGTTGATCTGTTGATCAATATACTGGTTGGTATATGGGTTAATGCTTCTACCGAAATTGATACCATAACTGCCCTGCCCATTCAGTGTCGGAAGCAGATAGTCTTTTGCCTGTTTCCAGTTCACCCTGCTGGTCTCCATTTGAGTCTGATTCTGCTGAATCTGTAAATTATTTTTGATTGCGATGTCCACACACTGCTTCAGGTTCACGATTTTGCCAATAGCATCCTGCGCCTCACTATGATTAAATAAAACTAATGCAATGATACAGAGCCCTAAAACTTTTTGTTTCTGCATATGATCTGATTAAAGTTTGATATCACCCAAAAAATTCATTAATGAAAGATTCAGGATTCATTTATTTTTTCTATTCTTCCGTCAAGCAGGTGAATGATGTGTGAACCATAAGCTGCATTTTTTTCTGAATGTGTCACCTGCAGAATCGTTACGCCATCTTCTTTATTCAGTTTTTTAAACAATTCCATAATTTCTTCACCTTGTTTGGAATTGAGATTGCCGGTTGGTTCATCTGCAAGGATGAGTTTTGGTTTAGCCACAAGCGCTCTTGCGATACCAACCAGTTGTTGTTGTCCACCGGATAGCTGTGTGGGGAAAAGATCTTTTTTGCCAACGATCTGGAAACGATCAATAATATCTGCAACGATTGCTTTTCTTTCGGATGTTTTTACGTCCTGATAAATCAAAGGGGTCTCAATATTTTCATATACTGTCAGTTCATCAATCAGATGATAAGCCTGGAACACAAAACCAATATGGGTCTTGTATAGTTGAGACCGCTGCTTCTCCCTTAATTTATATACATCATAATCCATGAACCGATAAGAACCCTCAGATGGCTCATCGAGCATACCAATTATATTTAATAATGTGGATTTGCCGGATCCCGAAGGACCCATAATGGACATAAATTCTCCTTCCTTCACTGTCAGGTTAATATCTTTTAAAATAAAATTCCTTGTTGCCCCGATATTGATCCATTTCGAAATGTGTTGTAGTTCTATCATGATTTGGTTTTGAAGTTTCCTTTTTTTGACTTTTCCAAAGTTTAATACTTTGGAAAAGTTACCCTTGTAAGGTCAATTATTCAAAATTTGTGTTGCATAGACCCGGCAAATTTATGTCCTTATGGCCATTGCCAGTTTACCTATTCCATGCCGGAATACGATCTAAGTGATTTACAAGGAACTAAATACCAGGAATATACGAACCAGTTCGTTTTTGATACAGGGGCTGTCCGGTTTTGATACAGTTTATTTTCCCTCCTTTCGTAACTCTGATTTTAAACAAATCCTAAGACGTGTACGAGAAGAAATTGTTACGGGAGAAGGAATCGATAGACCAAATAAATATCTTTTGCGTAATTAGTCATATGAGAAATTTATTGTTCTTCCTGATATTCATTCTCTCTGTCGTTGGCAGCCGCGCACAAAACAGTTTTAATGACAGTATTGCCGAGTCAAGGAACAGGCTTACCCAAAATGCAATGATAGTGCTGGGTGGATGGGCAGTTGCTAATATTACCTCAGGTTTTATCATTGCAAATAGTACGAATGGGGAAGAAAAATATGTATGGCGAATGAATGCCTATTGGAATTTTATCAACCTGGGTTTGGCGGGATTAGGATATATAGGAACGCGCAAGCTGATGTCCAGGAAATATCATTTTGCAGACAATTTGGAGGCGCAGCAGGCAATTGAAAAATTATATGTTTTTAATGCTGGTCTTGATCTTGCCTATATTGCCGGCGGTTTTTATTTAAGGGAGAGGGGCAATCGGGAAACGGATCCCGATAAAATAAATCAGTTTAAAGGTTATGGCACAAGTATCATTATCCAGGGAGGGTTTTTACTGGTGATGGATTGCGTGATGTACACATTACATCACAGGAATACACGCCGGATAAATAATAAATTGCAGCAGATTGAAATTAATGCAGGTCCCGGGGGATTGGGATTGAGCTATCATTTCTAAAGTTCAACCTCCGGGGTTCCGCGGAACCCCGGAGGTTCCGTTTATTTTCCGGTCAAGATTTTTTTACTGGCGATAGATTTATTGCATCATCGGAATACAAGACGTATGAATAATAAATTGTTCGAATTGAAATCAATGAATTCTGGCGAGATTGTGAGTGGCACATCATTTTTAAAGCTCGAACCTCCGGGGTTCCGCGGAACCCCGGAGGTTTTATCATTCCGTTCTCAAACTTTTCACAGGATTTGCAACCGCCGCTTTTAATGCCTGAATACTGACCGTTAGTATTGCAATGATGATCGCCAAAAATCCGGCAACAGCAAAAATCCACCACCGGATATGTATCCGGTATGCAAAGTCTTCCAGCCAGTTATTCATCACAATCCATGCAACGGGAAAAGCTACGATGAATGAAACGAGAACGAGTACAAGAAATTCTTTCGAAAGCAATACCAATAAATTTTGAACGGAAGCTCCCAGCACTTTTCTGATCCCGATTTCCTTGGTGCGCTGTAATACATTATATGCCGACAGGCCCAGCAATCCGAAACAGGCAATGATGATTGCCAATGTGGCAAAAAGGCCGAATACTTTTCCAAACCTTGTATCGGCTTTGTATTGTTCATTGAAAGAATCATCCAGGAAAGAATAACTGAAAGGATCATTCGGAAAATATTTATTCCATTTTTGCCGGACCAATTCAATCGTATGACTAATATTAGCTGTAGAAAGTTTCAATGAATAATAACTGTTGATATTAGATCCCAATAACATGATGATCGGGTCGATGGCTTTTTGCAATCCCTGCTGGTGGTAGTTTGCAACCACGCCGATAGTCGTCAAAGTATCACCGCCACGTTTGAGTTTTGAATTGATTGCATCCGCAGGAGTCCGGAACCCTAATAATTTAGCGGCTTCCTCATTGAGCAAAACAGCCTTCTTGTCGGTTCCAAAATCTTTTGAAAAATTTCTCCCCGCAACCAGTTTCATATCAAAGGATGGAATGAAATCGTAGTCCACGCCAAGATGATATAAAGTAACAGCTTCCTTTTTTTCTCTTCCAATCCGGCTTATACCACTGGTCCAGTATATCTCCTGTCCCATTACATTTGTAGAAGCGGTCACATTTTTAATTCCTGCCTGTTGGATCAATTCGTTTTTGAAAGGCTGATAAATACTTTGATATATTGAATCCTGTACGGAACGTGCTCCTTCTAACACCAATGTCTGATCGATATTCGCACCCAATTGCTGCTGGCGCATAAATTGCACCTGCTGAGCGACGATGATCGTTCCTGCAATTAAAATGACTGAAGTTGCAAACTGTCCAATGATCAACCCTTTTCTCAGGAACAATCCTTTGGATGTATTTTTAAATAATCCTTTCAGTACTACTACCGGATGATATCCTGATAAAACAAAAGCTGGATATATTCCCGATATGAGAGTTCCCAGGAGCAACATCGCGGTAAAACCGAACCAATAGTCAGCGGGCATCATCAACCCGCCATGTGGTGCAGATGATCCGACAAGATCATTGAAAGGGGAGACCAGTAATATTGCCGCGAGGACAGCAATCATAAAAGCAAGCAGATTCAATAAAAAACTTTCGGTTAAAAACTGGGCAACAAGATTTCCTTTGACTGCTCCCAATACTTTTCTAACGCCTACTTCCTTCGCTCTCTCTAACGATCTTGCTGTAGCCAGATTGGTATAATTGATCCATGCGATGGCGATGATGAGAAATGCAATAAGGAAAAGAAATGAAACCGATTTTCCATCTCCATTTACTTCTGCCTCCTGGTTGAAATTGGAATATAGGTGGATATCTTTGAGAGGAATCAGGTATAATTCATTTTTGACATGGTTTGTTTTTCTCCATTCGTCATTATTCATATAGCGATCAGAGAATGCGGGCAATTTCGATTCCAGTTTTTTCAAATCCGTTCCCGACCTGAGTTGCAGATAGTCATAAAAATCATACCACCCCCAGGCCGTTTCAGTTGCATTTGAACTATCGCCATGTAATCTTAATTGTTTACCAAGCGTGGAATACGAAACAAGATGATTGATGATCAGGTGCGAGTTGGCGGGATAATCTTCAAATACCCCGGTGATTTCAAAAGTATACTTAGAATTATCCCATTGGTTATTTCTGACTGTCAATCTTTTTCCAACAGGATCCTCATTTCCAAAATATTTTTTTGCTGTGCTTGCCGACAGAATTATTTTATCAGGGCCGTAAAGTGCATCTTTCGGGCTCCCTTTCAACAATTGAATATTGAACATGCTGAATACAGAGGTATCGGCGTAATATCCTTTCGTTTCGTAGAATTTGACCTGTTTTTCATCATTGGACAAAAGCATTTCTGCATCAACCAGCCTGCAATAATTTTCCACTTCGGGAAAATCTTTTTTCATTGTCGGCGCGATAGCAGGATAGACTGTTGCTGACTGCCAGGCCAATCTTCCACTCTGATACTGATCCAATCTAACCCGAACAATCTGTCCTGATTTGTCCTGGAACCTGTCATAGCTTTTTTCGTATGCGACATATTGAAAAATAAGCAGGCAGCAGGTTATCCCGATCGCTAGTCCGAAAATGTGTAACAGCGAATATCCCTTACGTTTAGTAAGATTGCGTAGCGCAATTATTAAGTGATTTTTGAACATAAAGAACCCCCTCCAACTCCCCCTGAAGGGGGAGGGTTTTTAATTGTTAATATTATTTATCACCCCATCCTAAAGGACGGGTCTATTTAGCTACATCAGATTTTCACATTCATTCTGTTCGCAACGACTCAACCGGATTTGACAGCGCCGCTTTGATGGCCTGGAAACTCACAGTCAGAATAGCAATGAAAATCGTTACGATTCCCGCCAACACAAATACCCACCACTGAATATCTATCCTGTATGCAAAATCTTGTAACCATTGATGCATGGCCCACCAGGCTAATGGAAATGCAATGATTGACGCAATCATTACCAGTTTCAAAAAATCTTTTGACAGCAAACCAGCTATTCCGAATATAGATGCACCTAAAACTTTCCGTATTCCTATTTCTTTTGTGCGCTGAACTGTGTTATAAGCTGTCAATGCAAATAGCCCGAGGCAAGCCAGTAGAATTGCAATCGCTGAAAAAGCCGTGAACAGCTGGCTGGTTCGCATTTCGACTTTGTACAAGGCATTATAATCTTCATCCAGGAAATGATATTCGAATGGACGATAAGGAACCCGTTCTTTCCATAACGTGTGTAAAAAATTCAAAGTGCCAGGGATATCCTTGCCGGAAATCTTTACAAACATCCTGCTGATCCATTGTGTGTCAAGAAAAATTGCCAGTGGAGTAATGGGTTCGTGTAAAGAAGCAAAATGAAAATCCTTTACAACTCCCTTTATAGTGCCGGGAAAATATTTCACTATCGTTTTACCTACTGCTTCACGTGGTTTCCATCCAATAGCTTTTACAGCTGCTTCATTCAATATAAAACTGTATCTGAAATTTTTATTGTTACCGGATGTATCCATTTTATACATATCCGCCATTGTGAAATCAGTGCCTGCAATCATTTGCATATTCATTGTTTTCACAAAGTCGAGATCGGCAGGGATGCAGGTAATGGGAAGTTCTTTTTTTGTAACACCATTATCCGCGACAATCCCATCTCCCCACTGAACAAATGTGGGGCTCTCATGCGCACCTCCCACGGAGAGAACCTGCGGAAACCTGCTGATTTCTTTTTTGATAGCTTCATAGTCGCGGTGCATCTGATAATCCACAGGCAATACAATAATATGATCCTTATCGTAGCCCAATTTTTTATTTTGAATGAAATGAAGTTGTTGTAAAATGACAATCGTGGAGACGATGAGAAAAACAGAAATTACAAATTGTAAAATGATAAGACCTTTCCTTAAGCCGCCACCGGAATTAGATAAACTAAAGCCCGATTTTAAAATTCCCGCCAGTTTTTCGTTGGATAGAATAAAGGCGGGATAAGATCCGGCCAGCATACTGACAATGGCTCCCAAAGCCAATAATGAAAATAATGGCAGAGGATGAAAAAGAACTGAAGCGGTTAATGATTTATCCGAAAGTCTGTTGAAGATGGGTAACAATTCAATGCTGAGCAGCACGGCTAATAACAAAGAAATAAAAGTGATCAGAGCGGACTCTCCCAAATGCTGAATAAAGAGTTGTTTTGGTGAAGCTCCGAGTACTTTCCTGATTCCAATTTCACCACTCCGGCCGGCAGCCTGTGCTGTTGAGAGATTGGTATAATTGACACATGCAACTACGAGAATCAAAATTGCAATCGCTCCCAGTATATAGATATACGTGATATTTCCATTGGGCTCGAATCCATTGAGTGCAGAGTAGAGGTGTACCTGCTTCAATGGTTCGAGGTGATAAGTGAGGTAATCAGATCCTTCTTCTCTTGCCTCCCGTCTCACTTCCGGAGTTTTCATATATGCTGTTACCTGCTTCTGCAATTCCCCGATTTGGTCCGCACGATTCAATAGAAGATAAGTAACATCATTAGCGGTCCACCAATTCTCTCTCTCGGATGGAACCGGGTCAAAAGAGGCAACAAAATCAAAATGCATTTGTGAATTGCCGGGAATATCCTGAACCACGCCCGTCACCATAAAATCTTTATCATTGGCCACTCTGAGGACCTTGCCAACGGGATCTTCATTCCCAAAATATTTTTTTGCCATGCTTTCCGTGATCACCAATTGATTGGGTGCTCGAAGCACAGAAGCAGGATTTCCCTTTAATAATCTGAATGAAAAAATTCTGAAGAATGATGAATCCGCATACAGGAAATTTGGTTCATCAAATATTTTCGAACGATAAGCGACGACCCTGGGGAATTTAAATGTACGGACAAAAGCATCGACAGAAGGAAATGTCCTCCTGAACTGGGGTCCTACCTTGGTTCCGGTATAGGCATATTTTCCCACAGTGCCACCGCTGCTGTATTCCATGGTGACTCGAACGATCCTGTCAGCATTTTTATGAAAGCGATCGTAGCTCAATTCATGACCAATATATAAACCGATCAGGATGCAGCTGGTAATCCCGATCGTGAGACCGATAATATTGATAAAACTGTACAGCTTATTTTTCTTAAGCGTTCTCCATGCGATTTTGAAATAGTTTTTGAACATAAAGAGACCCTCCTAAATCCTCCCTAAAGGGAGATGTCACCTAACCCTCGTCCTCTCTCCCCAAGGAGAGGGAGGTGGGTCGGCAGTTAAATAATTTTGTTTTTGTTATAGCACATCAATATGTGTATTTCAATTGATCAGTTCCATAGTTTTCAACGGATCTGTTTTATTTCCCTTTAGCGGGAAGGGGCTTTTATTCCGTTCGTAACGACTCAACAGGATTTGCTGTCGCTGAGCGCAATGTCTGGATACTAAGTGTAACCAATGCAATGAATAACATAATGATTCCGCTTGCAGCAAATATCCACCAGCTGAATGGAGTCCGGTATGCATAATTTTGCAACCATTTGTCCATTGCCCACCATGCAAGAGGTGCTGCAATAATAAAAGCAATGAATACCCACAACATAAAATCTTTTGATAGCAATGCCACGATTTGCGAAACCGAAGCCCCCAGCACTTTCCTTACACCGATTTCCTTTCTCCTTTGTGTAGTAGTGAACATCACGAGTCCGAGCAGGCCGAGACAGCTGATGAATATTGTAAGACCTGCGCACCAGTTCAAGAGTTTGGATATATGTTGTTCTGCTTCATAAAATTTTGCGATAGATTCATCTAAGAATTCATAACTGAACTCCTGTTCCGGGTACACTTCTTTCCATGCTTTTTCAATTCGTTTAATCGTAGCTTTCCAACTGTCAGTGTTTTCTCCTTTTGGTGCAAGCAGTATGCTAAAATCAGAATGATATTTTTGTTCACAGGTCAATACCAACGGGTGTATCAAATCCTGCATGGATTTGGTATGGAAATCCGCAATAAGTCCCACGACCTGGGCTTTGTTATTGCCTCTGTCAACAAATTTGCCTACAATATCTGCGGGATTACGAAATCCCAGGAACCTCGCGTAGGATTCATTTGCGATATATTCTCTTGCAGTATCGCTTTGCTGGAGATTCCGCCCTGCAAGTAGTTTGAGATGATACAAACTGATATAATTGGTATCAGCAGATTTTATTTCAACCGTCGTTTCGATATCTTTTCCGTTTTTATTGTATTTCATGGTGGTCATCGAAGTTCCATTGGAAGCGGGCGGAGCTCCGGCAAGGCTTATCTTTTGGATTCCCGGAACAGATTTTAATTTCTCTTTCAGGATAAATTGTTTGTCATCCGGATGCCAGAAATTAAAAGGAACCGAGAAGTTGATGATTGCTTCCTTTGAAAAACCCATATCCGTATTTAAAGAATACCTGATCTGTTTACCAACCACGATGGTGGCGATGATCAGAAACTGTGCGATGGCAAATTGTGAAACCGTCAATATTTTTCGAAGCCACGCTTTACGACTCTGTCCTGTATTTGCATATGCGGTATTTTTTAAAACAGCAGCCGGTTGATAACGGGAAAGAATAAATGCAGGATATAAACCTGATAAAATACTCACCAGCAGTGCCAGCAGGATTATGAAAACAATGATATTGGGCTGTTTTATCAAATTAAAGGACAACCCGGCGGGAACAAAATCCGAGAATATCTTAAGTATCGCCGGAGTGAGTGCGGCCGATAAGCAGGTAGCCAGTACTGTTAGTAAAAATGTTTCTCCGAGAAATTGTGAAACCAGTTGCAGGGCAGAACTTCCCATGGTTTTCCTGATCCCGATTTCCCGGGCACGCCTCGCTGCCTGAGCTGTAGTGAGGTTGATGAAATTGATGCATCCTAATAATAAGAGGAATGTAGCCACAGCTGTTAACCCATATAATGTTTTTTTGTTTCCGGTTGGCTCACTATAACCTCCATAACTTTCATTGAAATGGATATCTCCAAGCGGTTGAAGGTAGTTGTTGGTTTTCAGGTATTCATTTTTTGTATTTTTTGAACGGATTTCCTGAATTTGTTTTTCAATCAGAGCGGAATTACTGTTCTTTTTCAGTTTGACAAAGAACTGGGATGCTGAACTGATACTACCCCATTGATCATAACCATTTTGTTTTTTTAGTACAGGAAGATATGTCGGCAGGGATATAAATTCCTTAAAAGTGAAATCGGTAATTTCATCGAGATCCTTCACAATACCTGTTATCATTGCCTGAATGGAATCGTCATATACGATCGTTTTGCCAATTGCCTTGCTGATATCAGATGAAGGAAAATAAGTCCTGGCGCGGCTTTCCGTTATTACTGCGCGGGCGGGTCCATTCAATGCATTTTCAGCAGAACCAGCAAGCCAATGATATTGGAAGAATTTGAAATATTGATCGTCGGCAAAAATTATGTTTTCGCTTTTATGAAAATCTTCCAGCTTACCATTTGCAGACTGTACACTCACTTTCATTTTACCCATGGTCCAGAAAACAGTCGAGGATTCAATTCCAGGGACCTGGGTACGGACGACGGGAGGCAGTGGACCGCATATGCCTGAGTTTTTAAATTCCTGATCAGGAAAGTGCATATCGGACACCACACGATAAATTCTGCCACCATCTTTCTCGAATTTATCAAAACTAAATTCGTGATGGATGATCAGATAAATCACCAGCGATGAACTGATGCCGATAGCTAATCCCAGAATATTAATTACCGAGAAAATTTTGTTGCGCCAGAAATTTCTCAATGCGACGATGAGATAGTTTTTGAACATAAGCCCCCACCCCCTGAAGGGGAGTATTTTTAATGATAGAATTTGTATATAAAGCTCCTTCCCCTTTAGGAAAGGTGTTTTTACTCTGTTCTCAAACTCTTCACAGGATTAGCGATGGCTGCCCTGATTGCCTGGAAACTGACAGTCAGTAAGGCAATAAGCAATGCAGCCATGCCTGCTATTATAAAAACCCACCAGCTGATATTTACCCTGTATGCAAAATCCTGTAACCACTTGTTAACACTAAACCATGCCAGCGGCCATGCAATCAGCATAGCAATTAACACATGTTTCAAAAAATCTCTGGAAAGCATGCCGACAATATTTTGAACAGAGGCTCCCAATACTTTCCGGATGCCAATTTCCTTTATTCTTTTTTCAGCTGAGTATGATGCCATGCCGAACAATCCCAGGCAGGAGATAATAATCGCCAGCACCGCCATCATCGCGACAGTTTTTGTAATCTGCGTATCTGCATCATACATTTCTGCAAAATGTTCATCGAGAAACTGGTATTCAAAAGGATGACCTGGAAAATTCTTTTCCCAGACAGAGTGGATATATGCAAGCGCTTCCTTCGCCCTGGCTCCATTTATTTTTACAGAGACAATATTGAATCCCCAATCTTTTTGATTGAACATGAACATGGTTTCAATTTTATAATGCAGGGAATTAAAATTGAAATCCTTTGCAATGCCTACAATGGTTCCTGATGAATCAAACCCAAATTGTTTTCCCAGCAGCGAACTGAAGTCGGCATTCTTAGTATCCTTCAGTAATTCTTTTGCCAATGCCTCATTAATGATATATTCTCTTCCATTTGCAGATTTATCACTGGAAAAATCACGCCCCAATGCCAATTGAATTTTATATAATTTGAGATAATCGGGATCGACAATAAGCCTGGTTGAAGTTAACTGACGCAGTGGCCCATCTCCTTTGAATTGAATTCCGGATTGGTCCAGATGGCTGCCTAACTGATCCTGTGAAGCGGTTACGGCTGATATCAATGAGTTGCTTAAAAAATCCTGTTTCACTACATCATATTTTCTATAAGTAACGCCATCCAGCGGTATCGTCACTATCTGATCTCTCTGATATCCCGGATCCCGGCCCTCCATAAAATTTAATTGCCTGACTAAAAAAACAGTAGCGATCATCAGGAAGATGGCAGTTGAAAACTGTCCTACGACAAGAATATTTCTAAGCAGGCTTTTATTTTTCCCTGTTTGAGCCGATCCTTTTAATACCCTGGCAGGATCAAAGGATGATAAATATGCTGCAGGATATAAGCCTGATAATATTCCAATACTTGCAGCTCCAAGAATCATCAGCACCAAAGCTGCAGGATTTGTCAGGAAAGAAAAACCAAGATTGCGATGACTGACCTGGTTGACATATGGCAAAAACAATTTGACCAGTAAAATTGCAAGGATCAGGGAAATGAAAGAAAGGATCACAGATTCACAGATAAACTGAACAGCTAACTGCCATCTGTATGCGCCAACTGATTTTCTTATGCCGACTTCCTTGGCTCTTTCTGCGGACCTTGCTGTCGCCAGGTTCATAAAATTGATACAGGCAATCAGCAATACGGCCAAAGCAATGGCAAAAAATATATTGGTATAGACCTTATCGAATTTTTGATAGTTCAGGTAATCCAGGCCAATATCTCCCGCATTGGCATGTATGTCTTTGAATGGCAAAAGAAATAATTCATAATTTTTCCAATGATCGTTTCTGGCCATATGTTCTTTGAGATATGCCGGGAATTTTTTCTCTAACGAAGCCATCTTTGTGCCGGGCGCTAATTCAAGATAAGTATCCAGCCAGTTGCCGCCCCAATTATTGATTAAATTTGGAAAGCGACTGTATATGGTACTGAATGAAAACAG
>DATJXY010000121.1:0-9414 GCA_035499855.1 Puia sp. | reverse complement strand
CGCTGAATAGATTGTGCAGTAGAGAGATTAATAAAATTTACCACAGCGATCAATAAAATAAATACAGCAACTCCCATCAGTGAATATAAAGTGGGCATATATGCTTTACGAAAATCATCGCCGTCATCGCCCCTGCGAAATTCTTTGGTAAAATGTATATCACTAAGCGGTTGCAGGTACATAGTTAGCTTTGTCCCCGGCTGTTGAAATTTTACATGATCTTTGATAAAGGCAGCAAATCTTTGATTGATTTCATCAGCAGTAACTCCATTGTTTAATTTTACCATCACTAAAGAATTATGTGGCTGTAGGCTGCTCCAATCTTCGGTCTTAATTCTTTGTTTTAAAAAACTATGTGTTGCTGTGGAAATAGAAATAAAATCAGTGTAGCCAAAGTCAGTATTCTCCGTCCAGTCTTTTATAATGCCCGAAACAATTACACGCAGTGAATCCTGGTAGATTACCGTTTTACCAATCATTTCACTGAGAGGAATATTGCCAAAATATTTTTTTCCCCTGTTTTCAGTCAACACAACTTTGAATGGTTCACTCAAGGTCTGTGGATTTCCTGCAAGCCATTTATATTTAAATATGTCAAAATATTCCGGCCAAGTAATGATTGTAGATGTGTTATACGATCCAACGATCCTGTTATCAAATTTTTTTGGGGGGTTATTGCCATCAGGAATAGTGACATCTTCTCCAAAATCAATAAGTCCCGCCTTCGCTTCAAACCCGGGAATTTGACTTTGAAATGCAGCAACATCATTGAAAACACTATTTAAAAACTTTTTATCGCCCTTGTCGTTTTGCAGCTCTCCAACAATTCTGTAAACCCGGTTTCCATCCGGATGGAATTTGTCGAAACTGAGATCAAATTTTGTTATCAGGTAAATTGTGATACAGGCACAAATTCCCAATGCAAGTCCAAATATATTGATAACAGTATATATTTTGTGTCGTGTAATATTCCGCCAGGCGATTTTGAAATAATTTTTTATCATGACTGTACAATTATAGTGTAATTGAAATTGTATGGATTTTATAAACTCCGGTCGAAAATGTTTGATAACGCCCCATGTAAACTGTTTCCTTGCTTTTGCGGGTGATTGTTTATAGTGAAGGAAATAAATCTCTGTAAGATCTCCTTCGATCTCCTCCAGAAAATCTTCACGGCAAAACCAGCGAAGAAACCGTAGTGCCCAAATTGGAGGATGAGGTTTCATCGGCCAAAAGATAGTTTGGGAATTTGTTTATAAAGAGAAGTCCGCAATTCGTATTGCGCATCAATTGCTCGTTTACCCAGCCCGGTGATATTATAAAATCTTTTTCGCCTTCCGCCTCTTTCCTCAGTAATGCCTCCGAATTTGGATTTGACAAATCCTTTATCTGACAGCCGCTTTAATGCAACATGGACAGCACTGATATTTACATTTCGGGATAAATGGCTGCTAAGCGTTTCCTGAATAATTACACCATAAGCTTCACCATCCAGACCCGCTACAACCAGAAGAACCAGTTCCTCAAATTCACCTAAACTATAATTTTTCATTACAGCATTTGTTTAACTAAAGTAAAAATAATCAGTATTAGTTTCATATTTGTTATGTAAATAGCATGCCGTTTTTTAATCCTATGAAGATCAAAGGAATTTCATCTTAACGCAAAGCCTTGCTGTCCGAATATGATACATTAACTGTACGCTCACGTAGGATATGCATCGGCCGGAAATGCTCGGATGATATTTCTAAGATTGAATCAAAATGCAAATTAATTTTCGCCGAAATGCAATATGGATAATGGTTTCAAGTGAATGCGCAAAACATGCCGAATTTTGAAAATTTTCTCAACCGAACTGTTTCATAATAGAACAAAGCCACGCTGTATCGATTACAGATCAATTATTAGCAATCAGGTTTGAAAATTAACCTTCCTCAAAAGCTTGAGTATATCTCGCGGAATCCATAAAGACAGAATTGTGCATTTTCGGACGGTATAAATATAATCCTTTTGCGAAGTTTTATGAGAGGGATCGGGAACGAATTGTATTTCCCCGGCACTATAAGAGAAAAAAAAATTATTGTTGGCGCATCACACGAAATTCGGCACACAATCAATGAACTGGGCAGAAAATCATCTTTCATCACTGCTGATTCCGCCGGGAGGATTATGATGCGTTGCTCCATAAGAGGTAAGGCTGACGGAAGCTATCATTGTGTGGTGGATTTTTATAAGGCCCCTGTTTTCGAGTTCAATAAGCAAAACAAGCAGCGAGTCCTGTGGCATCGAAAGCTCTGCAGTGATATCTTTCACCAAAATACGATGATATGGATTGAGTGTTCTTATGCTCATTTCCTTTATTCTTTCAAATACTCTTTCACTTGTTAACATTGTATCCTGATTTGACTAAAGATACGAATAATGCCCCAAGCATTCCGCCGATGCACAGCAAGCATGACATCACCATCGAATATAGCAGGAAAGTATTTTTAAAAATTGCAAAAAAGATAAAATTTGGCAGCAGCTTTAAACCGTCGCAGTGCTGACAAAAATTATACCTGCATAAAAGCCCGGTTTCTTTTTCCAGCTTTGCGTAGACTACCGGGATAAGTTGATCGTACGACTTTGGCCGGTTCGGAATGCATTAGGTTGTTGTCGAAGGGATGCCCTTTTATAACTGGTACTGTTTTCTTGATTAATTTCTGAATATCGTTCAGGAAACTTTTCTCACTCCAGTCACAAAATGAAATGGCAATGCCTTTGTTTCCGGCCCTTCCCGTACGTCCTATGCGGTGAACATAAGTTTCCGGAACATTGGGCAAGTTATAATTAAGAACATGGGAAAGCTCATCTATATCGATACCGCGGGCAGCGATATCTGTTGCAACAAGTACACGAGTTTTGCGGGACTTAAAATTATCCAGTGCCCTTTGCCTTGCGCTTTGCATTTTATTGCCATGTATCGCCTCAGTGGAGATACCGGCATTGCGTAATTGTTTTGCCAGTTTATCTGCCTGGTGCTTCATCTGGATAAACACGAGCATGGTTTTTATATTTTCATTTTTTAACAGATGAACAAGAAGGTCAAACTTCTTCGGCTTATCCACATAATACAATTCCTGATGAATAATTTCTGATGTAGAAGATACAGGCGTCACTTCCACTTTTGCAGGATTGTTTAATAAAATACCTGCTAATTTTTTTATTTCTGGGGGCATAGTCGCGGAAAAAAACAAGGTTTGTTTTTTCGCAGGCAGTTTGGCGATGATGCGTTTTACGTCATGCACAAATCCCATATCAAGCATTCGGTCAGCTTCATCCAAAACGAAATAGCTGATATCGTTTAATTGAAGAATATTTTGCTTTAATAAATCGAGTAAACGGCCGGGTGTCGCTACCAATATATCTACGCCGCGGCGGATTTCCCCGACCTGGTGAAATTGGGGTACTCCACCGAATATGACCAACTGTTTGAAAGGAAGAAATCGCCCATAGGCTTTTATACTTTCGCCGATTTGAATTGCCAACTCTCTGGTAGGAGTTAAAATTAATGTTTGAATGCGATGCTGAGGAGAACGCTCTTTCACTTGATGACGCATTAATTGAAGGATGGGAATGGTGAAAGCCGCTGTCTTACCGGTACCTGTTTGAGCACATCCGATGAGGTCTCTTCCTTGCAAAATAAATGGGATTGACTGTTGTTGAATGAGGGTGGGGTTTGTGTAACCTTCTTTGCTCAGTGCGGCCAATATGGGCTCGGAGATCTGTAAATTGTTAAATGACAAGTTGAAGCTTTTTAATTAAATTTTGATAAGATTATCGGGAATAATCCGATATATTTTTTGCCTTACGTTAGCACATCACAGTATTTGAGGAGAAATAGACTACGCAAACAGAGAGAGTAATAACATTAGATGTGCAAATATAACCTTTATTCCCGGAACTGGCTGATTTATTTTTCATATCTCAGTGCAAAGTAAAATAAAATCAAAGCATAACTAAAATAAGCGTATCTTTGAAGGGATAGTTTGAGTCATTTAGTATTGTAATCGAATAATAATTCTCCCCCAGCTGCTATATTTTTCTTTTACACCTTCATTCACTCAACAATTTTTCACCTAATTACTTATTCGATATGAATATTTTTGTTTCCAATCTCGGTTTCGGTATTAATGATGCCGAATTAAATAAATTATTTGCCAGCTATGGCGCTGTAATGTCCTCTAAAGTGATCCTTGACAAATTTACCAACCAGAGCCGTGGTTTTGGTTTTGTCGAGATGAGTGACGACAATGCAGCAAAAGCTGCCATTGATGGGCTGAATGGCACAATGGTTGAAGGCAGGTCCATTAAAGTAAATGAAGCACGTCCTAAGGAGGAGCAAAACAACAAACGCTCTTCTTTTAAGCGCTGGTAATTTTCAACATTAAAAAATTGTATCGGAAATGACTTCAGAGCTAATAGAAAAATTCATTAATAAAAATGAGGCAGAAGATAAACTGGTGCTTATACATTTCAAAGAAAGGACAAGCATTGAGGGGATTTTTGTGAAAGGCCAGGATTACAAAGAATTGAAGTCAAAGAACTTCTGGCGTGTTGTTAAAGCCGACGCTGTGGCCGAATGGGCTGAAACGAAAGATATGAACCTGACGCGCTTATTCAACGGCTTATCTTTTACAAAGCTAACAGAAAACAGTTGACTTAAATTTTAACTCAAAAAAGATTATCTATGGCGGAAACCTGGAAAAAAAGGGAAAGAGAAAGGAAAAAGCAGCAAATCAAAAAGGAAAAAGAAGCGCGTAGACGGGAGCATAAGGAAAAATCAAAAGAACCAAAAAGCCTGGATAGCATGCTTGCCTACATAGATGAAAACGGCAATCTTTCCGACACTCCGCCGGATCCCCAAAAAAATAAAAAATAAAATTAGAAGATATAGAATTCAGCCCCCGAAAAATGGAGGACCGGGCAAAGGACGCAGATTTGCACAAGGGCGGGGTTGCTTCCTTTAATGAATCAAAAGGATTCGAATTTATTAAAGAAAGGGCGATACAACGGGATGTTTTTTCATGTTAACGCAATAACTCAACCCGTGAAAGTGCAGAATAAATTGAGTTTTGAACTTAAAAAAAATACCCAAAGCGCAGGGCGCCGTAAATATAAAATTACTTCGCCAGCATCCTTGAAAATAATAGTGTCCATTCTCCGCCGGGAGCCCTCTTTAAGTTAATGTGGCCCGGCATTTATTTAGACTACCTTTACCCAATCAGTAAAATTGCTTATCATGATCAAAGACCAGGGCATAGCAGTATTGAAGAACAATTTAAAGCGCGTGGAAGAAAAGTTCATTGTTTTTTTTAAGCAGGGTAAACCCAGGTGGCCACAGGAAGAACATGACTATCTGAGAAACCACCACGCCTATTTGGATAACCTTTCACCGCATAATATTACATTTGAAAAATTGAAGCTTGAAGATTTGCCGGAGAATATTGTGGATGAAATCAGACTCGCTTTTGAAGCATTTAAGAAGGGAGAAGAATACGCTTGAGTGGTTCCTGAATAAATCCAGAATCTTCACTCATATCCACTCTTGATAATCGTCAAAATCATCTTAAACCGATTTTTGGCCTGCATGGTATAAACCGTATTAGCGGGAATAATAATGACTTCACCTTCGCCGACGAGATGCGAGTTCTTGTTGAACCGGATATCAGCCTTCCCGTCGATGACATGAATAAAACTGTCGAATGGAGAAATTGTTTCCGGTGCTTTCTCTGTGTTGTCAACAGATACTACATCAATATGACCTGTGATTTTTTTTAGAATTGTTCTGGTGAGGATGGAGCCGGAATTGTATTCTGCAAATGCAGCAAGCTTGATCACTCTCGATTTTTCACCTTCGTCTGTTGACATGTACATTCCTTTTTTGGCCATCGGTTGAAATAAATAACCAGGGATGATCGCCTTGCAAAGGTGATTGTCTTTACCTTGATATTGTTATATAACTTTGGCAAAATGTTACATGATTCACACATTCAAAAAAAGCCGGGAAGAAAGGCATCGGCCATAGGCCTTAGCTGCGGGCGTGATCGAAGTGAATGCCCTTTGCACGGTGAAATGGCGCGAGATCATATATCCTCCAAAGGTCTTCTGCGCTTGTTCTTTAATTTCTTGAAGAATGAAGGAGTCAGCCCGGTTACTTTCTTGAATTGGTTCGACAGATGGGCCACACTGCTGTAATTTAGCTTATACGAAATTTCAGTCAGGTTCAATTCGTCATAAATCAGCAGTTCCTTTACCCGTTCTATCTTGTGGTCAATGATGAAACGTTCAATGGTAGTTCCTTTTACTTCCGAAAAAAGATTGGCAAGGTAGGTATAATCGTAGTGCAATTTTTCACCGATATAATCTGAAAAATTGGTCTTCGGCAACTTATCTGAATAATGAACCATTTCCACGATCACCGCTTTGATCTTTTCAATCAGGATTTGTTTCTTGTCATCCATCAATTCAAGACCTGATTCCATCAGGCTGGCCTTTAATTGTTCTTTTTGGTGATCGGTAATATCATCAATTATTTCTACTTCGCCCAAATCGACGGATAGATATGTAAGTCCGAGCCGCTTTAGTTTCTCCTTCACCAACATTTTACAGCGCAGGGAAACCATATTTTTTACATAAATCTTCATTTAACCGATAAAGTATCTTGCTGTTTTAACAAACTTACTAATTTCCCCGTTTTTCCGAACGGGGTTGAGATCAGGTCTTGATATGGTATTATCAACCTTCCCCCATATCCGATCAAGCTGAACACCCAGTGATTTCGATTCAAAAGTGTGAATTATATAACTTCTAACTAGGATAATGTAATAATTATGTAAAGAAAAATCAACACCTTTAGAAGTCGCTGCGGTGTTATTTTTCATCATTTAATGTACTGCATCCATTGTTTGCAATTTTATTTGATCATTTTTTATTAAGAATCTCTTTCGAATATGCGTAAACTCAAGATCGGGATCATCGACCTTGTCAGTAAGGGTCCAACTCATAGTTTGTGGGCAAGAGTCATGCACGCCAATATGGCCAGTATTATGCCTCAGGTAGCAGCCACCTGGTGTGAAGAGGAGGGACATGAGGTGACAATGATTTGTTATACCGGTCTGGAAGACCTGAATAAGGAACTCCCAAAACAAGTTGACCTGGTCTTCATCAGTTCATTCTCGCAAGCTGCATTGCTCGCTTATGCAATAAGCAATTATTTCAGGAGCAGAGGTATTGTTACTGCATTAGGCGGCCCGCACGCCCGATGTTATCCCGATGACTCGATTAAATATTTTGACTATGTATTCGGTTTCACGAACAAATCCCTGTTCTGCGAAGTCCTTGAAAATTGTGTACCCCAAAAACCTGAAGGTGTTTTTTTAAGTGCGGTACGCCAACCCATTAACCTGCCCGGCGTAAGGGAAAGATGGAAATTTATTGAGAAGACGCTTAGCAAAGCGCCTTTTTTGAAGATAGTTCCAATGATCGGAAGCATGGGTTGTCCATACACCTGCTCCTTCTGCATTGATTCAACTGTCAATTATCAGCCGCTTGATTTTGAAATGATGAAACTGGACTTGCAATTCCTGCTCACCAAATTCAAACAACCCCTGGTTGCCTGGCATGATCCGAATTTCGGTGTCCGTTTTGAAGACATGATGAAAGTGATTTCAGCAGCGGCTCCGCTCAAGAGTTTCCGGTTCATTGCGGAAAGCAGCCTGACCATTCTTACAGAGGATCATCTGAAAGTGATGAACAAAAACGGCTTTAATGCCATGTTGCCCGGTATTGAATCATGGTATGAGTTGGGAAACAAATCCAAGACTTCTCATATTATTGGACAGGAAAAACTGGAACGGATCTCGGAACATGTGAACATGATGTTCAGATATATCCCTTATGTACAAACGAATTTTGTGCTCGGTCTCGACAGTGATGCAACCGACGAACCCTTTGAACTAAGCAAGCGTTTTGTGGACAAATCTCCCGCAGCTTTCCCCGGTTATTCCCTGCTCACTTCATTCGGTGAAGCGGCTCCGCTCAACCTGGAATACCAGCGGGAAAATCGTGTGCTTCCATTTCCATTTCATTTTCTCAACAATCACCTTGCCATGAATATGAAACCAAAAAATTATGGCTGGATTGAATTTTATGATAAGGTCATTGATCTTACTGCTTATACATTTTCCAAAAAAGCAATCTATCGCCGCTTTATGGCGACTCCTCACTTCACGTCCAAATGGTTGAATTTTATGCGGGCCATCTCATCAGAAGGTTATGGCAGATTGCGATTTTATCACGCCGTACGCAAAAACCTGAAAGTTGATAAAACCTTCCGGAATTTTTTCGAAGGTGAGAGCAGGCAGCTACCGGCATTTTATGCAAGCATCATTCAAAAAGACCTGGGCATATGGTGGCAATGGCTTCCTTCCGGCGCCATCATGCATGACCAAAATGCCTATCTCCACAAGAGCTTCGCAAAAGAAAAAACAGCCAGAAAACTGGCGTGATGAGTTGAAAACATAACAAGCCTTCCTGATTTCGGATATGCTTACTGAGACAGGACAAAGAGGGATCTGGCCCTTTTCTTATTCATAATGAAATGCATTAAAGCTGATCAGGTCAATGCGCCAGTGACTCGACTTTCTTCTTCTCCCCCTTCCGACTTGATGTCGATCTCTGAAATATTTTTCTGATCAGGCAGCATCATTTCTATGGCAGGACTTCCATTCCTGATATGCAATTCAAACTTACTGCTCAGGCTGATGATATAATGATTCTTCCGGATGAGTTCACTGGACATTTCATCATTCATCAGCACTTCAATCAAATCCCTGGCAGCAACCGGAGAGCCGGATGGGCTCAGTTTGCCCCTGACCACATCGATCAAGAATGAAAAGGAGTTTTTTGTAGCCTTATTTGTTTTTTCAAAATCAAACCGGTCAACACTCAAAACCTGGTCGGCGCCAGAAGAACGCTTCAGCAGGATCCTTAAAACCGGCAGGTATTTTTTCCAGACATAAACATACATAAGCTCGTATTTACACCGAAGTTGAGCTTTTATTACCACAAACAGGAAATTAAATGAGAAAGCTTGATCCGCAAGGGAACAAATATCACTGTCCTGCAATTGGTACGACAATTTATTTCTTAAGTTTTCTTTTGTCGCCGTTGAGTCACCGCAGCAGCGACTTTAAAAAACGCGAAGTTATGCGGGACTCAACGAACCCATAAGGGGAGCCATCCAACTATAATTATCCAGTATTGATGCACAAACTTGCAGCGACCAATTATTTTAAGATGAGAGATATCAACTTACTAAACTCAATGGATAGTCGCTGACCGATGAGTCCCGCATAACTGAATAAACGTGTA
>DATJXY010000120.1:0-11513 GCA_035499855.1 Puia sp. | reverse complement strand
ATAGTAAACCGTCAAATCCGAAACAAAATATCCCTTAGCTACGAGCGAATTGTCTTCATTTGCAGGGCGATCTTTCATATATCTGTAACTGATGCCGCCGTTTAAGCCATTGGCGAATTTAAAATCGAGCCCGCCTGTGCTTGAGAACGGAACAGCAAGAGGTATATAGTCGCTTCCCTTGGGAGCCTCAATGTCCCTTGCTTTGGCAAGGTTGACATCTACAACACCAAACAACCATTTGGTAAATTGATACCTCGCTGAAAAATCAATTCCTTCTCGTCTTGTCTTATCGCTTGGTTCGAGTGTTCCTTCATCTCCGTCATAAACAAATTCCTGTTGTAAATAGAGATACCATACGGCTGCATTGATGAATAAGTGGTCGAAGGGTTTCCAGTTCATACCTATATCAATACCATACGCAGCAGGTAAAATTTCCTTGCCCTCATTTCCTACCACAACCTTCGCGTCATTGGAATGAAATCCCTTTCCGGTTTTTACATAAAGCTGTACATTTCGATTAATGGTGTATTCAATATTAAGTTTAGGACTTGCGATGATCTTATTTCTTGATGGCATCGCCGGATTCAATTTATCTTCATAATTAAAATATAAATAATCCAGCCTTACGCCTCCGTTAAAAAGCCATTTTCCGACCCTGAGATTTTCATCGAGATAAGTATTCAAAGCCATTTCATCGATATTGCCCAGTTGTATATAATCCAGCACGACATATTTATTATCGGTATGAGAAAGTTCACTATTATAAATTTTGTTGAGCTGCCATCCGAGACCGAACGAAGAAGTAAGATCTGCATTATTCTTAAAATAAGTGCGGTGTGTTAGCTTCCCGTTATATCCAAACAGATCCCTGTCCTCATGTTGTTTGAGCCGGTCGCCATTTACGCTGTCATCGGCAAAAAAAGTATCGTCGTAATGATGATCAAAATGATAACGTGAATAATAAATCTGGTTCTCCATTGATAATTTATCGGACAGTGAAGAACTTAGCCTGGCAATTATATTCGTACGGTTTGTATTTCCGTCTTGCAAACTGTCAATGTATCCGAAGCGGCCAATAAGACCTTCGTCGACTGCCCTTTCAGGAATGGCTCCGGATGAGCGCCATTTACTGGTGAAAGTTGACAAGGTGATGGTTAACCTTTCTTTTGAAGAAAGATTTACATTATACTTTCCAAACAGGTTTATCCTGCTAAAATGCTGAGGAAAATCAAAAGGCCCGTCTGTATAAGCTGCTTCTCCGGCAATGTAAGCGCTTTCACCTCTGTTTTTTGCTTTATCGCTTAAGAGATTGATCATAGCGGTTGCCCTGCCGGTATTGAATTGACCGCCTTCAATCTTTACAGTACTCTTGTCCAATACGTCTACTGTATGAAAAGCCACATAACCGGCAGTAGTGAAATCGCCTTTGTCTGCATAATAAGGCCCTTTTCCAAACTCATATTTCGTTACCAATTCAGGAATCAAAAAATGCAGATCCGAAAAGCCCTGGCCATGTGCATGAGATACGAGATTCAGCGGCATGTCATCAACCGACACATTCACATCAGTGCCATGATCGGCATCAAAGCCACGTAAAAAAATATGTTCGGCTATCCCCCCGCCATGATGCTCTCCAAGGAACAAACCCGGAACCAAACGCATTAAATCCTGCGCCGAATTCACGGGCCTCAGATTCAGGTCGATACTACTGATCGTGTGAAAAGATGCGTTGTTAGATTGTGGGGTGATTATTACTTCCTTTAAATCCACTGCACCACGCTCCATGGTTATCAGCAAAGGATTGCCGGCATTAGTTATATTTACCGACATATCATGATATCCAATCAGCGAAACGTACAGATTTTTTGCATCAGCAGGAAGGGATATTTGAAAACGCCCCTGCTTATCTGAAATGACAGATGCGGCATTTTCTCCACTTCCTACCACCGCATACTGCAATGGTTCATTATTTGTTTTATCAATAATTTTTCCCCTTACAATGTGTTGCGAAAAAGCGGGGATGGAAAGCGCCATCAAAACCCAGGTGTATATTTTTTTCATGAAGAATTTTTTTTAATCATTGAATCGAGATGATGCGGATTTATTTTTGCCTGTTTTCCATTGAGCTTAAAATGGAATGAAAGATCATATGCGTTTGCATCGCCAAATTTTTTATTTCTTTATTGCTCTTCTTAATTTTTACCGCATCATTGAGATTAGTGCAGGCTGCAACCAACGTATCCAAATCCGTTTTCAGTTGCGGATACCGGAAAGCCGAAGGAGCGGGAGAAGCCTGCCAGGCTTTCGCTTTATCGAGTAGGGACTGGCTATTGGTTTTTAAAGGCTGCAGGTTGCCGCTTTCAACAGGGTGCAATAATTTACTAACCATCTCGTGAAAATCATCCATTTCTTTCCATGCAGTATTTTGCCCGATGCAGGTGGATGAAATGAACAGGCAGATGAATAGGGTGATCATTTTCATGACATTCATTTTGTGATATGTGAAATGATTTTTGATTTATAGTAGTGAAATGTGAGCCGCAACAGGAGCAGCTTCCTTACAGTTCAGATCGAAATAAATATTTCTTTAGAAAGATGGCATTCTGCAATTGTGATTCCTATAAAGTATCATAGTCAAAAGCACTCAGGAGAAAATAGTAATTCTCCCGGGTATGTTTAATCAATAATGGATTGAACCAATGTTCTTGAAGAACCACAAGATTAAGTTTGAAAATAACAGCGAATGCTCACCCATCTAAAGGCGAGTAAATGGATTGATGATGCGTTTATATGGAAGGGGGATGAAAGATATCAGGAGCGCGGTCTACAGGCAGACCAATTGTAAAAGGATATATTTTGGCGGAGTTGTATTGCGCGATGGGATGTGCATGAATGGTTGCAAAAAATGACCTTGATGAAAGCGGAATTTCATTTTTGTTTTCAGATCTTCTTTCAGGGTTCTCCTGGTCTTTTTTTTCTTCCTGGTGCATCTTTTTCATCATTTGGCACTTCCCGTTGCAATGCATCATCGGGATGGCCTTATTTTCGCAATGGCTGGCATAGGACTGCATATTCGCATAATAGTCGATCACTATTATATTCCTGTTGAAGGTCTGGACAAGAAAAGCAGAAAGTATAAATACAACAGTTAATTGGTTATATGGTACTCGTTTACCCAATGCAGCAAAAGTAAATGCAAAAATTAAACTTTTAGATAATTTTTTAAAAGAATTACAAATTCCGGCAGAGTAAGAGTAGAGAAGCAAGATTAAAATAGCATCATCAATATTAAGTGAACCATTTTATTTTTCGGTAGGGTGTTTCGTCCTGAAATTGCTCATTCAGTTGATTCCTGACGCCGGTACAAAGGCAAAAGACATCAGTGTATCGTTTCCACTCTCTGAGGGTTTGAATAATAAAGGCCAGGAAGGATTGGGAAAGGCAGGTCTGGTCATCAATCACAAAACATCAAACCTTCAACTTGAAAAATAACTGCGACTCTACCATTCATAAATTCCTGTGGAGTAAATTTTTTGTCGACGGTGAGTCACCGCAGCAGTGATCTCGAAAATGGCGGCCAACGCGGGACTCACCGAGTAATTAAGATGAGTAATTTCCCTCCTTTAATCATTTTCGTTGCGCATTGTCCCCGAAGTGGACGATGCGGTAAAACACAAACGCCCCGCAAATATTTACGGGGCGTTTACTTGAAGATCAATTGAAGTATTGCCAAATGAATAAATAGAATTTGCAATTTCCCGAAGAAAAGTAGACCCAATCCCTGTGCGTGTGAGCAAGTACGTGAGTCTGATAACAAAAACACGATGTTTGTTGTTTCTTTTTCTTTCTTCCGGAATAACGCTGTTTTCCAGAATTAGCAGTATATCATTTCTGTTCAGGTTTTTCAACCTTTTGACGATTTCATAAGCCAAAAATCGTTTCCCATTCGATTGTATAATCGAGTGTTTCCATCTAAAAGCCTGGAATATTTTATGCTGCATCGTCCCCTGCGGGAGACGATGCAGGACTGGGAACGACAGGGATGAAGATTGGGTTGCTGTTTGGGCAAGAGAATTCACAGTTGACAAAAAAGGGGAAAAAGATACTGCTGATATACATGAAATCTGGTTATTGAGAGATGGGAAAGCCAGATCTATGTCTCAATACAGATCGCACCGCAAGCCTTAGCAGAATCATAGCTACAATTATTTTTTGCTGCAACTCGTCCTGCTTATTTGGGACGAGTTGTTTTTTTAGTCATAGCCGGTCTTGGTATAACTTTTTATGGCCTGTATTTGCTGAATACATATCCTGTTTGTTTTTGACGGCTGTGGCAGTTAAAACATTTTTCAGTGGAATTTTGAAGAATCACTCTATCTGTTTTGCTGTCACCATTAAATTCTTCAAAACCCCAGCCACCGGTATCATTATAGCTGATACTGTCTTTAACCATCACATCAACGAGTCTTCTTTCCCCTTCGGAGAGGTCTCCATTATTGTTTATTTCCTTAATGACATCAAATACCAAAATGGACCCGTCTGTGAAGTTTCCAGTCTGAAGTCCGTTCAGCGCTTTCTGATTTGCGTATATATGAATAAATCCTCCCCTGAATTTATATAAGGGGTTTTGTGGTCCGAGAAAAGAGCTTTTGACATGAGTCCAGCTGCGATAACCTTCAGGATAGGGGACAGGAATATTTTTTGAACTCTTTTGAATGAAAGAAAACAAAACAAAAATGCAGATTGAAATTATGGAAACGACCCAGGCTTTTTTCATTTTAAATTTATTTATGATTGAACCTGATTTGAGATTGACAAAAATTTGACTGGATAAATATATCAGTCTATTTAGGTTCTATATGCACAAACTCTACGAACGACCATTATTCGTCAATAGAAAGCAAAAAATTTTATTCAGTTCGCTGAATTGAATGAGCTCGTTTAAGGTGCTTGCTGCCAGTTTATTTCCTTAAACTAACCAACTTTTACCTCTGCCTGCAAATGCTGATTGCATAGAGCCGGAGATTAATTAAACCGGTCTAAAAAAAGATCTGTGAATTAATGTTGGCACTATACTTTGAAGAAATATACAAGCAGCCTTCCTAAACTGTTTAATGTCGTTTGATTCAACTAATCAGCAAATGAAATTTGCAAGACTTGTTTTCCTATGGTTCCTTTTGGATTAAGGGTGGCAGTGTCCTGCAAAAAAGACGTGTCTACGGTATTGGAAACATTGAGATAACTCGTAAGGAATTGGAGTATCGTAAACGAACACACTCAATAACAGTGAATGTAACGAAATAGCATCCATGCTGATCGCCGATTATATATTTATCTCCACTCACCCGTGAAAAATAATAATTATTCTTTTTTTGGAAAACCGTTAAATCACCCTTTTAAAATTGTAAAATCCTGATGGCCCTCGTTAAGAACCTGATTTTTGTAGAGACACGATATAACAAACGAGGGCCAATGCGGGGTATGAAATTTTTTAAAATTTTATGTTGTTGCAGGAAATCTGTCCGGGTAGTAGCTAAAAAAATTTTCTCGACCATAGTACTTGCAAGCGTGGATTGGATACATCTTAATGATTTTCCCAGGTTGCTTAAATTTGATTCAGCTGTAACAAAAACGAACACCAACTGTATTAAAAACATTCATTTAGGTTACTTGTCGTGTGAACAATTAATTGAAACTCATAAAAATAACAGACTGGCATTTCGATTGTACTCTCACATTCAATCCGACTGTTTATGTTTAAAAATTATTTCAAAACTGCATGCAGAATTCTTTTAAGAAATAAGATTTATTCCTTTATCAATATCGGTGGACTTGCTGTAGGTATGTCTGTGGCAATGCTTATAGGGCTTTGGATCTATAATGAACTTTCTGCCAACAAGCATATTAAAAATTACGATTCACTTTACCAGGTGATTATGCACCAATCTAACAACGGCGAAATATCTACGGGCTGGACAACACCTTTTTCGCTGGGCGATGAATTAAAATCAAAATACAGCGATTTTAAAGCAGTAGCCATGTGTGATGGAGGTGTCAGACATTCATTGCAAACCGGCGATAAAAGTGTGATGAGAAACGGCTTTTTTATAGGCAAAGATGCCGTTGGTATGTTTTCTTTGAACATATTATATGGCAGTAAAAATCCTTTAGAGGACCCTTATTCAATTGTATTAACTGATGAGACCGCTAACATTCTTTTTAATACTGCCAATGCAGTTGGAAAAATAATAAAGCTGGATAATGCAACGAATCTTACAGTTACTGCGGTCGTTGCAAAACAACCAAAAAGCAGCTCTCTTGCTTTCGATTGTTTGCTTCCCTGGCAATTGCAGGAAAGCCTCTATCCGGATACTAAAAATTATGTGGGCGAATGGGGGAATGATTCTTGGCAAACATTTGTTCAACTTAATAGTAATGCAAACGTTGAAAGCGTAAACGCAAAAATTAAAGATGTAATATTAAATCATTTTGCCAATGATAAAATAGTGCAAGCTTCCAAGCCACAATTAGAATTATTCCCGATGAGCAAATGGAAATTATATGCGGATTTCGAAAACGGGAAAAATGTTGGTGGTTATATAAAATATGTAAGGCTGTTTGGGATTTTAGGACTTGTTGTATTGCTTATTGCGTGTATAAATTTTATGAATTTAAGCACGGCGCGTTCATCAAAGCGGGCAAAAGAAATTGGTATTCGCAAAGTAGTAGGTTCGCTACGTAAACAATTGATAGGACAGTTTTTGAGCGAATCAATGCTCATCACAATCATTGCATTTCTTTTATCGCTTGTCATTGTATTTCTTACGCTTCCATACTTCAACAATCTCACTGATAAAGACATGAGTTTGTTTATTCCCAATCCGTTCTTTTGGTCTTTCATAATCGCCTTTACATTATTAACAGGTCTGATTGCTGGCAGCTATCCTGCTTTATACCTCTCATCTTTTAGCTCAATTAAAGTATTGAAAGGAAAAATAAATATTGGCGGAGGAAGTGCATTACCAAGAAAAGTTTTGGTCGTTGTTCAGTTTACAAGTTCAGTAGTGTTGATGATTGGAACCATCATTATTTACCAGCAAATAAAACATGGTAAAGACCGACCACTGGGTTATGATAAAAATGGTTTGATAACGGTAAATTATTCATCTGAAATGAATAAAAGTTTTGCTGTACTGCAAAGTGATTTGCTTAACAGCGGTGCTGTATATTCTGTGTGTAAATCTAATTCTTCTGCAACCGAAATCCAGGGCAACCAAAACGGATGGGAATGGAAAGGAAGTAAGCCAACTGATAAAAGTGTTGGCATTAACACCATTGCAACTGAATATAATTTTACCAAAACAATGGGTATTAAATTAATTGCGGGCAGGGATTTTTCAAAAGATTATTCATCCGATTCGTTCGCTGTTATGTTAAACCCGGCTGCAGTAAAATTGATGCAATTGAAAAACCCGGTTGGTGAAACAATTAAATGGAACGGACAAAACAGAACAATAGTTGGCGTGATACCTGATTTACAAATGTCATCTCCTTTTCAATCGGTTTCGCCCATGATTATTAAATTTTCAACAGATTGGATAAATGATTTAATAGTGCGAATAAATCCAAATATTTCCATGTCGAAAGCGATTAACACTATCAAGCCAATTTTCGAAAAATACGATGCGCAATTCGACTATCAATTTGCAGATGAAGCGTACGCTAAAAAATTTAATTACGAAGAGCTGGTAGCTAATCTTGCTGCCATCATTACTATCATTGCAATTTTTATTTCATGCCTGGGATTATTTGGTCTCGCATCATTTATGGCAGAGCAACGCACCAAAGAGATCGGCGTGCGTAGAGTATTAGGCGCAAGCGTTAACGGCATCTGGCAATTACTTTCAAAAGATTTCGTAGTACTCGTTTTAATAGCTTGTTCAATCGCAGTTCCCATCGCATGGTATTTAATGAACGACTGGTTGAAAGATTATGAATATAAAATCAATATTGGTATTGGAGTTTTCGCATTGGTAATTGTAGCATCAATTATAATTACATTATTAACAGTAAGCTTCCAGGCAATAAAGGCAGCAATTGCAAATCCCGTAAAGAGTTTGAGAACGGAGTAGCACACTCAATTGACAAAGAAAACTTTCGCCGTTGAAGGTGTTTGAAATGAAAGTTTTTTACAGGTCGGCGACTACGCCAACAACATATTTCAATTGCAAGAGTGATCACAAAATCGTTACTTAACAAAAAAATAAAAGCGGCCTAATGATTTATTACGTCGCTTTTTTGGTGCCCGGGACCGGAACACGTTGATATTAAAAATCAATTACTTTAGAAAACTTGTGTGTCATTTATGTGTCAAAAACAATACTTCACTTAGTCACGTTTTTCTTTCGATAAACTTAGTGGTTTTTTTTACCTCCGAATCTTTTTTATTTTTTTTAGTTATAATATAGGGATCTACACGTTTCAGATATGTGGAATTAATAATCGGTATATTAAAGCAATTGAATTTTCAAAGGCTTCGATTACACCGCTCAAAAATGCGGATGACTTACATGTCACAATGAAGAGGTGGTGTTGAGGTGTCATTTGCGAAAGTTTAAATAAGCGTACAATTACTGTCCGTTATTGATACAAAGATTTCAATAAAATTGCCTCAAGGCGTTGCTCGTCAATGATTTCGACATTTGGTACATGAGTTGAGAAAATTTTGGTATCATTGGCAAACACAGTTCAAAGATGCACTTGATTTAGGTTTATTTGAGACAGAGCCCATAAACTTGAATCCGCAATTATAAATAAAACGAACAACACGAAGCATACCACTTAAACATTAATTCATGTTTAAAAATTATTTCAAAGTGGTGCGTTGCTGATTTGTTTGCAAACAATCAAGGCAGCCATTGCAAACCTGGCGAAGAGCTTGAGAACGGAATAGTTGAATTGTCAATCGTGAATAAATAAATCACTCGTCATAAATCAACTTCTATGTTTAAAAATTATTTTAAAACGGCATTCAGAAATCTTGAACGAAATAAAATTTATTCCTTCATCAACATTGCAGGTTTAAGTCTTGGTTTGGCTTGTGCCATGCTTATGATGTTGTATGTAAAAGATGAAGTTAGCTTTGACAGATTTCATAAAAATGTAAAAAACATTTATCGTATTGTATCGAAACGAAAAGAAAATAAAATTACTGCTACGGGTCTTTTGCAGGGACCAAGGTTTAAGCAAAATGTTCCCGGTATAAAAGCTTTTGTGCGTGTAGATAACCGCTATGAAGATATAAGAACAGGAACATCTGTTCAATCGCAAAGTTTGTTGTATGTAGATTCAAATTTCTTTTCAGTATTTACATTTCCGCTTTTATCAGGCGATGCTAAAACCTGTTTAAGAGAACCACATTCAATTGTATTAAGTGAGGATGCTGCAAAAAAACAATTCGGTACAACCGATGCTATTGGCAAAATAATGATGATAAAAGAAGATAGTGCATTTGTTACTTATAGAGTAACCGCTATTGCAAAGCGTTGTCTGCAAAATTCCTCTATCCAGTTTGAGGTGTTGTTGCCTTTTACAGAATCTGACGCAGATGCAAAAGACACGCATAACTGGTTCAATTCTTATCTGAACACATTTGTTGTGCTGGATGATAAAGCGAACCCTCAAACAGTAGAAAAACAAATGCAAAGTTTTTATGTGATAGATGCAAAACAAACTTTATTGGAAATGCTGAAAATTGATGGCTTAAATCCTAATGATGTTCCTTTGGGCACTTATTTTTTACAGCCTTATCTCGACATGCATTTGAATCCTGATTTACCTGCTACGACTGGTGCAAATAATTCAAGCAACCCGATGTATTCATACATTCTTTCCGGCATAGCATTGTTTGTGTTGCTGATTGCGTGCATCAATTTTGTAAATCTTACCATTGCACGTTCTGTTAGAAGAGCAAAAGAAGTTGGCATTCGCAAAGTGATTGGTGGCGAAAGAAAGCAACTCATCATACAGTTTCTTGGCGAATCATTTTTCTTATGCACGATTGCCTTTCTATTTGCATTTGTGTTATCGCAGTTGCTGTTGCCCTGGTTTAACAGTCTTGCCAATAAAGATTTATCCATTTCTTATTTGTTAGATGCAAAATTGATTGCAAGCTGTATCATCTTATACATCATCACGGCGTTGCTTGCCGGCTTTTATCCTGCGTTGATTCTATCGGGCTATAATCCTGTACAAACTTTATATGGTCGCTTTAATATTTCAGGAAAAAATTACCTGCAAAAATCATTGGTGGTATTGCAGTTTACACTGGCATCGTTTTTAATTATCGCCACATTTATTGTTTATGCACAGTTTAATTTTTTAACCAAAACAGATTTGGGATATGATGATAATAATCTTGTTATCGTAAATAAAAACAATCTTACACATACCGATGCTGCTATTTTTAAAAATGAACTGCTGAAGAATCCAAACATTGCCGGCGTTAGTATAAAGAATGCGGGAGAATTTGGCACGGGTACAAAAAATTCGACCGGTTCTACTATATATTTTACCAATGAAATTGTTGATGAAAATTATTTGCCTTTATTAAAAATTCCATTCGTAGTAGGAAGAAATTTTTCTACGGCATTTCCCGCTGATTCTGCCCAAGCTGTTATCGTGAATGAAAGCTTTGTAAAAAAAGCAAACTGGAAAAATCCAATTGGTGAGACCATAAACATGTTGGGAAGCAGTAATCAGACATATCATGTAATTGGTGTGGTGAAAGATTATCACTTCGCATCTTTAACAAAGAAAATAACGCCGCAATTATTTTCCATGAATGGTTTATATGGAACTTATTACATCAGGATAAAACCCAACACAGCAGCTACAAGTTTAAAATGGATACAAAAAACCTATCAGCAGTTTTATCCTATGGATCCATATTCATACATTTTAAAAAATGATGAAAACAGGAAGCAGTATGCTGATGTTGAAAAATGGAAGCAGATTATTTTATTCGGCGCCATACTCACCATATTTATTTCCTGCATTGGTTTGTTTGGCTTGTCTGTTTTATCCGCGGAAAAAAGAACCAAAGAGATCGGAATACGAAAAGTGTTAGGAGCATCGGTGCAACAAATTTTTAGAGTACTTTCAATAGATTTTATAAAGCTCGTTGTAATAGCATTAATAATTTCATCGCCACTGGCTTATATAACTGCATATAAATGGTTGCAAAATTTTCCTTATCGCATTGCAATAAGCTGGTGGCTGTTTGCATCTGCAGGAATATTAGTTATGTTGATTGCATTAATAACAATAAGCTTTCAATCGATCAAAGCAGCGATAGCAAACCCGGTGAATAGTTTGAGAACGGAATGAAAAACGTGAATCGTCAATCATGAATAAATAAATCAGAGATCATTAAATCAGGCATCAGCTATGATAAAGAATTATTTTAAAATAGCGTGGCGAAATTTAAAAGCCAGTAAATTTTATAGTATTAT
>DATJXY010000119.1:0-4534 GCA_035499855.1 Puia sp. | reverse complement strand
GATCTCGCTGAAAAAGTAGTACGCATTGGAAATACCACAGGCAGGGACATTGATAAATTCAAAACTTTTTCGCTCACGCCCACGCCCGCGTCCTGCATAAAAGCGCCGCTTGTAGCTGAATGTTATGCTAACCTCGAGTGCAAGGTCATAGATATGGCCATGGTCAGGAAATATAATTTCTTTGTATTGCAGGTTATCAAAGCCTGGATAAATCAGGATATCAAAAAACCCAAGATCTTTCATCACCTGGGGAATGGTGTTTTTAATATTTCCGGCAAGACAATTAAATTACCATCAAAAATGAGATAATCATTTTGAATGAATCGTCAATCAGGATCTCCTATGAGGGATAAGTGTTTTGAAATGCCTTGCAAAATCAAACAAAATTCTTTCTAAGGCCCGGTAAAAATTAAACTTTCCATTTGTCTTCTTATAAGAAATTTACGACCTTCTTTCAGGCTTAAGATTATAACACAGCAACTGATTTTCTCCGATCTGGCAATTGTTCGATATTACATAATTTTAAGTGAGTATGCATATGGCCAATCATTCTTTTTATAGGGTATGAAGAAGTATTTTCCATTTTTTTTCAAATACAAGCAGGCGTTGATAATGGCACCGTTACTCGTTATCATTGATGTTGGTTGTGAAATTGTTCAACCTGAACTCATGTCAAAGATTGTCGATAATGGCATTCATAATAAAAACCTGCATTATATTCTTGAAACAGGTGGTTTCATGTTGCTGCTATCATTGGTTGCCATTGCTGCGAACATCGGCAATATTTATTTTTCTTCTCATGCATCGGTGGGCTTTGCTGCAGAATTAAGAAAGGGCTTGTTCAACAAAATCCAGGAATTTTCTTTTTCCAATCTGGATAAGTTGAGCTCATCGTCACTGGTTACCAGGATAACAAACGATGTAAATATCCTGCAGGAGGTGATCATGATGTCACTACGTCTATTGATCCGCGCTCCACTCATGCTGATATTTGCAGTTATAATTTCCGTACGCATCAATGCGGGATTGGCGTCAATTATTGGCGTTGCTACCCCGGTTCTGGCGGTCAGCATCTATATCATCCTTGGTCGCGCCCTTCCTTATTTTGAAAAAATGCAGAAGAAACTGGATAAAGTAAATGCTGTTGTCCAGGAAAACCTCATCAATGTTCGCGTGGTAAAATCTTTTGTACGGGAAGATTTTGAGAAGAAGAAATTTGGCTTTGCGAATGATGATTTGCAGGAAATGTCTGTTAAAGCTTCCGGCATGGTAGTGCTTATTTTACCCGTGATGCAATTCGTAATGAATATTTCTATTGTGGCTATTGTTTGGTTTGGCGGAAATAAAATTATATCGGGAAGATTTCAGGTAGGTCAGCTGATGTCTTTCATTACTTATATCACGCAAATATTAATGTCTCTCATGATGCTCTCCATGACTATTATGACATTTTCCCGTGCTAGAGCGTCGTCGGAGCGGATACTCGAAGTGTTGAATACGGAAGGGGATATTAATGACTCATTCACCGCTAAAGAAAAAAACCTGTTGATTAAAAAAGGTAAAGTTGAATTTAAAAATGTTTTTTTTAAATACCATCCGGATGGCAATGAATATGTATTAAAGAATATTAATTTTTCTGTACTCCCGGGCGAAACTGTTGCCGTCATCGGCGCTACGGGGTCTTCCAAAAGTACGCTGGTCGAGCTGATTCCAAGAATGTATGATGCCAGCAGCGGCAACATTCTGGTGGATGATACCGATGTGCGGGATTATACTTTGAAAAACCTCCGCTCCGGGGTTGGTCTGGTACTTCAGCAAAATAAATTATTCACCGGGACCATAAAACAAAATTTAAAATGGGGCAAACCCGATGCCTCCGATGATGAAATCATTGCCGCTGCTAAGGATGCACAGGCGCACGATTTCATTATGTCCTTTCCCAAACAATATGAAACCATTTTAGGACAAAGTGGAGTAAATGTTTCCGGCGGTCAAAAACAAAGGCTTTGTATGGCAAGAGCTATTTTAAAGAAACCGCGTATTTTAATTTTGGACGACAGCACGAGCGCCGTTGATACTGCAACAGAAGCAAGAATCATGGAGTCGTTTAAGAATCATCTTCATAATACCACGCTTTTTATCATTGCGCAACGTGTCAGTTCCATTCAATCGGCAGACAAAATTATTTTACTTGATGATGGAGAAATAATCGGTATGGGTACACATGATGAATTGATAAAAACCAGTACGGTTTACCAGGAAATTTATTATTCTCAACAACTCAAAGAAGTGACCGCCGTATGAGTGAACCAACCGTAACCAATACCAAGTTGACGCCTGCGGGAATTCCGGGAAGACGTGGCCGGATTTCCGTTGAAAAACCGAAAAATTCCAAACAGGTCATTCTCCGTTTGTGGAGTTATTTGCGCCAACAAAAATTATTGGTCTTTGTCATCCTTGTCTTAGTGCTGATCAATACAGGAAGCACATTAGCCGGTTCTTATTTATTGCGCCCGATTATCAATCATTATATCATTCCACATAATATACCGGGACTGATCAATATGATTTTTTTGTTATTGGGTATTTATATCATCGGTTCACTCGCCGGGATATGGTTAAACCGTCTGATGATTGTCGTTGCGCAAAAAACAGTGAATATCATTCGCGCCGACTTGTTCAGCAAACTGCAATCCTTACCATTACAATTTTTTGACAGTAACAGCCATGGTGAACTCATGAGCCGTTTCACCAACGATGTTGATAATATAAGCGATTCTTTAAATACAAGTATTTCGCAATTATTTACAAGCACCATCACGCTGACAGGCATTTTCGTTTTGATGCTTTACATCAGCCCATTACTTACATTGGTAACATTGGTTATTGTTCCATTGATGCTTTGGGTGGCAGGACAGATCATTAGGAAAAGTAAAAAGTATTTTACGGCACAGCAAATCGGGCTCGGCGCAGTCAACGGATATGTGGAAGAAATGATTACCGGGCAAAAGGTGGTAAAAGTTTTTTGTTATGAAGAATATGTCGCTGCAGATTTTGAAAAACTCAATTATGATTTGCGCGATAAAGCCACGCAGGCGCAATTATACTCCGGCGTGATGATGCCGGTGATACAAAATCTAAACACGATCAATTTCGCGCTAACGGCAACGGTTGGTGGATTATTGGCGATATTGAGAGGGCTCGATATCGGCGGCCTGGCGGCTTTTCTTCAATATTCGCGGCAATTCGGCCGGCCGGTCAATGAAATTTCCAGTCAGTATAACAGCCTGCAGGCTGCATTGGCCGGGGCAGAACGCATTTTTCAGATCATGGATGAATTACCGGAAATAGCTGATGCACCGGATGCGATTGATTTAAAAAATATTAAAGCTGATGTCGTTTTCCATAACGTCGTTTTCGGATATGATGCGAATAAAGTAGTGCTGAAAAATATTTCGCTTGAAGCAAAACCCGGACGGAAGATTGCCCTTGTTGGTTCCACTGGTGCCGGTAAAACAACCATCATGAATTTGCTGCCGCGGTTTTACGATATTCGATCTGGTCAAATCAGCATTGATGGGATCGATATACAAAAAATTCAGCGAAAGAGTTTACGCCGATTGCTTGCCATGGTTCTGCAGGATACTCATCTTTTTACCGCAACCGTGATGGAAAATATCCGTTATGGCCGGCTGGAAGCGACAGATGAAGAAGTCATTACTGCTTCGAAACTAGCCGGGGCACATTCCTTCATTATGCGAATGCAAAAAGGATATCAAACAGTTTTGGAAAACGATGGAAGTAATTTAAGCCAGGGACAAAGGCAATTGATGAATATTGCACGGGCTACAGTAGCCAAACCTGCCATTTTGATATTGGATGAAGCCACAAGCTCTATCGATACACGTACAGAAGAGATTATACAAAAAGGAATGGATCAGTTAATGAGGGGCCGTACAAGTTTTGTCATTGCTCATCGTCTGTCTACGGTTCGAAATGCAGATGAAATCCTGGTGCTGGAAAACGGTGAAATTATTGAAAGAGGCAATCACGAAAATTTATTGAAACAAAAGGGCAGATATTATGAATTATATACAGGACAATTTGATTAATTATTCCACACATCATCATAAAATAGCATCACCAACCCTGATCTACTTATTTCATTCCTAAAAAATCCTGAAATGACTGCATGATTTTATCAGAAAAGAATATTATCTGATAGGAAATGTGACTGCAATTACTACGATATCAATAAAACAAACCAGAAACAGAAACGGTATCGTACACTTGGTAGCAACGCGGCTAAATTGGCAACAAAGACGAATGTAAGTGATACCAGAGCAGCTATTATCAAGCCAAAATCTGCACAATTCAAAAGTACGATGGTCATTGTTAAAGGGAATAGCACCGAAGTCATTCGGGTTATTGAAATTCCTACCCCAGGCAAAGTGATTGATCTTATCCCCATTCTCAGGCCATTTCAAAAAACGGCTTAACCAAGATGATTTTACTGTTGTTAATTCATGATAGC
>DATJXY010000118.1:0-3989 GCA_035499855.1 Puia sp. | reverse complement strand
CTGCCCATTATTGAGTCAATATAGACATGTCCAGAGTTTTGTAAAAGGTCAAAACACCATTTTATCTGAAGAAAACAACGAAAGAATGAAGCTGTATGTGTAGTTGTGCAATTTCTATCAGTCATAAATCCATAATAAGATTGGTTTTTTTGATTTATCAATGATTTCAGAAAGCTTAATTAAAAATGATCTTGATACCATCGGGCAACCGAAACTGTTGCACAGATCTCTTGGGTAAATTTCTTCATCCGGAACAGGGCCGAATCCATGGAGTACTATGGCTCTTTTGAAGGCATTGGAATTGGTAGAATCTAAACCATATAGTCGATATGATTTACCAAATTCGCCCTGATATGAATTTCCCACTTTATATTTTCCCAATGAACTGCAGCCGCAACTGGGTGCGTTAGAAAATCTCACTTCTTCAAGAAAATGAGTATTGCAATTTCCATGCGCCACCAGTCCCTCCAGTGCGATCGTATCTTTTTTAAAATCGTAGACGAAGAAGCGGTTTTTACCACTGTGGATACTCATATCCACGAGAAAGAAATATTCAGTTGAGTAGCCGTTTTGCAGGGCATATTGCAATACCTGGCTCATTCGGCCTTTTACTGCCAATGCCAGTTTTTTGTCGGCCTCATATTTCGAAACCGATAATGAGTCTGTCTTATTTATTACGGTGAAGGGTTCCCGGGATTTGTTCTTTTTTATTATGCTGCATGATGTGGTGAGCAGAATCAAACCTCCGATCAGGCAGAACATTTGCCGGGTCTTCATAGGTATAACTTTGCATACAAAATAATCAAAAGCCTTTTTAAATAAAATGATGAATTCCCTATTTTAAAAGGATGCTGAAAACATCCAAGATGATCGTGCTATTACAAAAATTTTCCGGTCATCATGTTATTTTCCGAAGGTTTTAACACTCTGCGGGCGATTCGCGCCTGATAATTTTTATTCTCTGCGCATATCTATACAGGCTGTGCAAATTAAATAGCTTATTTATACAGGACGACATGAATTCTCAATTGGCAGACCTCTGTACCCCAACTTCGAACTTTTGCTGATTGATCTAGCGATTATATAGTTAACATTTTGATTCTTGCGAATATTGAATATGGAAAGAATTATTATTATTTTACTTCATCATATGGTTAAGCGTAGGGATATATTCTATTTTTTTAACTGTGCTTATGAAAAATTCATTTTTATTGGTTTCTTTTCTTTTCTATTCATTCGGAATCGTTATTGCTCAAGAAAGGGAACATGAATTTGGCCAAGTTGATTTGGGCGAACTCACTATGAAGGAATGTTCGTTTGAGAAAAATGCGAACGCGGTTAATTTAATCAAAACAGCTAAGATAAGTTTTGAAACTAGTGTTCGTGCAAGCATTCCATTTGTCTATTCGGAATACAGAGTCAGAATTAAAATTTTCAATGAACAAGGCTTTTCTGCAGCAAATATCAAAATTCCGGTAGTGAATGAAAATAACTTGTCAAAGATTACAGATATCGAGGCCTTCATTTATAACCTGGATTCCACAGGGAAAATCGTGAAGGAAAAACTGGAAAAAAAAGAGATATCTAAAGAAAAAATCAAAACAAAAAATAGCATAAAATATATTTCTTTTACTTTTCCAAGATTGCAAAAGGGCTCTGTGATCGAATACAGATATTTTAAAAAAGATAAAAATTCTTTTAAGGTTGAACCTTGGTTTTTTCAAGATGTAATACCAACATCACTTTCGAAAGTTACATTGGCGATTCCGACTTATATCCGAATGAATTATCATTTTATAACATCCGTACCGATAGAAAGGGATTCCGGGTACAAAAAACATGGCGGAGGATTTTACGACGAGCAGATTGTTTCGTTTACAGCCCGCAAAATTCCTTCCTTTAGAATAGAGCCATTTATGAGTTCATTAGCGGACAATATTCAGCGAGTTGAGTTTGCTTTAAGGTTGGGCAATAATTTCGAAAATTTATTTGACAATAGTGATCTTAGATGGAAGTATTATAATACTCATCTTTTAAATGCAAGCTACTTCGGTTTGCAATTTGATAAACATTTGGATAGCACTGATCAGTTTATTGATTCTTTAAAAAAACTAAATAATGTAGAAACTAAAGTTGCTGCAGTATTTGCTTATGTGAAAAAAAATATCGAGTGGAACAAGGAGCTGACTTTTTATTCCGATAGTATTGAAGAGTGCTGGAAAACCAAATTAGGGAGTAGTGCGGAAATGAATATTTCGCTATTAAATTTATTACGGAAATCCAATGTAAAATGTTTTCCGATACTGGTTAGCACTCGTGAAAACGGGATGGCCGATGAAGCATTTACAAGCCTGAGCCAGTTTAATAGTGTTGATGTAATTGTTGCAGATAGCAATTACCTATTCATCCTCGACTGTACACAAAATGGTTTATCCTATAAAATACCTCCCCAGAATGTTTTAAACAGCAAAGCTTATTTAGTCGATCCTTATTTAAATAAATGGATTTACCTGACTGATGCGCGTATTTTAAAAAAAAATGAGGCCAATATTATGGCTGTCCTGGATAGCGCAGGTAATGTCACGGGAGAGGCTAGATTGAAATTTATTGGCTTTGCAAAATTAGGCGCCTTAGAAGAGCAGAAAAAAAATAAAGAAAATACAACCCGGGAAGAAACAGATCTTTCGGGAAATTCAGAAGATATTCTCATTGATTCCGTTATCACGGAAGGAAACAACGAAAATTGCGATACACTTATTCAAAAAATTCATTTTCATTTTAAGTTGACAAACACAGGAAATAGTTTTTTTTTGAATCCTTCCCTGTTTTCCTATTTAATAAAAAACCCATTCACCGACAGTTCAAGACAATATGATATTGATTTCGGATGTACCCAAAGCCATTTCATGTCTATGCATTTGAAAGTCGCAGATAATTTTTCACTCGAAGGATTTCCAAAGGCCATGTCCATCCGCATGCCGGATTCAAGTATTTTGTTTAGAAGAGAGATATTTCAGCAGAACAATGAATTATTAATCCGGACGGTTTTTACTTTACATAATAGCTATTTTTATAAAGAAAATTATGGAGCAATAAAATCATTTTTTGACAGAGTTTATGCCATTATCAACGATTTGGTCTTATTGAAAAAAAATGATTGAGGTGCTTCATTTAGAATCAACTTACCGTGATAATACGGTTTCCCGCCATTCTCGGCCATGTTTCAGTAGACCCGACTATACCCCCCGTCCGCCGTCAGGTAGGAGATCAGGATTTATTTTTGTAGTCCAACCCGATCAATTTTCGAAACATTTTACAGATGATCTTAGGCGATTGGCCCCAACTCGGGTTTAAGTTTCAACCACCATCAATTAATAACTCATCAAGCTCTTTATAAATGTCATAAAATGTTACAGAAAATAAAATAGCAATTATATCATTAAGTAAGAAAAGCGCATAAAGCTTAAATAAGCGGACAATGATTGTACGCTTTTGATACAGGCATTCCAAAAAAAAAATTCAAAGTCTTGTTTCACAAAGGCTTCAACATTGGTATGCGTCTTGAGTAAGATTGTTATCCTTGGTAAACTAAGCCCAGCTTTTGCATCGGTCAAACATCCTAAATCAATTCAATGTTTAAAAATTATTTCAAAACTGCATCGCGTACACTATGGAAGAACAAAATTTTTTCAGCCATTAATGTGTTAGGCTTAGCAATCGGCATCAGCACATCGCTGGTGATTTATTTGATTGCGAGTTATGATACAAGCTTTGACAAGTTTGAAAAAGACCGTGATCACATTTACAGGGTAGTGTGGACGATTGTTGGTCCGGATTTTAATAATCATGTAACGGGTATTACGTATGCGATGCCTTCTGCAGTGAAAAAGGAGATTGCCGGCCTGGATGCAGTTGTTCCTTTCAGCATATTTAATAATGCTCCAAATATTTCCGTGCATGATGCAAACCTGAAGGAGCCAGTTGTTTTC
>DATJXY010000117.1:0-98640 GCA_035499855.1 Puia sp. | reverse complement strand
TTGGAATTAATCCAATGAAATACCACAGCTTAATTTTTTTGCTGAAAAGGCCGATAGAAATTACGGCTACTGAGAAGATTACTGCTATTCCGTAGACACCCAGCCATATCAGAGCTATGAGTGGATTAGAAGAATAATGAAAAAGCAATCCTATTGTGAATGCTAAAATAACGACGAACAGTGTTTTTACTTTATTACTTTTCATAAGATCTTATCTATGCAATTGCGCCCAACGCAAATATAGTAGCAATAGTAGCTGCTTAATTGTTTTGATCAAAATACAATTGTTTTCCTGAAACTCATTATTTTAAGTGTTTTCTTGTAGGATTTTTTTGAATGGCGGCGGGTTGCGACAATGCACGGGGCGGACTTTCGTCGGTGAGCAAATCCTTAATGTCTTCAATCGGACTTAAAATATTCAACAAGTCCTTATTCGTCACATGCAGGTATCGCAAGGTCGTCCGGATATCATTATGTCCCAGCAATTTTTGTATCATCACCACATCCGTTCCCTTATCCAGCAGATGGGTTGCAAAACTATGCCTCAGCATATGCATACTTCCTTCCTTGCTGATCCCCGCTCTTGCTTTCGCCTGGTGAATGATCTCTTCCAGGCTCCTAACACTGTAAGATGATCCGGGCTGCTGACCTTCAAACAAATAATGCGTAGGCCTGGATTTTTTGTAATATTCACGAAGCATAATCAAAAGGGCGGGGCTCAGGCTGACCACCCTGTCTTTTTTTCCTTTGCCCCTCCGGATCAGTAAAAGCCTTCGCGCCCCATCAATATCTGTTATCTCCAGTCTCGTGATTTCGCTTACTCTTAGTCCGCAGCCATAGGCAAGCATGATCATCGTCCTGTGTTTTATATTTCGGATGCATTTAATGATCGAAGCTATTTCTTCCTTACTCAAAACCTTTGGTAATTGAAACGGCTTTCTGGGACGCGGGATATCAAAGAACATTTTGTTTCTGTGTAATACTGCTTCATAATAAAATTTCAGGGCATTAATCCTGCTGTGTAATGTATGTTCACTGTATCCTTCGCGAACACACCAGTGGATATAGCGTTTTAATTGTTCAGCTGTGAGGTCTCTTGCCGGAAAAGGACCCAGTCTGTATAATAATTGCACGAATTCATTTCCGTAAGTCCTGATGGTACTTGGACTGTATTTTTTTAAGTCGAGCTGGCGAAGGAATTCTTCTAATGCATCGCTGTTCTCAGGACTCAACCTCGATTTTGTGGGATATAAAACCGGAAGGGGAGGCTTTTCTTCCAATTTTCGTAGCTGCATGGTCGTTAGTTGCATGCCGCAACGGTTTCGGTTTTCTTCGGAATCTGGTACCAGCCAGCCCCGATGGGTTTTGCTCCACAAGCATCCAGGCACGGCTCTCATTCGCCGGTTCCATTCTTCATTCGGGGAAAAACGCAGGAGGATCCAGCTCCGGCCTCGGTGGACAATAAGATGTTTTTCCAGGGTCATTTTTTATAGGAAAGGTTTTATTAAATCTACGAACTAAAATCTGCTTCTCATTTCGGGTTTTCCATTTTTTTCACTTCATAAATTTTCCTGTTTCACTGCTTGTGCAGTCCACAAGCTGGTCTGAATATCTTGCCTAAAAATTTATAATGCTTATGTGGCCCGGCCGACACACTTAGGCCGGAATGATGGCATGTTTCCTGCAGTCAGCCCTCTTCACTTCCTTAAAATTTTTTCCATTGCTTTCCCTTTTGCCAATTCATCAATCAGCTTATCTAAATAACGAATCTTTTGCATGAGCTTGTCTTCAATTTCTTCCACCCGATACCCGCAAATTACACCGGTGATTTTTGAAACATTTGGATTTAATTGCGGTGCCTGTGCAAAAAAAGTCTCAAAATCTGTTTTCCGATCAATTTGTTCCTGCAATGTATGTTGATTATATCCCGTCAGCCAAAATATGATGGCGTCTACCTCTTCTTTTGTTCTTCCCTTTGCCGTTGCTTTTTTTATATACAATGGATAAACGCTTGCAAAAAGGAGGGCATATACTCTTTCTTTCTTCATTTTAAAAAATTTATTATTTTATATTTTCTCCAGTCTTTCTCTTGTCATTTCATTTTTCAGGTTACCCGTATTGAGTGTAGTCGCAGGTTCAAATAATATTACTTCCACTTCCTCATCGGCTACAGGCCGGTGGTCGACTCCTCTGGGAATGATAATAAATTCCCCCGGCCATAATTCAACCGTCTGATCACGTAATTCCATCCGGAATTTCCCCCTGACTACCAGGAACATTTCATCCTCTGCATCATGATGATGCCAGACAAACTCACCTTTGAACTTCACGAATTTTACCAGCTGGCCATTCAGTTCTCCCGCTATCCGGGGATTGTAATAATCCCTGATCTGGCCCATCTTCTCTGCAATATTTATTTTTTCGACTTGCATGGCGATTGTATTGTAATGAGGGATATTATATACAATCCGAATTTATTGAAAGTAAGCTAAATTTGTAAATGGAACACTTCTAAGCAATGTAAAAACTGACCGGAACACGATTTTTTAAAAATATCCGCCATGTCAGAGAATTCTAACGGCAACCGCCCCTACGACTGGAGCAGGTTCCTTAAAAGAGTCAATATCGATGCTACGGCTCATGAAATTTATCATGCCATATCCACCCGCCAGGGAATGGAAGAATGGTTTCTCCGAAAAGCTATTTTTACCGACAAAGAAGGAAAACTGAGAAAGAAAAACCAATCAGTACATGAGGGTGACCGTTATGAATGGTACTGGTATGGCTGGGATGATGCCACCGTTGAAAGAGGAACCATACTCGAAGCCAATGGTAAAAACAGGTTCAAATTCTCTTTCGGAAGGGCAGGGACCGTAACGATCTCCATCAAAACGGAGGGAAACGAAATGGTGACGGAATTATTGCAGGAAAATATTCCCGTTGATGAACAGTCGAAGATATATTTCCACCTCGGATGCACCAAGGGCTGGGTCTTTTACCTGGCAAATCTCAAATCCATCCTGGAAGGAGGTATCGACCTGCGCAATAAAAATGTGATGCTGAAGGATATGATCAACGCTTAAAGAATACAATAGTTTTACTTATTTTTATTGCATCATAATCTGAACAGGATTATTGAATCTGGTATCCTGTAGAATTTTTTTAAAACTCTAAACGACCTCTCTGTATGAAACCATCAAAATTCTTACTGGCACTTTTGTGCCTTTCATTCGCCATTTCAAAGACCAGTGCCCAGACCGTTAAGCTCGCAGAAGGGGATCTTTCTGGATTGAAGGGAGAAAAACAAATCAATGTGGAATTCACATACGATAGTATGAGTGTCGGCAAATACGAAAAGGAAGCGGATTTTGTGTCTTATAAAAAAGAACAATTGAACAAACAAGAGGCTGGGAGAGGAGATAGCTGGGCCATCAAATGGGTGGATGACCGCTCCTATAAATTCGAACCTAAATTCCTGGAAGCTTTCCAGAATTACAGTCAGATGCAGGCCGGACAGAAAAAAGACGCTAAGTATACCGTTATTTTTCATACTACATTTACGGAACCTGGCTTCAGCGCCGGCTGGCCTGTGAGAAAAAGCGCGGAGATCAGGGGAGAAGCCATTATCGTGGAAACGACAAACAGGTCACATGTGCTGGGAAGGCTCACGGTTGAAAAGGCAAAGGGAAGCCCCTACGGTGGTTTTGATTTTGATACAGGCGTGAGGATTACTGACGCATACGGAGAAGCAGGAAAAGGTATCGGAAAATTCATCAAGGATAAAATTTAAGATGAAGCGGAGCTGCGCCAAAACGCGCGGCTCCCATCCATTTCGCATGAATAAAAAGAGAAACCTGCTGCTTTATCTGATGATGGTCGTAGTATTCGGTATCATCATTTACCTGATCTTACAACAGGGAGGCTCACTCGAAAAGCCACAGCGACATATCCATTCTTTTCACAAAGATTTTCAGGATTATTTCCTTGTTTTTACTGATTCATTCTACCGTCGGATGTCTCACCCGTTACCGGTCTTATTATTACAGATCATCATCATCGTTTTATGTACCCGAATTTTTGGTTTTCTTTTCAATAAAATTTCCCAGCCTCCGGTGATTGGAGAAATTGTGGCCGGAATCGTATTAGGCCCTTCATTGCTGGGGCTGATTTTCCCATCGGTATCTCAATTTATATTTCCGGATTATTCGCTGGACAACCTGCAGTTCCTCAGCCAGCTGGGGTTGATATTTTTCATGTTCGTGATTGGAATGGAGGTAGACCTCACCGTTATACGAAAGCAGGCAGCCGATGCAGTGATCATCAGTCATGCCAGTATTATTATTCCTTACACACTCGGTATGGGGCTTTCTATTTTCTTTTACAAGCAATTTGCTCCGGAGGGAGTTTCTTTTTTATCTTTTTCGCTCTTCATGGGCATTGCAATGAGCATTACTGCTTTCCCAGTGCTCGCAAGAATTATCCGGGAAAGAAATATCACGCAGACAAAACTGGGCATTATGGCCCTGACCTGCGCAGCATCCGATGACGTGACTGCCTGGTGTATTCTGGCGATTTTGATTGCGATCATCAAAGCGGGATCTTCTGTGAGCGCACTCTTCACCATCGGACTGGTTATTTTTTATATCCTTATCATGCTTTTCATCGTGCGTCCGCTTTTGGGGAGATTGCTCACGCTCTATGAAAAAAGACAATTCCTGAACAAGGCTATGATGGCGATCGTATTTATTATCCTCCTTCTGTCGGCCTACGCTACAGAAGTTATCGGCATTCATGCATTATTCGGATCATTCATGGCCGGGATTATCATGCCGCATGATTTGAATTTCCGAAAAATAATTATTGATAAGATCGAAGATATCAGCATCGTTTTACTGCTTCCTTTGTTTTTTGTATTCACAGGATTGAGAACGCAGATCGGATTATTGAACGAAGGATTTCTCTGGGCTGCTGCAGGATGGATTTTACTGGTGGCTGTGATAGGAAAATTTGGTGGCAGTGCCCTGGCTGCAAGAGCGGTTGGACAAAGTTGGAAAGATAGTTTGTCGATCGGCGCATTGATGAATACACGTGGATTGATGGAATTGATTGTATTGAATATCGGGTATGATCTTGGAATTTTATCTCCTGAAATTTTTGCAATGATGGTGTTGATGGCGCTCATCACAACTTTCATGACAAATCCAGCTCTTAATCTTATTAATAAAAAATTGCTTTAGGTTTCACGCAAAGACGCAAGGGAACGCAAAGTTCGCAAAGGGTCTCTACGTCTTTGAGGATCTTAGCGCCTTTGCGTGAAAAAAATTACGCTGTCACAAACACTGCCCGATATTTTAGAAAGATAGTCGACTCATGAGAGAGGCTGGAAATCACTTCAATTTCCCCATTTTCGGCAATGGAATATTTTAGTGAAGCTTTGATCATTGGATTCACGCGAGGGTCGATCATAGACAAGAATTTTGCATGATCCGCGCGGATCAGCCTGGTTTTTTTAGAAAGAACTTTCTCCAGGATTTCTTTAATGATCTGCATCATGCAGACTCCCGGCACGACAGGCTGCCTGGGGAAATGCCCTCTGAAAATTTCATGCTCTGCATTTATTTCAAGAACGGCCTCCGCTTCGTTTCCTCCGGAATGAATATCTTTTATAATAAAAAAATCACCTGCCAGCATTTTCGATTCGCTTTAATCCAATGGTAAAATTGAAATTTTTATGCTCAATTCCAATTGTATCGGGTATTCCGTCTTTATAATTCTCCATAATTGCTTCCACCACCGGTTTTGATTTTGATGATCTCTCCATTCCAACCAGGTGACCGCAGGTAGAATCCGTGATATAATAATTCACCCCGCTTTCCTGTGGGAAAGCATAATAGATGAATTTCCCGTTCTTCAGCAGGTATGCGTCACTGGTAGAAGTATTATGCATCAGGACCAGCTCAAAATCTTTCCTCAGGGTTTTGATTACGGCTTTTTTGTTCATCTGTTCGATGATATAGATCACTTTGAACCCGCTGTCATTCGAAAACTCAAAGTCAAAAAATTTTATACCGAATTCATTGGAGAATACAATCCGCTCGCTGCTGTCGGGCATGGATTTGATCAGGACCAGGCCGGTAAGATGCTTTCCCACAACATCTACATTTGTTTTGTACAAGGCAGAGCCTAATAAAGGTTTGAATTTCCGGATGCAGGAAGCATCACCGGTAGTCTTTTGCATCTTTTTATAAACCGATGAGCAGGCGATCACCAGGAATAAAAAACTAATGAATAATAAATAACGCATCTGGAATCGCTGTATTCAATTGCTTATTGGTAAAACGAATGATGGTATTATCTCCCCCGGATTCATACATTTTAATTTCTGTTGCGCTGAAATCTTTTTTGTCGACAATAATATTGATATGTTCGAAAAAAGATTTCAGGTTTTTAGCGGTCGGCGTCAGCTCAATCAGAAAAGAAGATTTTCCTTCAAATATTCTTTGACTGAAGTCAGGATTGCTGAGCGCCGATCCCTGCATACAATCGACCATGATCTTATTGATCTGCCGAAAAAGCGGGTTTGATTTTGCAGAAACCTTATTTTCTTTCTGATCATCCTTTATATAAATACTTCCGTTATTCAACACCATGAGATATTGGAAAGGCTGCGAATATTCCATGCGTACACGGTTATCTTTTTTGAACCAGAATTTTCCTTTGGAAACTATCTTTTCAGAGAGCATGCTCAGGTCTTTTTCCTGGGTAAAATCACTCTGGATCGAAATTGTTTTTTGAGAAATTTCTGAAAACTGTTGTCTAAAAGCAGCATCATTGGCAAGCAGCGTAAATCCCGGGTATTGGGCATGAGTGAATACGCAAATGCAAAAACAAAAAATGCATAACAACAATATCCTTTCACGCATAAGGCTCCAATTTAAGCATTTTATCCACCCGGGTGATGGCATATCCATCTTCTTTCAGTTTCCGGATGAACTCGGGTAAGATATTGAGAGTTGTTTTACTGGTATCATGAAACAAAATGATGGCACCCGGACTCACCCTGTTCCTCACTCTTCTCAAAAGTCTTTTTTCATTTTTGATCACGGTATCGTAGGATCGGATATTCCATCCGATAGAAATATAATTTCCTTTGTCAATAGCTTTTTTAAGATTCGGATTCGTGACTCCGTAAGGCGGCCTGAAAAATCTCGGAGTCAGTCCGGTTATCTGGTTCACGGCGAGGTCCATCAGCTTCATATCTGCCAGCATTTTTTTTGGAGAGAAAAAAGCAAACTTTTTGTCATGCGAAAAACTGTGATTGCCGATGATATGCCCTTCTTCATGTATTTGCTTCAACAGGGATTCGTTTCCCAAAATTCTGTCGCCGATACAGAAAAAAGAAGCCTGTATATTATTTTCTTTCAGTAATCTTAATATATCAGGAGTATATGCATTCACCGGGCCATCATCGAAACTAATCGCGATTTCTTTTTGATTTTGACTTGCAAAACAAACAGATTGAATATAGAATCCTGCACCGATAAAATAAGACCCATAAATAAGAAGCGAGAGGTAGAGAAAAATCAAAATGAAATATATATAGATGTGTAGCCCGTATTTAATGTGATAACCGACCAAAAGGATCAGTAAGAGCCCAAAAACCCAATTCGTGTTCCTGAAGTTTAACATGCCGAGAGCAAAAATAAGGAATGATGCAGATTCTGATGATGATTGTAGATCAGAATTCTCTTTATTGGTTTTCCCGAATCTGAATTCATACCGAGGATGGAAGGTATGGATTGATGCTTAAGAATTTTTATCGCTACCCATAAAGCAAAAGCCGTCGACGTGGGATACTCGCCACATAAATGTTTATAATGAACCTGTTTTTTAGTTTTGAAAACAGAGTGGGAGAGCCGTTCATATATTTCGTCCCCCCTGCTGTCGCCATTTTTCCCAGTGATGATAATATCAATCTCATTGATATCAGTGGATTGTTCTTTTAAAAAGGATAAAATATTTTTTTCGGTTTCGGTTATACTTTGGGGTTTGTAAAAAGTGGAGATTGCATCGAGAGCCGCCTGGTTTTCCTTCGAAGCCTGATTCGTCAAAACAAAAAAAGTAGCTCCTTCTCCGTTCATGGTTCCTTTCGTTCCGGATTGAAGCAGGTCGAAATTTGAAACAGGTTCATTCTTGTATAAACCGAATCTTGATAGAATCGAATGACTGGTATCGATGATCTCATCCGCTGCACCTGCAAGCACATGATTATTTTCATTTTCCTGCAACATCAAAATAGCATCAAGAATTGCACTTTCAAATGAAAACCCGCGATTGACGAAAGTATTATTGTAATTATGGCATTTCAGCATCAGAGCGATCTGTGCACCAACTGTATTATGCGTGGATTGAATGAAGGCAGTGGGACTGAGCATTTCTTCTTTGTTCTGGATCATTTTTTTCAAAAAGATCTCTGTATCCTCGAGACAACCATATGCGGTTGCTGTGATGATAGCATCGGGCATAGTGATCTTTGCTTCCTTCAGACTTGCAGCAGCAGCTGCGACTCCCATTTTGATGATCCGGCTCATTCTGCGGATCAGCTTGGAATCGATGATACCCGAATAGTCAGGTTCAATGCAGGTCAGTTTTTTCCCCGCATATTCCACCGGTTCGGTCAGAAATGATGACTGACCAAAAGTTTTTTGGGGAGAAATACTGGATGCTGATTTTATAAAAACCTGCATATTTATTTTTTGTTTCTCTCTGATTACACAAATTGGCACAGATACACCATAAATAAAAAACCTGTGAAAATCTATGTAATCAGTGCGAAATATCTCTATTATTTTAGTTTCGAAAAAATGAGTGATGAACAATTCCCTCCAAATCCGAAGGAATTGGAAAGTACATGATCAATCTTTTCATTTTTTAAAAATTTTATTTCGGGTACAAAGGGTAATTCTTTCATGGGAGTTGTCAAACGCAAATTTGGATAAACAAACCCATGCCTTATAGCGAGTACCGAAAAAACGGCCTCCACGCCACCGCTCGCTCCCAGTGTGTGGCCGGTAAATGATTTGGTGGAACTCATCTTCGGATAATGCCCGTCAAATAATAATTTTATCGCCGTTCCTTCTGAAATATCATTATTCTGCGTTCCTGTTCCATGCAGGTTGATATAACTGATATCAGAAGGATTCAATCCGCTTTGTTTTAATGCGCCCTTCATGGCAAGAAAGGAACCAGTTCCTTCGGGTGATGAAGCTGTCTGGTGATATGCATCATTCGCATTGCAGTATCCGCTCAGTGAACAATAAGGTTGTTTTTTCAAAGAAGAAATCAGTCTGTCAGAAACCAGCACAACATATCCGGCTCCTTCTCCAAGATTCAATCCTCTCCGGTTTTCGTCGAAAGGTTTGCAAAATTCGGGATCAAGTATCATCAGCGTATTGAAACCGTTCAGCGTGAATTTTGTCAGTGCGTCTGTTCCTCCTGCGACTGCCACATCAAGGATATTGTTTTTGATCAGTCGCGCAGCAAAAAAAATAGAATTCGCAGAAGAAGAACATGCAGTACTGATTGTGCTGATATAATGACGAATACCTAAATGATCGGCGACTAATTCTGTAATACTGCCGCATTCATGATGAATAACATCCCTCAGTTTTCCTTTTTGAGGGTTGGAGATGAATTCGGAAAAAAAATTTTCTGTCTTATCCATTCCACCGACTGTATTTGCTGAAATAAATCCCACGCGCAAATGCTCAAGATTATCGATAGCAGCATCTGCCAATGCTTCTTTTGCTGCAATGATGCTGAGCAGGGCAGTGCGACTGACGGAAGATGGCAGACCCCCAAGAGAGGCGAGGTCTTCGTTATTTAGATTGACTTCGGCTACTGGTAATTTGCTTTTATGAACGGAATTTAGCCAATGCATTTCGCCCATGCCAGCTCTTCCGGATTCAAGTGCATCCAGGGATTCGGCTGTATTTTTGCCAATAGCCGAAATCACACCCACACCGGCAACCAAAACAGGGTTTCCCATTTTATTCTTTCTGGGATTGATGAGCAGTAATATATTCAGCCATTGTTTTTACGGAGTAAAAAACTTTGGGGCCTTCATCCGCGCTGGAAAGTTTGATATTATATTCCTGTTGCAACAAAACAATCAGTTCCAGTGCATCAATTGAATCTAACCCCAACCCTTCTACAAAAAGCGGTTCATCATCACCGATATCTTCCGGCTTGAGGTCTTTTAAATTTAATTGTGCAATGATCTGGCGTTTCAGATCGGCCATTAGTTTATCCATTATCAGCTCCATAAATTTTATTGATATTCTCTTCTGTAAAAACCAGGAAATTGGATTCTTGTTTTTTTTCTACCAATAACAATACTGCTTTATAATTTTCTTCCAGGAATTCGACCCATCCGCAAATGCAAGCCTGCACGATACCAGTGTCGAATAAATGGTTCACATATTGCGCTATAAAAGTAGCATCGAACTGTTTAAATACAAAAAAAGCGTTTTCTCCTTTGAAATTATTCCTGATACAAATCTCTCCGATGACAATATTGGGTAAAGTGTACACGAATAAGGCAGGACTTGGAATATCCTGAGTAGATTTATAATACCTGATATCGGTATCCAGACTTGAATTGGAATTAGATAATACAATTCCCATATCATCAGGTTGATAATTCTCTGCCTTGAAACTATCTCTCAGCAGGATTTCCGAAGCAAGCAATCCCAGTTTGCCCAGGTTATCCATTTTAAAAAATTTAGGATAACCGATGTTGAAATGATTGTATATATTTTCCATGAAGCGGGAAGCATTGCTTTCTTTATCCTCGAAAATTTTTTTCCCGTTTTTATAGATAGCATGATTCCCAATGAGGCAACTGGCTGTGATATATTTCTCTTTTATCAAAGGATGATCGGGGTAATTATTCAAATCGGTTTTATTTTTCTCAGGTTATCCCGGTATTCAATTTTAGCGGCTAACTTATGTAATGCGTTTTTGTGATTCGCTACATAGGGATTGGTAGTATCCCAGACATATCCTGCCAATACAGAACAGATCTGGCTTTTGATCAATGGGTCCTGGTCATCGGCAAAAAATATGGTATCGAGGGTCCCTTCATACCAGGCCATCACATAAGAACGGAAAGTATCCACTCCCTGCATCATCGGTTGCATATACTCGTTATACCAGTCAATCTCTCTTCCATTCAGCTTGTCGATGACCAGGTGGGCAGCCATCTGGCTGGATACTGTTGCCAGCGTGACGCCTGAAGAAAAAACAGGGTCAAGAAATTCAGTTACATTACCAGTGAGTACAAAACCATCTCCAAAAAATTTATCCGTTGTGCTGGACCAGGACTGCAGCACCCTGGGTTCAAACAAAAATTCTGTATTTCTGAATCGTTCACTTAAATAAGGCTGTGATTCCATTAATTGTCGCAATTGTTCGTTTGTGTTTCCGGGATACCTGTCGAAAAATTCGGGATCGCCTACAAATCCAACAGAAGTGATGCCGCTTGAAAAAGGAATGATCCAGATCCAGACACCCAGCTCGTGCACGACAATCGTGATACGATTGGGTTCATCTGCCATTGATCTATTGACATCCACGGCATGCGTGAACAGGGCTTTACGCGGCGGGAGATTTGAAGGTTTGTCCATGTTGAACAATTTCGGGATCACACGGCCATATCCGCTTCCATCGATAATGAATCTCGCTTCAATCCGGGATTCCTCGCCATTTACATCCTGGATGGTAGTGACAGAATTGGATCCATCAAAACGTATAGCCGTGACCGTTGTTTCATAAGAAACAGGAACGCCCATTTTCTCCAAAGTATCGGCCAGGGTTTTATCGAATTCAGCGCGGGGAACCTGCCAGGTCCATGTCCAGCCGTCGGTGAACTGGTCGGCAAAAAAATAATCGCATATGATTCCATTCTTCACGAATTTGGCTCCGAATTTCTCCTGGAATTTTTTTTCTTTCACAGCATCAATAAAACCGGCTTCAGTCAGGGCTTCCATACATCTCGGCAGTAGACTTTCACCGATGACAAAGCGTGGGAATTTCATTTTCTCGACGACCTTCACTTTAAACCCGGCTTTGTTCACGATGGAGGCGGCTACTGTTCCGGAAGGGCCGGCACCTATGACTAAGACATCTATTTTTTCGGTTTTCATTACTGTTTGTTTTGCCTGATGGTTGTATAAATATTCAATAAGCAACAATCAATGCTCAATGTTCAATTATTTTTTTGCGATTTATCACAATTTGAATCGCTTCATTGATTATTGAATATTTCAATGATTTCTTTTCTTTTTGCATTTCAATAATGTGTGGCTCAGCCCAATATTGTCAATTCTTTCTTCGATTTCAAATCCTCCTTCAAGGATACAATTTATAAAAACTTCTGAATGATACATCTGGCTATTCCCATTTGCCATCGCAGTAAAATAAATAGAAATCTGCTGCATGGAGAATGCAGCAATTTCAAATCTTTGTGCATCCCAGAAAGCTTCCAGTATCAGCAGGTATTGATCATCATTCATTGCATCGTAACATCTTTTTACAATCGAAGTGATTTCTGCATCTGAAAAACAATCCAGGAACTGGCTCATCCAGATGGCATCATATTTTTCTTTGGGAAAGGGTTGTTTTTCATCGAGGATATCAATGGGGAAAAAAGAAACCCTATCAGTTAGGCCGAGTTCTTTCAATTTCGGTTTTGCCATTTCCACCTGTCCGGGCAGGTCCATGATGGTGATCCTGATATCATCTGCGTAAGCCGTACTTGCAATCGCCCATTTACCGGTGTTGCCACCGACATCGAGAATTTTCCGGATTCCGGGTTTATATACATGTTCTAATGCAGCCGGAAATGCAGTGTCGGAAAAAAAATGATCGAATGCGAACCAGCTTTTCTGGACATGGGGTGGCAGTTGGGAAAGGCCTTCATAAATTGTTTTCCAGTTTCCAAATTCCTTCAGCCCTTCGGGCTTGCCTGTTTCAATACTTTTATCCAGTGCAAAAAGTCCTTTATAGTTAACATCATGTATGAAATCCATATTAACTCTTGTCAGCGGATCGTGCTGGATGAAATGCCCGGTCTTTGTTATCGTGTAATGGTTATCGTTAATTACAATCAAACCAATTCCCAATCCGGCTTCAAGCAATACACGAACTCCATAATGAGGTAATTTTACTTTTTCGATAATTTCTTCGATAGTCAGTCCCCTGGTTCCACTTTTTTCGATGGCTGTCAATATTCCTGAATTTCTTAATACTCTTGTCACCTGGAAAATAACCGGTCCAAAAGCGATCCACTGTGCGAGAGCCTTTGCTTCAAAAGCTGATTTCTTGTCCTTGCTGAAGAAATTCATGATGATCGATGGTTGTTGTTTGTTTCGTCAGACTTCAGTCGAGATACATGAGGGTAGAGTCAGGTGTCTTTGGTGATTCTCTCTTGACATTTCACTTCTCACGACTGACGACTCAGGTCTCACGACTCAAGTCTTGCTAAACACTGCTGCGGCATTACAGCCTCCGAAACCGGATGCTGTTTTCAGAAATTTTCTCAAAGATTTTTTTTGCAGGCTGCTGCAGACATTGATTATTTCCGAAGTGCCCGGCTCTTTGAATCCAAATGTTGGCAAAATAATATTGTTTTTTAAAGAATGAATGGAAACAATCGACTCTATGAGTCCGGCGGCTCCGAGTGTATGACCATAATATCCTTTGAGGCTGTTTACCGGAATCGATTGCATATTTGATAATTTAATTGCCTTAGCTTCCATTTCGTCGTTGTAAATCGTGGCGGTTCCATGTGCTGAAATAAAATCAATCTCTTTTTCGGTTATGCCCGACTGTTTCAAAGCTTTCCGGATGGCAAAACTTAATTCGAGCCCTGTTCGCGAAGGGCCGGAAATATGATTGGCATCATTGCTCACAGCTCCGCCTTCAATTTTTATTTTTGATTCAGAATTTTTTTTATCTGCAGAAAGAATAAGTGTGGCAGCACCTTCTCCCAAACTAATTCCATTTCTTTTTGCATCGAAGGGTTTGCAGGGTTCATTGCTGATGGCCCAGAATGCGTGGAAACCGGATGCAATAAAATAGGTGATGATATCGGCTCCGGCAATGACGGCATGCCTGAACTGCCCCGATTGTATGAGACGCATCCCCGTGATGATGGCCAATAAACCTGAGATGCAGGCATGAGATATGATCACTGGCTCATGCGCAAATTGAAAATGACCTGCAATTAATTCCGCAGAATGGTACAAAGATATTTTTTCTGTTAACCGGGGACTGACAGCCTCCTTTTCCAGTAAGCTGATATTTCCCTTGGTGGATGAAAGGATGAAAATGGTGTCCGGATCTTTTGCCTCGACACTGCCCTCCTGCAAAGCCTGGTGGATGGATTCGATCAGCATTTTTTCGAATTTTGTGAAGGCAGGATCATTTCCACCATAATCTTCGTCCAGCAAAGAAGCATAAAAAGGTTTCAGGGAAATTTCCGGGTGCTTACGCTTTTGTATACCCGAAATTCCTTTTTCAAGCTGTGAAAAATTTTCAGCAGAGGTAGAACCAATCGGAGATAAAATATTATCCGAAACAACAAAAACGTCTCTCATTATTATTATTTAAATCAGTCCCTGTTTCCTTTTCCATTCCTCAAAAAAAGGCGGATTGATGAGCTGAAGCGTAGAACTATCCTTGTCAAGAAATACCTGCAGGGATGATCCGCTGGCGATCAATTGATCTGTCTGGGCATTGTATAACCTGTAATTGAATTTCAATTTGGCAGCATCGCAGGGTTCAAATAGCGTTTCCACAATCAGCTTATCTCCGTAGCGAAGTGACTTTTTATAATCACATTGAATGCTTACAACAGGAATAATAAATCCTTCCCGGTAAAAATCAAGATAACCAATTCCATATTTATTCCCGAAAGCTTCTCTTCCATCTTCAAAATAGCGGATATAGTGTCCATGCCAGACGATGCCGAGGGGATCTGCCTCATTAAATCTGACTGTTATTTCTGTCCGGTCGACCAATTCGTTTTGCATGGGGAAGATAGTTAGGATAGTCCATAGACTATAGTCTGTAGTCTATGGACTATAGGCTATTTACTGTATTTCGTTTTCCATTCTTCATACTTTTTCTTTTCAATCGCTTCAATGGCGCTATGGATACCAGTTGCATAATAATTGCGCACGCCGAAACCCATTCCTAATTTTCCTTCGACTCTTTCTGTCATCAGCATTGTTTTTGATCCCATATCAATAACTGTTGCCCACATAGCAATTGCTTTGTCGGATTTGCTCATGGCTTCCATGACGAAAAGCAAGCCGAAACCTTTTTTGTCTTTGAAATCGTATCCGCTGACGATGGCTTTGATATCATCTTCCTTGAACCGGTGAAAATCTCCGGAATTGGTAGATTTGATTTCTTCGGTATTTGCTTTTTCATTTCTTGCATTCACTAATCCAAGATCATGATCTGTATTGTCTTTATGAAAAGCTTTTTTCAGGTCATATTTTTTTGGTTCCTGGAGAACTAATTCATTGATAGCTGTATACTCGCGGTCGCGAAGATCATTCACACTGGTATTTGCATCGTCAATTAGTTTTGTTTTTGTGAAATCAATACCCAGGTAGAGAACCTGTGGTGAACTGGATGCAAAAAAATCTTTGATGGTTGTTTGCGCATGCAAGGGTAACTGCAATGCAAATAAAACTGCTAACAGCAAGCTGACATGTCCTGTAAAATTCTTCTTTTTCATGATGAAAGTTATTGATGATTAGAAATAAAGATTTTCATTTCACATTGGGCAAGCAGTTTTTCATTGCATAGGATCTTTCCGGTGATGATGGTAACATTAAAAACTTCGTTCTTAACGGCAATTTCTGTTATTATCTCATCATTTACCCTGGGCAGAGCTGATATCTCCAGATTTTGAATGGCTCCGATATATCCGACAGGGACGGTTTTTTTTTCAGTGATACAAATATATCCTATTCTCGCTGCCGCTGTCTGCGCAATATTTTCTATCAAACCCGGTTCGGTCAGACAGCCATTTTCTACAAATATATTTCCTTCCCTGATTTGAAGTACAGACTTGCTGATTTTTTCATCCGGCCGATGGCTTATGAGCCTGTCAACCATAACAAAAGGGGCCCTTTGGGGAATCAGGGATATGATGTCGAATTCTTCAAGATTTTTATTGTTTCCAGAAATCATAATAATTATACCATTGTTCGGGATACTGTTTTATTTTTTTTTCCATATCAATAGAAAAATCGTGGAGAATTTGTTGCATGCAGGATTCTTTTTCCCGGCGATCATATTTCTTTATTTCGGTTGCAAAAAAATGATAATGGAGGCTGCTTTCTTTCATTGCAAAAACAAATAAAAGTGGAACATCAAAAGTAGCAGCCAGTACAAAGGGTCCTGCGGGAAACAGGGCTTCTTTGCCTAACAGGTCAGCTTTCATCGTTTTATTGCCTTCGATAAAACGATCGGCATGTATACAAACCAGCTCTTTATTTTTAAAGGCGTCGCTGATTTCATATATATGTGAAAGATCGTTTTTTATTACGATAATCTTCGCTTTTTTTTTCCCCGCCACACTATCGAGGTAATCTTTTATCTGCTGATGTTCTCCATCAAACATAACAATATTGACCGGAGTATCCAGTCTTTGCAAGAGGTGACCTGCGATTTCCCAATTACCGATATGAGCGCTTAACAGCAAACCTCCTTTTTGCTGACTGACTATATCACGAAGATGCTCTTCTCCATCAAAATCAAAACTAAATCGGTTGGCCATCCCCGCCATGATAACGATTTTGTCAATAATTGTTTGCCCGAGGAGATAATAATTCGAATAAATTTTAAATATGGATTTCAATCTTCCAAATCCAATACGCCGATGAAAATAATTGAATATGATTTTCGAAGATTTGTATGAAAAGAGGAAATAATAAACTGTGACAAATCTGAGCAGGAGATAGGCAGGACGGACTCCGAACTTTTTCAAAACAGTTACAAAAATACTATAACCCAGCCGGGTTCCCCTGGATTTACCTTGCCAGGAAGGCATTAGACGAGTTCTTTTGAATTTACGCGGGATATGATATAGTCATAAAAATCCTGGAAAGTGATAATGCCTACAAAGTCTTCGGGCTTTACTTTAAAAGAAAAATTATTTTCGATGACGACGACCAGATCAATATAATCAAGACTATCTAACTCAAGCACTTGCCTTAGATTTGCTCCAGGAGTTATCTTTGCAGCATCCACTTCAAATTCTTCCGACAAGAACCCATTTATCTTCTCTATTATTTCTTCGTTTCTTTTCATAGTAGTATAGCAGTTAAAAATTCCATTTTCTCACGATAAGCGATGAATTGGTCCCTCCGAATCCGAAGGAGTTGGACAAAAATACGTTTATATTCCTTTCTGTGGAAGTTTTTACAATATTCAATTTTGCGGAGTCTTCGTCAGGGTTTTCGAAATTAATATTAGGTGCAATAAAATCATTTTGCATCATGATGGCGGAATAAACGATTTCGCTGGCGCCTGCCATCCAGCATTCATGCCCGGTCATGGATTTTGTGGAACTCACAGGCGTAGTTTTTTCTCCGAATACTTCACAAATCGCTTTTGCCTCGCTTGCATCGCCGGCAGGTGTTGAAGTAGCGTGCGCATTGATATAGTCTATTTCATTGGCTTGAAGTCCGGCGTCTTTCAATGCCATAGAGAGAGATCTGACCGGCCCGCTGACTGTAGGATTGGAAATATGTTCTCCATTTGAAGAAAATCCATATCCGATCACCTCCCCTAAAATTGTTGCTCCTCTTTTTGTTGCACTCTCAAGACTTTCTAAAATAACAGTCGCGGCGCCTCCGCTTGGAATGAGGCCATCCCTGTCTTTATCGAAAGGACGGGATGCTTTCTGCGGACAGGATTCACGAACAGAAAATGCCGACAATGCGTCGAAATTTCCCATGGAAAGATGATTGATTTCCTGCGAGCCACCGGTTACGATACAATCCTGGAGTCCCGTTTTTATAAAATGATAGCCAAGTCCGATCGCATGTGAACCACTGGCGCAGGCAGCGCTGATTGTGAAATTCACGCCCCGCAATTTGAAAATTGTCGCCAGGTTCATCGTAACTGTGGAATTCATAGTTTGAAATACCGAGCCGGAACCTACCAGCATGGTATCTTTTTTCTGTCGCATAATATCGATCGCTTCTATTACCGGTTTTGCAGAACTGTCATTCCCATACAGGATCCCAATTTCGTGGTCATGAATATAATCGGTATCAATTCCTGCCTGCTCAAGAGCCTGTACAGTCGCCATATAAGCATATTCACCCTGTTCGGGCAGCATGATCCTGGCGCGTCGGTCCAGCATTCCTTTGAGATTTGGTCTTTCGACAAAACCCGTCAAACCTGAACGGTAACCAAATTCTTTTCTGACGGGATCAAATATAATTCCCGATCTGCCCCGGAGAAGCGAATCCTTTACTTCATCGAGGTTCTTGCCGATGCAGGAATAAATACCCATGCCAGTAATTACTACTCTATTCATTGTTAGAAGTCAGAAAGCCTGGAGTCCGGAGTCCGAAAATGTGGAGGACTCTTTTTTGTGTAAAATAAATAATTTATAAGATTGGATTTTAAAAAAGATGAAAGGCTGCATTTTTGAAGAAGTGTAAAGTGCGAAGTCCGAAGTGCGAAGTGCAAAGTCTGAAGAATATTCTTGGTCATCCGTCCTCCTCCGTACTTTACACTCCAGGCTCCGGACTTTCATGAATACATTCCTCCGTTTACAGATAGCACTTCCCCTGTAATATATGCTGCTTCCGGAGATGCAAGAAAACCCACTGCATAAGCCACTTCTTCCGGTGAACCGAAACGGTTTACCGGAATAAGAGATTTCATATCTTTTTCCGGGATATTTTCTGTCATATCAGTGGTGATAAATCCGGGCGCGACTGCATTGACTGTAATTCCTCTTCTTCCTACTTCCTGCGCCAATGCCTTGGTGGCCGCAATCACACCTCCTTTTGCTGCAGAATAATTGGTTTGTCCGGGTAATCCTTTTAATCCTGATAGGGAAACGACATTGATAATTCTCCCATATTTTTTCAGCAGCATATTAATTAAGACCAGTCTCGTGATATAAAAAAAACTATCGAGGTTTGTCCGGAGTACATTTTCCCATTGTTCATCCTTCATCCACATCATCAATACATCATCTTTGATTCCTGCATTGTTGACTAATACTTCAATAAACTGATCAGGATTTTTTTCTATCCATTTACCCAACAATTCCCGGATTTTTTCCTTATCTGAAACATCAAAGCCCATCAATTCTCCATTTGCACCTGATTCTTTGATAAGAGAGAGTGTTTTCTCTGCTTCTTCCCGGTTTGATTTGTAATTGATCAGCACATAATATCCCATCGCAGCCATTTTAATACAAATGGCTCTCCCAATGCCTCGCGATCCGCCTGTAACTAATGCACATTTCATTGTTCCTGTTTGATTGATTTTATCTCTCAGGTGTTTTTATTAAGGTATAACAGACTGACTGGTTGCAGTGTTGAGAGAAATGATTGGATCTGTTTTTTCAAAATGGTTTTTTATTTTCTGCAACTCTTCATATTTGGGCTTGTCTTCGACGAATTTTGGAAATATTTTTCTTATTTCGGAATAGACCGTTTTTGTAACCGGGGAGAGTTTATGAGTGCATTCCAGGAAATCGATGGCTTGTAAGACAGTCATCATCTGGATCACCAGCACTTCGAAAGAATTGTCGATTATTTTTTTGGTGATCAGGGATGCATTGCAACCCATGCTCACAATATCCTGGTTATCGTTATTGTTCGGGATGCTGTGCACATACATGGGAAAGGAGAAAGTCTGGTTTTCTGCTACGGTGGATGTTGCCGTGAACTGCATTCCCTGCATTCCGAAATTAAGTCCGAGTGTGCCAAGATTCACAAAAGGTGGCAGGATCTGGTTCAGTTTATCATTCAGCAGGTAATTCAATTGTCTTTCTGCCAACATTGATAATTTCGTAATCGCGATTTTCAGCTTATCCATTTCCAGGGCAACATAATCGCCATGGAAATTTCCTCCATGAAATATATTTTGATTTTCATGATCGACTACGGGATTATCATTGACAGAATTCAATTCATCCACGACAATTTTTTCAGCATGACTGATTGTATCATAAATCGGCCCCAATATCTGGGTCACACATCGCATTGAATAATATTCCTGCACTTTGTCTTCAAAAACATCGTGTTTGATATTCTCCGGATTATATAAATGATCAGAACGGCGGTGGATCATTTTGCTATCCTTGAGAATATTGCGCATCAAGGCCGCGATCCGGTTCTGTCCCTGGTGATGTTTCACCATGTTCAGCTCTTTGGAAAAATGATCGTCATAAGCTTCAACAATTTCATTGGTCATGGCAGATAATACCACAGACCAATGCAATAATTTTTTCGCCTGGGCAATATTCAGGAGACCGATTCCCGTCATGGCCGAAGTACCATTGAGTATGGCCAATCCTTCCCTGATATGGATCGAGAGAGGTTTGATCCCTTCTTTTTTAAAAACTTCAGCTGCTGGCTGGAGCTTGCCCTCGAACCATACATTCCCTTCACCCAAAAGAGTCAGCCCAAGATGGGCCAGCTGGATCAGGTCACCACTGGCGCCTACACCTCCATGTTCATAAATGCAGGAGATAATATTTTTATTGATGAGATTAGCCAGCAGTTCAATGAGAGAAGTATGAATGCCTGAATACCCCTGCATCAGGTTATTCAGTCGCGCTACCATGACGGCTTTTGCCAAAAGAGGCGACATCAGCTGGCCACTACCTGAACTATGGCTGCGGATAAGATTGTATTGTAGTTGAACCCGGTTTTCTTCACTCACTTTGTATTGGGCCATGGGTCCGAAGCCGGTATTGATACCGTAGATCAGTTTCCCTTTTGAAAATTCTTTGAGGAAATGATAGTTGCTATCCACTTTCTCCAAAGCGGATGCATCCAGCTCAATCTCTTTTCCTTTAAACAAAATTTCTGAGAAATTTTCCAAAGAAAGAATCCTGCCTCCAATTGCTACCATGTCCGGGAAATGCGTTTAGATTTTGATAGACACTAAATTGCAAAAAAAATAAAATATAAGCAAGGTATCAAATTTTTATTCGCCGGAGATGGTCAGAGTTCTCAGATGCAGTAATTCGGGATATGAGTTTAGCTGTTTTTGAGGGAAAAGCTTGCCGGATGGTTATTTTTTCAGAACGAGGATAATAGAGATTACGGAAGCAATGATTGCAATCAACTGGCCCGGGGAGCCCAGGTAGATGGTTCTTAATACTTCAGAACGAAGGCCTGACAAGTCTTCTTTTGTAGCCAGGGAATTTTTTTCTCTTCAAATTTTTCATCCACTTTCTTTTCCAGGATTTCTACAAAAGTTTCGGCTTCTTCTTCACCCAGCCGGGATTTTAGTAAATCATATAATCTGATAATGGAAACCAGCATGTACGAAGATAAATTTTCCTTGGTTGATCTGAAATACCAATTTTTGGTCTGTGAACGAGTCTTTTTTACGCAAAGACTTTTGCGCCTTGGCTAACTTTGCGTGAAACTAACTGAACCCTTCATTTCTCGACTACCACTACTGCAGATGCGATATTTTTAAGATGGGAGAGGGACAGTTCTATATTTTGAATATTCATCTGGGAAAGTGTTTTTGCTGTTTCTCCGGTTAAATTCAATTCAGGCTTGCCCTCATCGACATTGGAGACTTCAATTTCATTGAAAGATATTCCGCTCTTCCATCCTGTTCCAATTGCCTTCAGAAAAGCTTCTTTGGCAGCGAAGCGGGCGGCATAATGCTCAAATTTTTTAGGTTTCGATTCGCAGTACTCGATTTCTTTTTTTGAAAACACCATCTCCCTGAATCCGGATTCTTTTCCGATTTTGGCTGCTACACGCTCGACTTCAATCATATCAATACCGACTCCTGCGATCATAATAGATTAGTTTGTTGCGGGAATTTTAACTACAGAGGCGCTGAGGAGCAGAGGATATGGTTTTCTCTGCGTCTTTTTGCCTCCATATTTATTTATTTACACATTTCTTAATCTGGTTTCTAATATAATCTTCTTCTTTCTTTGTAGCAATTACTTTGGTCAGAGCAATCCGGTAATAATGCAAGGCCTTCTGATATTGCTCATGCCTGAATGCATAATCTCCTGCAAGCACATAGCTGTGATAGAATTCCGGATTGGAGGCAACCAAACTATCGGTATTCACTTCTTCTCCTTCGGCTATTTCCTTTTTATATTTCCTGAAAGCTTCAAAATTTCTATACTCGCTGCTGAGCAAAAAACTATCAGGGGCGATGGTGAGGCTTGAATCGCAGATTTCCTGATCTTTTTTCATTCCTTCGAGAGAAAATACCTTTTTCAAATCATATCCCACGAATTTGCCCAGTTGCCAGGGCGAAGTGGAAACCCATACCAGCAATTTCTTTGGTTCGAAAACGATGGAATGATGTGCGATCAGCTGGTCGATGGCTTTTTCATTTCCCAGGCCGATATCGCTGTCGTGCAACCCTTTTCTGTCTCTCAAAATATTCACTGTTTTCTGAACGGTATTTTTTCCGTTTTCTTCAAGCAATTCCTGGAGTCTCTGATACCTGTATTCAGATGCGCTTTCGTTCATCTGTTGAATATTGGAAGGAGTATTTCTGAGTTCTTTACTTTGGAAATGGTTCGAGCAAATAATAAAATCCTTATGTGGATCATAAACGTCGATTGAGTCAGGAGTCTTTTCGATAATGACTGCCTTATTATCTTCTGCAGATCCTACCAGGAAAGATTCGGAAACAAACATTTTTCTTTTCTTAGCGATCTCGAGAGCTTGCTGGATATTTTCTGCATATTGTAATATTTCCCTCGCGACCAATGAGACCGGTGTTGCAGAGCCGGATGGAATACTTGATTTTGCCGCATTGATGGTCACGGTCAATCCTTTTTCATTCATTCCGGAAACTACTCCGATAAATCCGCCCCAGGTTACTGTCATGAATTTAAATCCGCCCGAGACGGATGGATTTACGAAAGCGACAATTTTATTTTCAGCGAACTTGTCTCCTACATAAAAATCAAAATTCCTTCCGATAATCATGCTACCGTCCTGAGATTTTTCATCCCAGGTGCCGAAAGAAGTGCAACCCACAAGCGCTAAATTTTGCAGTGCATGACCGATATCGTGCGCAGCATGGTAATTTAATATACGCTGATAATTGGTGCCGATATATTGATATTTGTCAGAAGCAGATTCAGAAACGCCATATATTTCTTCTTTGTATTCCTCTATGACATGCTTATCCAGGTTGCGATTAAACCATCCCACAAAATATTTGAGAAAGTGCAGGTAGAATTTGGAAGGAATCATTTTATTGATCTGCTCATTGAAATAATCTTCCTGTTTCGAAAGCAGCTCTTTGGTCAGTTTTCCATTGGCGACTCCGCGTTCGAATGGAGCGCCTTCAATATATAATTCATATAAACCTGATTTGCTTTTTCTGAACCAGTTATTTTTTAAAGTGTAAAAACCCGGACTTTGTTCTGTTCTATGCCATTGAAGCGAACTTGTATCAGCAGGTTTTGGCGGATCAACTTTTGAAACGATCACCAGGTAAATAAAACCAATCAAAAGAATCAGGATCAATCCCAGGAAAAAAAGTAATACTCCCCTCAGGAATTTTTTCCATCCTGATTTTTGCACTGGTATGGTAGGTTGAATCAACATGGTTTTACAGGTATTTAACTTTTCCAAAGTTTAAAACTTTGGAAACGCATCAGCCATTATGCATTTTTAATTTTTTCAACAAAATCTTCATTGCCCAGGATAGCCGAACAGGTAACAAGACTGCTGATGGTTGCGCCCAATATACCATGCAAGTTGAGATTTTGTCCGGTTAAATACAAGTTCGGCAGTTTGGTCCTTGCTGCAATGATGGTTTTATATGGATCTTTATAATCTTTCACAATCCCATACATCGATCCTTCATCGCTTCCGATATAGTCACGATAGGAAAGGGGAGTGGATGTATAACAGGAATGAATATGTTTCCTCAATCCAGGAAATTTTTCCTCGACAGTATCCAATAGTTTCCCGGCTTTCTCTTTTTTAAAGTCTTCATAGGTTTTTCCTCTTTCATTTTTCGCGGACACAGTATTAAAAGTATGTTCCCATTCCCTGACTTCATCATATTTCATATAAGTGAATATCGTCATTCCCTCCGCATATTCTTTTGAACGGGAAGATGCAGGGAGAAAAACGGCATATCCCAATGGCCAGTTTTCTTCAGTATAATCAGCCATGGACCATATGCATCCTTCTTTATGATAATAATAATTATGCCTGAAATATTTGAAAGATTTTTTTTTGAAAACAATATTCAGGCTGAACGCTGAAATAGAATTTTCGAGACTTTTAATCCGGTTACGGTATGCATTTCGAATCACCGGGGATTTTGTTATTTCCAGGGTTTTTGCGGGATGGATATCAGAAATAAAATTTTTTCCATATACCCGGGAAGCGTCTGCAAGTTCGATATATTCCACGACCCCATTTTCTTCAACAATTTTTATTACTTCGCTGTGTTTTTGGATTTCACCTCCATGTTTTCTGATATCTTTTGCCAGCAGATTTGCGATTTGCGATCCTCCGTCAATACATTTCCATGAACCTTCAATAAAACTATTCATTATTAAAGCATGAATATAAAAAGGAGTTTTGTCTGGCTGCCCTGCATACAATATGTTATTTCCAGCCAATACTGCCTGTAATTTTTTATTGCTGGTGATTGATTCGATGAAAGATTTTGTATCGATTGCCAGTACATCTTCTTTTTCCTCGTAGGTTCCTCCTGCCCGCAGGTTATACATGGGGAACCTGCTGCAGATTTCCTTAATCTTTTCACAGTATTGCCTCAATGCATTTTCCTCTCCGGGAAAATCAGCAGACAATTTCCTGATAAAATTTTCATATCCCTGCGCTAGAGGATACTCATGTTTGTCCCCGCTGATGATGATCTTATCAAATGCATCTTCGTCCAATTTTTCCAGTTTCAGCTGGTCCATCAGCCCCAGATATTTAAATACCTGGTAAAGCGCCTGTCCTTTATTCAAGCTTCCGACATAATGCACCCCGGAATCAAAAATAATTTTATCCCTCACAAATGTCTGCAGGCATCCTCCGATCTGTTTGTTTTTTTCGACTACACATACCCGATATCCTTCCCTGCCCAGTATATCTGCACAGACAAGTCCGCCAATTCCGCTCCCAATGATGACGATATCAAATTTTTTCATGAACCGCGTGTTGGACATGTTTGACAATGAAAATCACATTCGAGGTATATTTTGTATTATCCACTTCGGCGCACTCCATATTTTTTTCCATGACTATCCTGCGAATCGCCTGTCCTGAAAGAAAAGACAGGCCATCTTCAGTAGTCTTATTGAACCCGAATAGCCTGGTAGAAAAAAACTCTGTAAGCCTTGTGCCCCGATGTCTTTGTCCAAGTTCCGCATTCCCTTCACGGATGAGAATGATTCCTCCAGGATTCAGGCTGTTCATGCATTTTTGCAGAATGTCTGTCTGCTGGACAGGTTGCAGATAGTGCAATAAATCCGATACGATGATTCCATCATATTTTTCAAAAGAATATGAATTAATGTCCTCACAAATAAATTGTACCAGTTCATCCCTGCTGAAACAATGATTTGCAGTTTCAACTTTTTCTTCATCATAATCAATCCCGGTCATTTCCCTTTCCGGAGAACAGAAATGAAGGATATAAGACATGAATCCATATCCGCATCCAATATCCAGGAATTTTCCTTTCTTCGGTAACAATTCATGAAACTGCCGGTAATTTTTTTCCAGCCTGAGCTTGATCCGGAGATACCATTCAAGTACCGGACCCTTATAGATATAATTATAAATTAGTTTTTCTTTGAAATAGGCAGGCTGTTCGATGGTGGTTTGTAATTGCCTGTACTGGTCCCTGAAATAGCGGCCGGTTATTTTTGCTCTTTCCGCATACCCGTTTCCGTAGGCGGTATTATCAGGCTTTATGCGGGGCAGGAATTTTAGTGTAATCGTTCCATCTTTGAGTAAAAAATCATTTTTTGTCATCGTATATCCCGAACCGTGAATCAGGATTGGCAGGATATCGAGCTGCAATCTTTCAGCAAGATAAAAAGCGCCTTTATGAAAGCGGCCGATCGTTCCATCCACCGACCTGGTCCCCTCAGGAAAAACAACGATAGAATATCCATGTTTGATTCTGTCTGCAATGCGTTCCATATCTCCTTCCACGCCTTCCATAATTGGATAATAATCGGCCATTCGTACAACAGCCCCAAATACAGGAGAATTCCATACCCAGCGATTTGTAAACAGGATCAGTCTGGGATGCAGCATAACGGTCGACAGTATGTCTAAAAAAGACTGATGGTTGCAAACTATTACCGCAGGTTTGGAAAAATCTTCTTTCGACGGATTAATAATTCTTTTTTTCACATTCCCCATGATGTACATGAGCGACCAGCAATATTTTGAAACCAGAAAATGATAAATATATTTTCCCTTTTCCCTGTTGAAAGGATTTAACCTGACCAGGATAAATCCTGCAAGCACTAATATCAAACTTCCTATTGTGAAATAAGAAAAAGAAAAAATGGACTTGAAAAGCCCGGATAAGGTCCAGGGAAATTTATTTTTCAGGATCCTGTTTTTGATGAGGAAGGCAAAGAGAAACGGAATCAGGATCTGCGACATGATGACCACGCAGACAATACCAACAATCGAAATCACTGCAATGGATCTGAGCGCGGGATGTTTTGCAAATATCAGGACACCTAATCCGGCAACCGTTGTAATTGCCGAAAGGAAAATAGATGATTTGTACGATGAAAGATTTTTCCTGCCCGTTTTATATTCCTGCAACAATCCATCCATGATAAAAAGACTGTAGTCATCCCCTAATCCAAAAATAAAAGCAGAGATGATAATATTGATGATATTGAATTTGATTCCCAGTATACCCATGATTCCTAAGATCCAGATGAAAGTAATGAACATTGGAATGAAGGAAACCAGGGTGAGCTCGATTCGACCATAGGTCAGGAGAAGAACCGTAAATACCAGGATCGAAGACATCCATGCAATGCTGCTAAAATCATTATTGATGAGATCAACAAATCTGCCGGTGAGATATTGTTTATCAAGTACCGTAACATTTGGATCGTTTTCAAATGCTTTGTAAACAGATTGTTTATTCTCAGCTCCGACTTTTACCAGTGTGACTACAGTTGTATTACCTGGTTTTTCCGTAATATAATCATCCAGGAAATTTTTTCTGAATAATGCCATTGAACTGGTGTCGACCAAACCAAAATCCTGGTTGAGCCAGGCATTAAAATGGTCAAAAGCTTCCGCTTTGAATTTTAATCTTTCCCCCTGTTTTTTTAATTCTGCGATCAGGGATTGCTTTTTTTCAGCGGTCCAATACCTGTTCCATTGATCGATTCTTGCTTTTTGCAATGAATCGGAAATAACTAATGAGGAAACAGCAGAATATTTATTGATAATTCCTTTTGCTCTTAGCCGTTCCACTTTTGTAATCGTTCTTTCGTTGTTGACAAGCGCTTCATTCAGATTTTTTCCATCTGATACGAGATAGACAGACTGGAGAGAAAATACATTTATTTTTTTCAGATTATTTTCTGACTGAATCAGCTTATCTGACATATAATTCATTTTGGTCAGATCCGGCTCGAAGCCGACCCATCTTGCGGTATAGAGAAATACAAAACTGAGCAGAAAGATAGCGAGGACAATAAATTTATTATACTCAGGCCGGAAAGCAGAAATCCTGTCGATCCAGGAATATTTCGAAAAAACATGTTGCTCTTGTTCTTTTTTGGATGCAATCAGGTGAGGAAGAATGATCAGTGTACACAATGAAGCGCCGATCAGGCTGAAAGCAGCAAATAATCCAAGATCCCTGAGCATTTCCGACTGAACAAATTCCAGGCACAAAAAACCACCGATGGTGGTGAAACTTCCGACAGTAAGTGGAAGAGCCAGGTCCCTGATCACGTCTCTGATGCTCTTTGTATGACGGTAATGATTGAAAAGATGCAATGAATAGTTGACAGCGACTCCTAAAACAACTGAGCCCGCACCCAATGCGATTACCGAAATGCTTCCTTTAATAAAGTATATGGCAGATAAAGAAAACAGAGCGCCAAAGACGACAGGCACGAGGATAATGAAAGCTGCTCTTTTTTTCCGGAAATAAAAATCAATAAAAAAAATCAGGAAGATAAGAGTAATTCCCTGGGTAAAAATAGTATCCTTTCTCAGTTGCAGTGCATTTCCAACGGAAACGGCCACGGCTCCGAAATAGGATGCAGAAACATTTTTTAAACTGCTATTGCTGAGGCTGTCTTTGATATCATCAATCCCCTGTAATAATTGCGCATTTTTACCGGTATTGTTTGGCGGATATGCGGGAGTAATGAAAAAAAGCAAATGCTGATGGTTTTTTGTGATGATATAATCATCATACAATTCAAAATTATCATCATACTGCAACTGCTGTAGTTTTTTAAGTCCCAGCAGGGAAATGCCGACCGGATCTGCGCTGATTATTTTCTTCAATACAATTCCTGCTGGCGAACTCAATGTCCTGAAATCATTTTCCAGTGTTTTTTGGATAGTAGCAGGAGTGATCAGGCTATCAATCGATTCATAATCTTTCTGATTCAGAAAGACAGGCAGATGATCATTGATGACATTAAAAAACTGCATCGCTGCATTCCCATCCACTTTATCATTTATCCTGCTGATATAAGGTGACAATTTTTGTTGCGCAGCAACTACGAACCGGTCCGCGAAAGCAACAAGACTGTCAGGCTCCGCAATTCTATTGGTATCTTTGAGAGATACCATGACCACCAGCTTATCAATGAATTTAGAATTTTGAAAAACCTGGTTTAGCTTTTCGGTTTTTTTATCCCTGGGTAAAACTTTGGAGATATCTTCCTCGAAATGTACGCGTGAAGCAAACCATCCGGCTAGTAAAAAACTTACAATAAATGTAATAAGAAATGCCGGCCGGTTTCTTTCAAAATAATTATAGATCAGTATGAAGAATTTTTCCATCTCTGTTCAGCTCGTCTGTCTCAGGCTGACTGTTTTTCTTTTAAAAATTTTGAGCATCACAAAAGTGATGACCCCGGATATCGCACCCGCAATCACAGCAAGTGTAATACTGCCGAAAATATATTGTGCAAAGTTATTGCTCACTGATTCCAGTGAAATATCATGATTGAATATAATATCGGTCTTTTTATCTCCCATCCAATAAGCTCCGGCCTTATAGCTTCCATAAATGATCAGAGGTATCATTGGGGGAATGCTGATATTAGCCGCAATAATGACCAGTGTTTTGTTGAGCCGGAATACAAAAGCGAGGAAAATGGCAACGATCAATTGAAAACCCCATATTGGAACAATCCCCATAAAAACTCCAAATGCGATAGAGAGCGCTTTCACCTGGTCAGATTGATGCGCATCGATGAAATGTTCTGTAAAGAAATCTTTGATTTTTTGTTTATTTAAAACAGTTCTAAAAAAATTCTCCGGTTTGATATAAAAAAAAGCAATGATCACAAGGATTGAATTCAGGATACTGATCCTTGTAAAATCCCAGAAAGGCCTGAAATGTGAAATCCTTTCTTCTTTCGAAGGATAAAATACAGAGACAGGCACAGATTCAATCTTTATTTTTTTCCAGGCTGCGCGAACCATCACTTCTATTTCAAATTCATATTTGCGTGTAAAAAAACGAATGTCTTTTAATGGAATGAGCGGATAAAGCCGGTATCCGGATTGCGTATCAGGAATGGAAATCCCTGTTTCTGTTTTGAACCAGAAATTGGAAAACTTATTTCCGAAACTGCTTTTGCCGGGAACAGAAGCCTGGTCCATATTCCTGGCGCCGATAATCAGTGCTTCACCGTCTTTTGACAGCTTATCTAAAAAAGATGGAAGATCTTTTGCGAAATGTTGTCCATCCGAATCAATGCTGATTGCAAAATGATAACCGAGTTCGGTTGCATATTTAAAACCCTGGCGAAGCGCCCATCCTTTCCCAACATTTTTTTCATAACTGACCAGTTTAATAAATGGAAAAGATTGAATAATGCTGAGGGTTTGATCGGTGGATCCGTCATTGACCACAATAATATTCTTTGTATAACCGGAAACATCGTCAATAACCCCGCCAAGGGTAACGGCATTATTAAAAGTAGGAATGATCACGCAGGCTTTTAGCTCCCCGAACTTAGCCTGCAATTTAGGTGAATGGGTCATCTGGCTATTCGCAATTTGTCATTGGCTGCAATATTTTTCTGCCAATTATCTGAGCTGCAAAATTACGATTATGAAGCGAGAAACCGTCTGCTGATGAGCACAAATGCAATTATAATTCGGCAATGATGACTGCTGATTTCAGCCTATCAAAAGCAATCGCTGATAGAAATCAAGAGCAGCCTTAAAAGTGTATTATATGATTAGATATAATATTGGCATACACAGTTTGATAAAATATAAAATGTTCCGAAGGAACATCTTGCCGGTAGAAAAACTCAACAAGATTTACGTTCCGTAGGGAACGCCTATCAATCGTATAATTTTTTACTACCGACCCCCTGCAGGGTCGAATATACGAACGTTCAACCTAACCCGATATGTATTGAATTCAAAACCCTGAACTGAGAACTCTAAACTTCCGTAACTTACTGCATGCAAAAACAAGAGCTAAAATCTTATTATGATGTTGTGGTCATCGGATCGGGAGTTGGCGGATTGACGGCTGCCGCTTTATTGAGCAAGGCCGGTTTTTCTGTTTGCGTTTTGGAAAAAGAAACACGTATCGGTGGATACCTGGCTGGATTCAGAAGGGGTAATTTCATGTTCGATACAGCAATTCACTGGCTGAATCAATGTGCGCCCGACGGACTGGTGGGAAAATTATTCGACGCTTTGGGAAATGATCACCCGATTGCAGTTCCTCAAACACGCATTCGAAGATATAAAGGAGATAGTTACGATTATCTTCTCACGAATAACCCGGATCAATTCAAAAAAAGACTGATCGATGAATTCCCGCACGAAAAAAAAGGGATAGAAAAATTTTTTCACGCTGCAAAAAGACTCGGTAATTCATTCAAAAGGTTTAATGATATTTTCCGGACAGAGGAAACAATGTCTTTTGTTGAGCGAATAAAAAATAAATCCAGACTTTTAAAATTTGCGCTTCCATTCATTCCCTATATTTCTTATACCGGCGAAAAAGGATTGAAAAAAGGGTTGAACCGGTTTTTCAGGGATGAGAATATCCATAAAATATTCACGGGGGAAACGGAATTATTATCCTGCCTCATTCCGATAGGGTGGGCTTATTTTGGGGATTTTCAGAGTCCTCCAAGAGGCGGAAGCCAGACGATTCCACAATGGTTACAACATATTATCAATTATTATGGAAATCCTGTTTGTCTGAAAGCGCCTGTAACAAAAATTCTGCTTGACGGGGATCGCTGTACGGGCGTCAGTTTTAAATACAATAATACTGATCATTCGATTGCCAGTAAATACGTGATTGCTGCCTGTGATGTGGAAGCCTTGTATGAACGAATGCTTCCGGAGAATGCTGTTCCAGACAGGATGAAGAATAATTTGAGAAGAGCCGAATTGTATAGTTCTTCCGTTACTGTTTCCATTGCACTCGATTGTGCAACAGAAGACCTTGGCTTCGATGAAGAGATGATTCATGTTGCCTGCGAAAAACTGCCTTTTGACGCACATTCCAGTGGAGATCCTTTAAAAGGAGAGATCAGTATCCTCGCTCCTTCGCTGAGAGATAAATCCCTTGCTCCATCGGGTAATGGCACGCTTACACTCTACATGCCTGCCTTTATGGACTATAAAAATAATTGGCTGACTGAAAAAGATCAGAATGGAAATTATATCCGGGGTGAAGAATATAAAAAATTGAAAAATGAAATAGCGGAAGTCCTGATTAAAAGAGTAGAAGAAATTTTAAAAATAGAATTGAGGCCTCATATTCTTTTTTATGAAGTGGCAACTCCGGTTACACATTGGCGTTATACCGGCAACCGGAATGGCTCTATTATGGGAGCAAAGCCCGGCCGGATTAACATGCAGTTGAAAGTTGCACACTATCGCGCTCCGGTTAAAAATCTGATTCTCGGCGGCCATTGGGCAGAATTGGGAGGCGGGGTTCCCATTGCGGTAAAAGCCGGCACGAATGCGGCATTGCTGGTATTCAAAAAAGAAAACAAGAAAGCTCTTAACCTGCTTTCGGGATATATGGATAATAAAATCCTTTTGGAGGAATTGCTTAAGGATCCCTGTTTCAAATCTTATGATAATTCATGGAAGCAGCCATTGACTCCTGCAGAGAGAGTGGAAGAGCGGGGTCTGAAAAGCGGGAGTCTGAAGGAATGAGCATCCATCCTCCTCCGCTCTCCAGACTCCGCATTACGCACTACTTAAAAGTGTATCTCGCCGAAACGCCGAAGCTAACATAAAAATAATTGTAATAGTCATTCGGTCTAATCAAACCAATGGTTGGCCTGAGGTCAGCCGAAACGGCGAGCGGAATTGAATTGAATTTATAATCGACACCCCCTGTTGGAAATATTCCCATTCCAAATCCTGAACTATAGTTAGTACCGTTTTGGTTATCGGAGACTGAAGTGTTATACATGCTTAATCCTCCTCCAATAAACCATTTCAGCCCGGGTGCAGGGGCAATATCAAAATGGTATTCATATGCAGCAGCAAAGGAAACGCTAATAACATCCACACCACCATAGTGGTCGGGCCTGAATCCAAGATTCAGTTCAAGAGCGCCTGGTGTTTCGGACAGAAATCCTTTAAATGCAGCAGAAAAAACATCATAATATCCTGTTCCAATGCGTGCGCCTATCGAAGTCCTGTAAGAAGTAGTTTCATAAGCCCCGCTTTTTGACTGGGAGAACCCGGTAACCGAAATGCCAATCGTAACAATTACAATACAGATTAATTTTTTCATTGTTGATCATTTAATATAAAAAATTACGCGAATATATGATGAAATACATATCTTACTCGCTGACTCTTATCAACAAATAGCGTGCAAACCTTAGTATCTGTAGTTGAAAATTTTTCAAAAGTTTCACATTTAATAAGATTTACTATGGTTGTGGCAGATACATTTCTTCGATTTAGGTGTTAGTACATTATTCTTATATTTGAAAACGGATGAAGATAAAGACCTTTTTAAGGACCGGATATTTTCTTGTTTTTTTTGCCATAAAAATTATTGCCTGTGCACAGGATAATGAATTATCATTTGACAGGAGCGCATTTTACCAGGCGATGGCATCAGAGAAAAGGAACCTGGTTGATGACCAGCTCAGCGTTCTGAAGAATATTTCCATAACGGGAAAACAGGCATTTGAAGGTGCATTGCTCATGAAAAAAGCCGGTTTATCCGGGAGTCCGGACAAAAAGCTGAGTTTATTTAAATCCGGGCATAAGAAACTGGAAACTGCAATTCACGAGGATAGCACAAATGCCGAGTTTCGTTTTTTGCGGCTGATGGTTCAGGAACATGCACCGGGCATATTGGGATATAAAAATGAGATTAAGACAGACAGTGATTATATTCGCAAATCGTATAAAAAATTACCCGGAGTAGTGCAGGAAGCGATTCTTGATTATAGTAAGAAATCAAAGGCTTTGAAACTTCAGGATTCTTAATTTAAAGATTGCATGAGTAAAAAAATATTGGCTATTTATTATTCCCAATCCGGCCAGCTAACAGAAATCATTGATAATTTGACCGCGCCCTTGATTGAATCGGGAGATTCCGTGGAAAAAGTTCGTGTCAGGCCAAAGACTGATTATCCATTTCCATGGACAGGCACGCGTTTCTTTGCCGTAATGCCCGATTGTGTATTGGGGGTTCCGGGAGAATTAGAGCCTTTTCAATTAAAGGAAAATAAATACGATCTAATTATCCTCGGATACCAGGCCTGGTTCTTATCACCGAGTATTCCTTCGAATTCTATATTAAGTCATCCCGCATTCCGGGATATCGTAAAAAATACGCCTGTTGTTACAATCACCGGGGCCCGCAACATGTGGATCAGCGCCATGGAAAGAGTAAAAAAATCACTCCATGAATCCAATGCAAAGCTGGTCGGCAATATCGCCCTGGTAGACAATCATGCCAATCCAATCAGTTTCGTGACGATTTTTCACTGGATGTTCAGTGGAAAAAAAGACCGTTATCTGAATATTTTTCCCAAGCCGGGCGTAGCAGATGATGACATTGATCATACAAAAGTTTTTGGATCTATTCTGGAACAATATCTGCACAAAGGAGAGTGGGATGGTATGCAGGCGGCATTAGTAGAGCAAAAAGCTGTGCGGATTAAATACAACCTGATGTTTATTGAATCCAAAGCAAGACGCATATTTGCATTGTGGGCCAGGTTCATTGTGAAAAGGAAAAAAAGAACTGCCTGGCTTGTTGTATTCAAATATTATCTTTTAATTGCGCTTTTTATAGCGGCCCCGATTATTTTAACGGTGGATGCAATTTTTTTTAAACCATTTTTATCCGGGCGCATAAAAAGACAAAAACAATATTATTTAGGAGTGAATTAATCCCTGTAGCAGATGTCGTTTAATGAGGTTTATATTACCAGAACAGCAAGTTTTTTCCCAAATGATCCTGTTTCCAATGATGAGATGGAAGAATATTTAGGATATATCAATAAGAACCCATCAAAATCGAAGAGAATCGTTTTAAGGAATAATGGTATTAAGCGGAGATTCTATGCTTTGACAAAAAATGGCAAATCAACCCATACCAATGCACTGATGGCTGCAAATGCAGTGAGGGCATTGTTTGATAATTCCCCGGAGAAACTGAAATCGATTGAATTATTAGCTTGTGGAACTTCCTCTCCCGACCAGATGATGCCTTCACATGCGGTGATGGTTCACGGAGAATTGCCGGAAACAAATGCAATAGAAGTCGTTTCTCCTTCGGGAGTTTGTTGTGCCGGGATGCATGCGTTGAAATATGCATATATGGCTGTAAAAACCGGGGATGTACATACAGCCGTGGCAGCAGGTTCCGAAAGATTTTCAGGAGCATTGCGTTCCGAAGTGTTTGAGGACGAAGCGCAGAAATTAAAACAGCTGGAAGAAAATCCTTATATCGGTTTCGAAAAAGAATTTTTGAGATGGATGCTTTCCGATGGTGCGGGCGCATTTCTTCTTTCTGATAAAAAAAATGAAAACGGATTCAGCCTTCGTGTCGAATGGCTGGATGGCACATCCTATGCAAATTCAATGGAAGCCTGTATGTATATGGGGTCAGAAAAAAACGGGGATGGGACTCTGAAGGGTTATATGGATTTTACTCCGGAAGAACTGATCACTAAATCCATATTCAGCATCAAGCAGGATGTAAAATTGTTGAGCGAATATATCATACCGTTAGGAGGCCGCAAGCTGAAAGCAATATTTGAAGAAAAAGGTCTGAAAGCAGAAGATATTGACTATTTCCTTCCGCATATCTCCAGTGAATTCTTCAAGAGTAAAATCTATGACCAGCTGGTGAAGGACAATATCCCGATTCCTTACGATAAATGGGTCATTAATCTTGACACGCTGGGAAATGTTGGTGCAGGATCTGTTTATTTTATGGTAGATGAATTATTCCACAGCAATAAATTAAAAAAAGGGCAGAAGATCCTGTTGCTGGTTCCTGAAAGTTCAAGATTCTCTTATATGTTTGGACTGTTGACGGTATGCTGATAATTTGAAAAAAATTGCTCATTGTTTATTGAATATTGATTATTCAATAAACAATATTTAATAGTCAGTGATAGTTTGGCATACAATTTTATTTTATGAAAAAAAAAGACATCCCACACGACCCGGGTGCACTGAACAGGATTACGAAAGAGATGTGTTATGTAGTTGATGATTCCGGAAAATATACGACGGAACTGAGTGAGGGTTGGGAAATAAAATCGGAAGCGTTAAATGTTGCCTGGCATGATGTGGAAGCCCGGATCGCCAATGCAAAACAAAAAGTTCTGAACAAAGAAGCAAGTCCCCTGCTTTTTTTCATGGAATATAAATTGATGGATATTCCCATCGTGGCTGCTTATACCGGTTTCTGGAAATGGCGGGTCAGGCAGCATCTCAAACCTTCGGTGTTCGACAAATTATCAGACAAAAAATTGCAGAAATATGCCGATGTTTTTGAAGTAAGTGTGGAGGATCTTAAAAATATGAATGTACATGAAGCTTGACTTTAAGCATATCCAGGCTGCGCATTGCGAGAACGGAGTTACTACGAGTTTATTAAGGCATAATGGAATCAGTAAAATAACAGAACCGCTTGCCTTTGGCATCGGTTCAGGCCTGTTTTTTATTTACATTCCTTTTATGAAAATAAATAACGGACCCGCTATTGCTTTCCGAACTCAACCCGGACTGATTTTTAAAAGAACCTGCAAATCTCTTGGTATTTCCGTTGCACGAAAAAAATTCAGTTCGAAAGAGGAAGCAAATAGAGTATTGATGGAATGTCTTGAATCTGGTCAACCCGTTGGATGCCAGGTGGGCGTTTATTTTCTGACTTATTTTCCCAGAGAATATCGTTTTCATTTCAATGCTCATAATATCATCGTTTTTGGAAAAGAAGACGACCAGTTTCTGATCAGCGATCCGGTAATGGAAACGGCTACCAGTCTCAGCAGTTATGAATTGGAAAGAGTACGATTTGCAAAAGGTGCGTTCGCTCCGAGAGGACAATTGTATTACCCGAAAGAAAGAAAGGAAGTGACCGATGACATGATGAGAAGGGCCATCAAAACGGGTATCAAAAGAAATGTCCGCGATATGCTGCATATCCCGGGAAATATTGCGGGAATTCGGGGAATAAAATATACTGCCGCAAAAATCAGGAAATGGCGCGATAAACTTGGGGTGGAAAAAGCAGGAACTTATCTCGCACAACTGGTGCGCATGCAGGAAGAAATCGGAACAGGCGGTGGTGGCTTCCGGTTTATTTATGGGGCTTTTTTGCAGGAAGCTTATGCCTATCATCCGATGGATGAACTGCCGGAAATATCAAAAAAATTTACTCAGACGGGAGATCTCTGGCGCACTGCTGCAGTTCAGGCTTCCGGAATTTATAAAGGGAGACTGGGCAGTCAGGAAGACTTCAATACCATGAGCGATTATTTATTTGAAATAGCCGAACTTGAAAAACAGGCATTCCAGTCTCTCTCCAAATTAAAATGGCCTTCATGAGTAATCCGGCAATCAGCATCACTAACCTGGATTTTATTTATCCGGGACAATCTGCTTTATGCCTCTCTCAATTAAACTTAAAGATTGCAGAAGGAGAAAGATTTGGTCTTTTTGGTCCTAATGGCGCTGGTAAAACTACATTGATGAACCTGATGACCGGTTTGCTTTCTTATAAAAAAGGAAGGATATCTTTATTGGGAAACGAAGTCGCTTCACATAATAAATCAATCAACAAATTATTTGGATTCGTTCCGCAGGATTTTTCTTTTTACCATGAGCTGAGTCCTGCGGAGAATATGGAATTTTTTGGCGCATGGTCTGGAATGAAAAGCCAGGAAATAAAAAATCGAACCACTGAATTATTGGAAGTATTGGGATTGCAGGATGTCCGCAATATGGCGGTCCGCAAATTTTCGGGTGGAATGAAACGAAGAGTGAACCTGGCAATTGCTGTCATGCATCAGCCCAGGATTCTTTTCCTCGATGAACCTACGGTGGGAGTAGATGTTCAGACAAGACACGCGATGATCGATTACCTGAAAGCATTGAACACAAAAGGAACTACCTTGGTTTATACTTCTCATCAGCTGAGTGAAGCAGAAGAATTATGCGAAAGGATTGCATTGATCGACGAAGGAAAAATCATTGCACACGACGATTTGGATAAATTACTGGCTGCTCATCAGCAGGATGGACTGGAAGGACTGTTTTTGAGTCTGACAGGGAAAAAATACAGAGATTAAAAAATGGATTCTCTAGAATATTTAATAAATAATCGATAAGCAATGTTCAATTTTTTTTATGGAGTATTGATTATTGATTGTTGAATATTATTTCACGGCATGTTCAAACTTTGGACCACTATAAAAAAAGATTTCCGGATCTTAACCCGCGATAAGGTTGGGTTGGCCATGATGTTTGCAATGCCAATCTTATTAGTGATCGTCATCGCCAGTGTTCAGAACAGCACTTTCGAATTGGTCAACAATAATAAAATTTCCATTTTGATCGATAATAAAGACAGGGGAGAATCTGGCCGGCGATTGATCAATGCCATTGAAAAAATCGGCATGTTTCATTTGCAGATCATTTCCGGAACGCAGGACCAGAAAGAAATTCCTGAAAGGATGCACGCGAAAGATGCGCTCGTGGCGATTGTCATTCCGGAAAATTTTTCTGCTTTTATTTCATCCAAAGCAAAAGATATCGCAGACAAATCACTGAAGGATATTAATCTTAGTGATGATACAAATAAGACAACGGTTATCAGGCCCGATTCCATTATTTTATATTATCATCCCGTATTACAGCAGTCATTTCGTCAATCGATCAACGGAGCTTTGGAAAGCGCACTCCAGGTTGTAGAAGGAGATGAGATCGTGAAGAATTTGTATTATTCACTTCACGAAAAAGAAATTCCGGTTTCGCTGGAAAATAATATTCTTCATAGCAATATACCTATCAGCGAAGTTCCGGTGTCAAGAAGCGGCAGCAGAAATATTCCCAATGCAAGCCAGCACAATGTGCCGGCATGGACGATTTTTGCCATGTTCTTCGTCGTGATTTCATTGGGAAGCAGTGTTGTGAGAGAAAAATCAAGCGGAAGCTTTATGCGTTTGAAAACCATGCCCACCAGCTATTTCACGGCGCTCTTATCAAAGCAGATCACTTATCTTTTGGTTACTTTCATTCAGGCAGTAGTAATTTTTTTGATAGGTATCTGGCTCTTTCCGAAGATTGGTTTACCCAAGCTCTATCTGCCAGCCGATATTCCTGCTTTGATAATTGTTACACTGATCTGCGGATGGTGTGCCGTCAGTTTCGCCATTTGTGTTGGCGTCTTTGCACAAACACAGGAACAGTCAAACGGATTCGGCGCGGTTTCAATTATCATATTAGCAGCTATTGGCGGTTTGCTGGTCCCTTCATTTGCAATGCCCACTTCATTGCAGGGAATTATGAAAATTTCTCCCCTGCATTGGGCACTTGAATCCTATTATGGTTTATTTCTGGAAGGAGGAAAATTGAAGGATATTTTAATGAATATTCTATCTTTATTGATCATTATTGCTATAATCCAGCTGGTCACGTTGTCGGCCCTGAAAAGAAAAAACTTAATTTGAAATTATAAATATGGAAACCACTGAGCTGAAGAAACAATTAAAAAAGCAGATTGTAGAATTTCTGAATTTGAAATCCGTTAACCCCGATGATATAAAGGACGACGAACCTTTATTCGGAAACGGACTGGGATTGGATTCCATTGATTCGATTGAGTTGATTGTATTGCTTTCGAGAGAATATGGAATTACCATTCAGGACCCTAAAGAAGGCCGCAAGATTTTGGTTGATATCAATACTATGGTTGAATATATTGAAAAGAATAGAACGAAATAATTTTTCGATAACAGATGGCCGATGATCGTTGGCCGATCATACTTTTAAGAAAGCTTCCTTTAAAGTTCGACCAACGGCCATCGCCAATCGGCCATCGGTCAACAGTTAGCATATAAAATCTTTTAATTGAGCAGAATCCTCGTAACCGGAATGGGTGTTATCAGTGCTTTGGGAGATAATCTGTCTGCAAACCGCAATGCCCTTGTGAATGGTGAGTGTGGAATTACAACATTGGGCCTTTTCCCTTCTGCTTACTCGGGCAAATTGCCCTGCGGTGAAATTAAAATCAGCACAGAATCATTGAAAGAAAAACTGAAAGTGGATGAGCCCGCAGTCACCCGGACCGACCTGCTTGCACTGTATGCATTGAATGAAGCCATTCGCGAGAGCGGATTAAGGACTGAACAATTGGAGGCAAATGATACTGCTCTTGTAGGTGCGACTACAGTCGGAGGAATGTGCCTGACCGACGAATTGTATCACGATGCCAATAAAGATTCCGAAGGCTCTGCATTCCTTTCTTCTTATGATTGTGGTTCGGTCAATTTGTTTCTGCAGAAGCGCTACAAGATCGGAGGTGTGATCAACACTATCAATACTGCCTGCTCTTCATCTGCCAATGCCATCATGTATGGCGCACGACTGATCAGGCATGGCCTGGCGCGGAGAGCGATTGTAGGAGGGGTGGACAGCCTTGCAAAATTTACGATCAATGGATTCAATGCGCTCCATATTCTTTCTCCCGGAGTTTGTACTCCTTTCGATAAAGGCCGAAAAGGGCTGAACCTGGGTGAGGGAGCTGCATTTCTGGTATTGGAAAAGGAAGAAGATATTCATAACAGGCATCCATATGCGGAATTAACGGGTTATGGAAATGCCAATGATGCTTTTCATCCTTCTTCAATTTCTGAACAGGGAGACGGACCCTATCTTGCCATGAAAGAAGCGCTTCAGACAGCAGGACTTGATCCTGGTGAGATCGGCTGCATCAATGCGCATGGCACCGGCACAGAAAATAATGATGAGACAGAAAGCCGTGCGATGCTCCGCGTATTCGGGTCAGTTCCTGATTTTGTATCTACCAAATCAAATATCGGTCACACTTTAGGAGCAGCAGGAGCGATAGAGGCCGTTTACACAGTATTTAACCTGAAACACCAGGAAATCTATTCTTCTCTTCATTTCAAAGAACCGATTGAGTCCACCGGATTAAAGCCGGTCACAGCATACAAAAAAATAAAAGTTAATCATGCTATGTCCAATTCATTTGGTTTTGGCGGAAATTGTTCTTCATTGATTTTTTCAAAAGCCTGATGCTATGTTATATATCCATCAGACCAGCGCTATATCTCCCCAGCAAAGTTTTTCAAATGCAGCTATTGACATTTTGCATGCATCGGTAGGAAATAAACTTCATGTTATTGAGCCGGATTATCCCGGTATTCCTCCGGGCTTGCTAAGGCGTATGGGCAAGGCCGTTAGAATTGGAGTGGGAGCCGCCCTGCCATTGCTGAAGCATGCTGCATCTCCCGAAGGTATTATTGTCGGCACGGCTAATGGGGGAATGGAAGATTGCATTAAATTCCTAAACCAGATCATCGAATATGAAGAGGGTCTTCTTGCTCCCGGAAATTTTGTACAGAGCACTGCCAATGCAATCGCTTCTACCATCGGTTTGCTAACGGCCAACAAAAAATATAATATTACTCATGTACACCGCGGGCTTGCATTCGAGAATGCTTTGATGGATGCCATCATGATGAGTAAGGAAAATCCTGAGGCAAATTATTTGCTGGGTGCAGTTGATGAGATATCTGACTATAATTATAATATCGACTGGCTGGATGGATGGTATAAAAAGGAGCCCGTATCCAACCAGGATTTATATCAAACAAATTCTCCGGCCAGTATTGCTGGCGAAGGATCTGCCATGTTTTTGGTCAATGGAATTTCATCCGGTGCAATAGTTTCAATTCAGGATATCAGTACCATACATAGTGATGATGAGAAAATTGTCGTGAGCAGGTTGAAGGATTTCGTTAAAAAGAATTTGGAAACTGATGAAAAGATAGATTTATTGATGACGGGTGAGAATGGAGACAACCGTTTATTAAAATATTACGCTGCCTGTGAAAATATTTTTAACGATAAAACGACGATCGTCCGCTTTAAACATATGTCCGGAGAATTCCCTACTGCATCTGCTATTGGCTTTTGGTTGGCTTCTCATATTCTTCAATCCCAGCATCTGCCCGGGCATATGATCAAAAGAAAATTTTCTGATAAAAAACTCCGGAAAATACTCCTCTATAATAGTTATAAGGGGCAGCAGCATAGTTTTATGTTAATTTCAAAAGCATAATTGCAGCCTGATCAGGGTGGTCCACCTGCCTGATGGGAGTGGTCGACTCACCCGACGAGGGTGGTCCACCGGCCTGATGGGAGTGGTCGACTCAGGGGCCCAATTCATCCGCAAATATCTGCGTTCAGTCCCCAAATAAACTGCTTCAGGAATTATCCAAATCTCTCAAGCCGAAAGAAATATATTTTTAAGGACATCAGACAACCTAAACGCTGCGCATGAGATGGCATTATATGTCCATAAACCTGGCATTATTTTATTTTGTTTTTACTGGTCCCAAAGCAATATCCCAGCAAAGTCAAAGTGACAGCATTTTTTATCAATCTGTTACTTCATCCACCATCAATATATTTTATCTATTGACTTCGACTCAATCAGGACTCTATAACGGTCCCGAATATCCGGGATACGATTTTCATTTCAAAAAAGGCAGCCCTTTTTTTTATATAGATCATTTTACTCCTGTAGATATTGTTTATGACGGGATTTTATATAAGGATGTTCCGATGCTATACGATAACCTGAAGGATATTCTGGTTTTGGAAGACAGCCTGTACCCGCTTCAATTGCATAGCAGAAGAATTGATGAATTTACGATCGGCGGCCATCATTTTGTCAGGCCTCAAAAAAGCGATATCAACAATTCAGTTTTTGATAACCAGTTCTACGAATTATTATCAGCTGGTGAAATCAGTGTTTTAAAAAAACAGGTGAAGACAATCGTTCAGGATGTCTCCGCCAATGAAGGGATCGAAAGATCGATTGCCGAATCAGAGAATTATTATATCAAAAAAAATAATGTTTTTTATCTGATCAGGGATCAGAATGATTTGATCGCAATATTTCACGACAGAGAAAAAGAAATCCGCGATTTCCTGAAAAAGAACAGACTGAAATTCAGAAAAGACAGGGAAAATACCCTTCTCCGGACCGCGGCCTATTACGAACAGATAACAAGGAATATATGAAACGCCCCAGTCTCTTAATATTCTTCTTTGTTTTGATGGGTTTTAACGGTATCGTATCAGCGCAGCAAAATAAGCAGGCATTGATCACGGCAAATTTTCAGTCAGTTGCGATTGACTCATTTGCTTATGAACTGGAGATTCAGAGCGGCTATCGTTTTTATTATGACCCTTCCAGGTTCGACAGTCTTCGCATAACCCTTTCAGTGAATCAGCAGCCTTTAATGAAAGTATTGGACCTGGCTTTTGCAGGGACTAATTTTTATTTTTCGACGGATGCTTCGGGACGTGTTTTTATCAGTCAGGGACAGGCTGTAAAAACAAATTTACCGGAAGGACTCTTCAGTGGTGTAATCGGTAATAAACAATCGGCAGTCAATATTCCTGGTCCTGAAGAGGAACCAAAAAGAAAAACAGGTCAGAAAGCCGCAATAGAAAATAAAATATACGAGATCGGTGATAAGAATGCTGATAATGGTCAGCCACGTGCAACCATTGCAGGCTATGTCATAGATGCCAGCAATGGCGAGCATGTCGTGGGAGCTTCTGTTTACGTTGAAAAATCTTATATCGGAGTTTCAACTGATCAATATGGCTATTATTCCATTTCCCTTCCTAAGGGAAGATATATTTTGAATATTCAAAGTATTGGAATGCGGGATACGCGCAGACAAATTGTTCTATATGGTCAGGGAAAAATGAATATAGAATTGCAGCCGCAGGTGATGACTTTAAAAAATGTGATTGTCTCTGCGCAGAAACTAAGCAATGTGCGAAGCACTCAGATGGGTGTTCAGAAGATTGATATCAAAACCATCAAGCAGGTTCCTGTTGTTTTTGGTGAAGCTGATTTATTGCGCGTGGTTCTCACGATGCCTGGAGTAAAATCCGTTGGAGAATCGAGTACAGGTTTAAATGTAAGAGGAGGTTCCGCAGATCAGAATCTTATTCTCTTCAATGACGCTACTATTTTTAATCCTTCTCATTTTTTTGGATTGTTTTCTGCTTTTAATCCGGAAACGGTGAAAGATGTGCAACTGTATAAAAGCAGTATTCCGGCGAGATACGGGGGAAGATTGTCTTCTGTCCTTGATATCAATGGGAGGGAAGGAAATCAGAAAAATTTTACAGGCGTCGCAGGAATCGGGGTGCTGACGAGCCGGCTCGAAATTGAAGGCCCATTGATAAAAGATAAATCATCCTTCATAATCGGCGGACGCACCACTTATGCCAATTGGTTATTGAATTTATTACCTGATCAATATAAAAACAGCAGGGCATCTTTTTATGATATTACTTTTAATATCAGTCATCAGATCAATAAAAAAAATAACCTCTATATCACCGGTTATCTGAGTAAGGATAGATTCAATCTGAACAGTGATACAATTTACAGTTATAGCAATAAGAATATTTCACTGAAATGGAAACATATTTTCGGGAATAAGCTGTATGGACTTTTTTCCACGGGTTACGATGGATATGAATATAATATTTCCAGCGATCAGAATCCGCTCAATGGATATAAATTATCGTTTGATATCAATCAGCTTTATTTCAAAGCTCATTTTAATTATTATCTGAGTCCCAATCATACGGTTGAATTCGGATTGAATTCAATTTTTTATAAACTTCATCCGGGGTCTTATCAACCCTGGGATAGTAAATCACTGGTTATACCTGATGTGGTGGCCGCTGAACAAGGTTTGGAGAGTGCATTGTACCTAAGTGATCATTATAATATCAGCCCAACATTGGCGATTGATGCCGGTATCCGGTATTCTGTATTCAATTATCTTGGCCCACAGAATGTGAATACCTATCCTGTGGGTCAGCCCAAGACAGAAGATAATATCACTGGAACCATTTATTATCCTTCAGGAAAATTTATTAAAACCTATTCGGGGCCTGAATACAGGGTTTCTGCCAGGTATTCTTTTTCCGAGGATTTTTCCATGAAGGCAGGTTATAATACCCAACGTCAATACATACACGTAATTTCAAACACTACTGCTCAGGCTCCGACAGACATCTGGAAATTGAGTGACCCAAATATCAAACCTCAATATGGAGATCAGCTCTCGCTTGGATTTTACAAAAATTTTAAATCCAATACCATCGAAACATCCGTGGAAGTGTACTACAAGAATATAAAAGACTATCTCGACTACAAGAGCGGAGCCATACTCGTGCTCAATCATCATATCGAAACCGATGTGTTCAATACGAAGGGAAAAGCATATGGAGTGGAACTGCTCTTAAAAAAAGCAACTGGTAAGCTGAATGGATGGATCAGTTATACCTATTCCAGAACATTTTTAAAGATGGATGATTCCACGGCGGGAGAGGTGATCAATCGTGGCCAATACTATCCTGCCAACTACGATATTCCAAATGAGATCACTCTTGTCGGCAATTACCGGATCACCCATCGATATAGTTTTTCTCTGAACATGACCTACGCTACCGGAAGACCCATTACTATTCCTATCGGTACTTTTTATTATTCAGGATCGCTTCGGACACTCTATGCCGATAGAAACAGTTATAGGATTCCGGATTATTTCAGAACAGATGTCGCTATCAATATCGACGGGAATCATAAAGTCACACAGAGATATCATGTATCATGGACGATCGGTGTTTATAATCTCACGGGGAGAAAAAATCCGTACTCTGTTTATTTTATTTCTGAAAATGGAATTGTGAATGGGTACAAGCTTTCCATTTTTGGAAGCGCCATCCCTTATTTGAATTTCAATATTGCTTTTAAATAAAAACTGTGAGAGTGCTAATAATTTTTCTCTTGTTGTGTTTAACCTTGTTTGCATGCAGGGAGAAATTCGTATTGCCTGTAAAATCTCCACCGGCCGGTTATCTGGTGGTAGAAGGATTTATTAATTGTGGTCCTGGTCCGACGGATATAAAATTATCAAGATCCAATATTGTCAGTGATCAGACAATTCATTATGAAACCGGTGCCTCGGTTCAGGTGGAGGGAAACGATAATTCGGTCTATGGCTTATCGGAATCGGGGCCGGGCATCTACCATTCTGATCAGCTTCATCTCAGCAATGCGCAGCAATTTCGGTTGCGGATTAAAACCACCGATGGTCATGAATATCTTTCCGATTTCACACCGACTGTATTCACCCCACCGATTGACAGCGTTAACTGGACAAGAAACAATGCTGCAGATGGAATCCAGATTTATGTAAATACTCATGATCCATCCAACCTTTCACGATATTATAAATGGGAATATGAAGAAACCTGGGAAATTCATATGAGCTATGTTCCCAAATTAAAATATGATACGATCAATTATGAATATCCAATACCGAGAAGGATTCTGGTAGCTTCCATATTACCAGATTCTTCATATTACAGATGTTGGACCAGTGATACTTCTGCCAGTTTATTGCTGGGTTCATCTGCCAGATTAAGTGAGGATATCATTCAAAATTTCCCCCTTGCTCTTATTCCTCCCGCATCCGTCAAATTAAGTGTGAAATACAGCATTAACGTCAAGCAATATGCGCTTACAAAAGATGCTTATGATTTCCTTGAGATCATGAAAAAGAATACTGAAGAAACCGGATCCATCTTTGATCCCCAGCCTTCTGAGTTGAAAGGGAATATTCACAACACAAACGATCCATCTGAAATAATTGTTGGCTATATCAGTACGAGTTCATTGCAGCAGCAAAGAATTTTTATCAGTAATGACCAGGTTCCGAACTGGAATTATGACCCGCAATGCAGTCTGACTTCCATATCCAATCAAGATACGGTGAAAGTTAAGCAGGCAGAGAGTGCAGGATATATTCCGATTATGCCGGATGCGCAAATCCCGGATACCATCATCAGTTTTTTTGGCGCTTCACCGCTTTGCGCTGATTGCAGGAAGACAGGATTTTTAAAAAAACCCGCATTCTGGCAATGATAAAAAGAAAATAAATTCATGAAGCTTGAACAAAGAATATTATTTTTTTTCCTGGTAATTCTGCTTGCATGCAGGGAAAAATTCACGCTGCCTGTGAAATCGCCTCCAACGGGTTATCTCGTGGTAGAAGGCTTTATCAATACCGGAGTGGGCCCTACCGATATTATTTTGTCAAGGAGCAATATCATAAGTGATCAGACAATTCACTATGAGACCGGCGCTGAAGTCCAGGTGGAAGGAAACGACAATTCAATATATGGCCTGACTGAATCAGGTCCAGGTGTTTATCACTCTGATCAGCTTCATCTGGGCAATGCAGAGCAATATCGCTTGCGGATTAAAACAATAAGTGGTGGGGAATATCTTTCAGATTTTACAGAAGTCAGATCAACTCCTCCAATCGATAGCATCACCTGGCAAAGAAAGCAGGACGGTGATGGAGTTCAAATTTATGCGAATACACATGATCCTGCTGAAAATTCCCGTTACTATTATTGGAATTTTCTTGAAACATGGGAGTTTCATATGCCCTATGTTCCGAAATTAAAGTACGATACGATTTTTTTTCCGCCGCCACAGCCATCGATAGCCGAAGTATCAGAGATTCCGCCCGATTCATCTTATTATAAGTGTTGGTCTAATGAATCATCCACAGCAATCCTGATTTCATCCTCAACAAAATTAAGCAAGGATATCATCAGCGAATTTCCGATTGAATTCATCCCTCCTGCTTCCATCAAATTGAGCGTGAAATACAGCATTCTCGTCAGCCAGTACACGATTACAGAAGATGAATATAATTTTTTGCAGATCATGAAAAAGAATACGGAACAAACCGGATCGGTATTTGATCCCCAGCCTTCAGAGTTGAAGGGGAATATTCATAGCACAACCGACCCGAATGAGATTGTTGTCGGGTTTATCAACGCCAGTTCATTGCAGCAACAAAGAATTTTTATCAGCAATGACCAGGTTCCCGGCTGGAATTATAATTCAGAATGTTATTTAACCGTCATTGCCAATGACGATATGCATGTACGCCAGGCGATCGGTGCCGGATGGGTGCCGATTGTTCCGAAAGACTTTTCAAGTGGGGCGGTAGACAGTTTTTATGCTGCTATCCCGCTTTGTTCGGATTGCAGGAAAACAGGATACCTGGCGAAACCATCGTTTTGGCAATGAGTTAAAATTTTGAGATGAATGAATTTTTTTAAAAAAATATTTAGCGGTTGCTTATTTTTTTATTGCGGTTTTGCAGCTTACGCACAAACTGATTCAATGCTTGAAAAGCAGTTTTTAGTTTATCAAAAAAATAATATGCAGGAAAAATTATTCGTGCATACGGATAAAAACTTCTATGTGGCGGGAGAGATTATTTGGATCAAGGTATATGATGTGGATGCTTATTTTCATCAACCACTTTCCATCAGCCGTATTGCTTATGTGGAGTTACTTGACCGGAATCATAAATCCCTGCTCCAGGCTAAACTCTCATTGAAAAATGGAGATGGGAATGGTTCGATCTATTTACCCATCACCCTCAATTCCGGAAATTATATTTTAAGAGCTTATACCAACTGGATGAAGAATTTTAGCCCGGAATATTTTTTTCGGAAAAATATCACCGTTATCAATACTGAAAAAATTACGGAAAAAGAAACGACAGAACGATCGCTTCATTATGATATACAGTTTTTCCCTGAGGGAGGTAATCTGGTAAATTCCATAGAAAGTAAAATTGCTTTTAAAATTGCAGATCAATATGGAAGAGGAACGGATGCAAGTTGTTTTCTTGTAGACAATGATCAGGATACCGTATTGAGATTTCGTCCATACAAATTTGGCCTGGGCAATTTTGATTTTACTCCCCAAGCGCAACATAAATACAAAGCTATCATTCAATTGCCGGATGGAAAATCCTTCAGGAAAGAATTGCCCGCTGCATACGATAGCGGCTATGTGGTAAAACTTGCTCCTGAAGACAGTAGTCAGATAAAAATTATAGTCAGCGAGAAAAATATCCACAATCCGGGTTATGTGTATCTTCTGATTCATACTCGTGGCCTGATGAAATGGATGGGGAGTAGTTTGTTTAAAAATGGTGAAGCTTTGTTTTTGATCGATCAAAATAAAATTGGAGAAGGCATTTCTCAAGTGACGGTTTTTAATGAAGAAAGAATCCCTGTCTGTGAAAGACTCTATTTCAAATACCCTAAGGAAAAATTACAATTAACGGTTCAAACTAACCAGCAGGAGTATGCGACGAGAAAGAAGATCGATCTCCGGATTTCTTCTGCCAGATCGGATGGAACGCCTGTTCCGGCAAATATGTCAATGGCAGTTTACCGCCTGGATTCATTACAGGGATTGGATGGAACAAATATCAACAACTATCTCTGGCTGGCATCTGACCTGGCTGGTGGAATTGAATCTCCGGAGTATTACTTCGAAAATGAAGGAAAAGGCAGGGAAGAGGCGATGGATAACCTGATGCTCACGCATGGATGGCGAAGATTTAGATGGGAAGATATTTTACAAAATAAAAAACCAGCTTTTGAATTTATTCCGGAATATAAAAGGCATATCATTACAGGAAAAATAACGGATACCAGGACAGGATTGCCGGCTAAAAAAATAGATGCCTGGCTTTCGGTACCGGGCACCCGAATTCAATTAGCTGATGCGACGAGCGATGAGCAGGGGAAGATTAATTTCATATTGAAAGATGTTTACGGTCCGCAGGAACTCATCGCCCAGACAAATAGACAAAGGGACAGCAATTATCGGATCGATATCACCAATCCTTTCATCGATCGGTATGATTCGACTCCTGTTCCTGATTTTTCGATGCCTGATAAAAAGCCGAATACCCTGTTGTATGAAAGCATTAATATGCAGGTGCAAAATATATTTGCAGGGAGCAAATTGCAGCAGTTCAGTACTCCTGTAATCGATACAACTGCATTTTACCTGGACCCGGATGAAAGATATCTACTGGACAATTATACCAGGTTTACCACGATGGAAGAAGTGCTCCGTGAATATGTAAAAGGAGTGAATGTTTCGAAGCGCGGAGGCAAATTTCATTTGCCGATTTCCGAATTACAAAGCAAGGATCCTTTTAAAAATGATCCGCTTGTTCTTATTGATGGCGTTCCTGTTTTTGATATCGAAAAATTGATGTCTTACGATCCTTTAAAAGTTTATAAGATCGAACTGGTGGATCGCAAATATTCTTTCGGCAGCCAGGATTTCGATGGGATCCTGAGTCTTTCAACCTATAACGGAGACCTTTCAGGTTTCGAACTCGACCCGCATGCCGTTGCAATTGATTACGATGGATTGCAGTTGCAGAGAACATTTTATTCGCCTGAATATGAAACAGAGCAGCAGATCAGCAGTCATATTCCCGACTTCAGGAATCCTTTGTTTTGGTCGCCCGAAATCAATACTGATGAGTCAGGAAAACAAATTACACATTTCTATACTTCAGATCTGCCCGGAAAATATGTAATCGTAGTTCAGGGTCTTAGTGCCGGAGGATTGATCGGCAGCCACACAGTCTTTTTCGAAGTAAAAGATAATACACAAAATAGCCGGTAAGGATATTCTGGCCATAGATACATTTGTCTCCTTCTATAGCAATCCCCCTTTGTCTCCGCGCCTCTGCGTTTATAGTTATTCGCAAGCCCGGAGAGATGCAGAGATTGAAAAATGTTATATTATTGCTCTACAAAAAGCTGCCTTGAAAAAAATTATTCTCTTTTATTTTCTTTTTCATATCCTCGCCGTAACGTCTGCTGCACCTTCATTGCAACCTGTTCATCTCTTATGTGAGTATCTCAAAAACCCTTTATCGATTGATATTTCCAATCCCGGATTCAGCTGGCAACTGGTTTCTGCAGTACGAAATCAATTTCAGTCAGCATATGAACTGATCGTGAGTGATAATATGAAAGATATTCAAGAGGGAAGAGGAAATATTTGGTCGACAGGGAAAATTTTATCAGATCAAAGTACTCAGATCGAATATGGAGGAAAATCTCTTCATTCTTTTACAAGATATTACTGGAGGGTCCGGTCTTATAATCAGAATGGTGATCCTTCATCATGGAGTGATATCAACTGGTTCGAAACAGCAATGCTGGATAAATCCGATTGGAAGGCGCAATGGATCAGCGACGGAATTCATCAGCCGGAAAAAGATGAGGATTATTATAAAGAGGATCGAATGCCGGTTTTCAGAAAGGAATTTTCAGTTACTAAAAAAATAATTTCTGCAAGATTATATATCAGCGGCGTCGGATATTATGAAGCTTACCTGAATGGAAATAAAATTGGAGATCACGTTCTGGACCCTGGGTTCACTACTTACCGGAAAGAAGTTTTATATGCTGTGTATGATATCGGTTCCATGGTGAAAAAAGGAAATAATGTTGCCGCTGTTATGCTGGGCAATGGCTGGTATAACCCGCTTCCTTTTAAATTATTTGGAAGATGGGACCTGCGCAATTACCAGCAAACAGGAAGGCCTTGCGTGAAAGCAGAATTGCATGTGAGGTATAATGATGGTTCGGATGAAATCATTGCAACTGATGCATCATGGCAAACTGCACCCGGACCCGTAACGCATAATAATGTTTATCTCGGTGAGCAATATGATGCAAGACTCGAGCTGAAAAAATTTAGTGAGGTTGGAGCTGAAAAAAAAGAATGGAAGAATGCAGTGATTGCAGAAGGCCCCTCGGGGACTTTGAGAACGCAGATGCAGCCGCCTATCAGAATTACAAAAATCCTGAAGCCTGTCCGCATAACAGTATTGAGTAATGACACTTTTATTGTGGATATGGGACAGAATTTCGCGGGTGTTGCAAAAATAAAAGTGCAGGGGCCCGCCGGTACGAGGATAGCTCTGAGATATGGAGAAGATCTTTTTGAGAATGGAAGACTGAATTATCTGACTACCTGCGCAACGCAAATCAAAAAAGGCGGAATTCGCGGGGGGCCCGGCGCTCCGGAAACTGCGTGGCAGGAAGACCGTTATACATTGAAAGGAGAAGGAATCGAAACCTGGTCTCCGCGTTTTACGTTTCATGGTTTTCGATATGTTGAAATTACCGGCTGGCCCGGAAGGCCAACATTGGATGATATTGAAGGATTGCGGATGAATTCGGATTTGGAGCAAAACGGGGATTTTTCGTGTTCGAACGAAATGTTTAATCAACTTCATAAAACCATCCAGTGGACTTTTATGAGTAATGTCTTCAGCGTACAATCTGATTGCCCTGCACGTGAAAAAATGGGATATGGTGGAGATATGGTGGCTACTGCCAATTCATTCCTGTACAATTATGATATGTCGAATTTCTACCGGAAAGCAGTAAACGATTTTGCGAATGAACAAAGACCACAGGGTGGCATCACTGAAATTGCTCCCTTTACCGGAATTGCAGACAAGGGATACGGCGATGAATCCGGTCCGCTTGGATGGGAACTGGCATTTCCTTTTTTGCAAAAGCAACTCTACGATTTTTACGGGGATAAACGGATCATAGCGGAATATTATGAAGCGTTCAAAAAACAGCTTGATTTCCTGGAGTCAAAATCAGTCGACGGGATTTTTTATTGGGATATCAGCGATCATGAGGCCCTGGATCCCAAACCGGAAGCCCTGAGTGCGGCTTCATTCTATTATCATCATGTATGCCTTGCCGTTAGTTTTGCAACTATTTTAAATAAGCGGGATGATTCTCTCCAATTCGCCAAAAGGGCGCAGCGAATAAAAAACCAAATCATTTCAAAGTTTTTTGTGCCGGGGACAGGCAGATTCGACAATGCTACAGAGAGTGCACAATTATTTGGCCTGTGGTATGATCTTTCCCCGGAGAAAGTGAATTCAATGCAGCAATTGATCAGCGAATTCAGCCGTCACGAATGGCATCTTTCAACCGGAATATTTAGCACCCGGATGATGTTTGAAGTATTGAGGGAAAATGATATGAATGATATGGCTTACAGGATAGCCAATCAACATACTTATCCCGGATGGGGTAATATGCTGGATCACGGCGCCACTACTTTATGGGAGACCTGGGCTTACCCGGAAAGCGGCCCATCTCAAAATCATCCCATGTTTGGTTCGGTGGATGAATGGTTTTACCGCTCACTGCTTGGTATCAATGCAGCAGCGCCTGGTTTTGAAAAAGTGATGATCAAACCTCAGCCTGCGGGTGATCTGATTTGGGCGAAGGGAAGTTATTCTTCCATCCGGGGAAAAATTGAAAGCGACTGGAAAATAGAAAACCATCATTTTATTTTTAAAGTTTCTATTCCTGCGAATATGAAGGCGGAAATCTGGATTCCTTCGAAAGAAGCGACTGTGCTTGAAGGTGGACAACCCGTGAAGAATAATCATGACCTGAAATTGATTAAGTTTGAAAACGGGTACGTGGTGGTGGAGGCAGGCTCGGGGAATTATGTGTTTGAGTCACAATAAAAATTATCGCGCAAAGCTAACGGAGAAAAGGAGGAATTCTCTTTTCGCTGCCAGCCCTGTGCAAAAAAAATAATACCGGCATTTATGAGATATTTTTTTCTGAGTGCAATCGCATTCTTTTCCCAGGTTCTTCATGCACAGAATTCCTGGAAGGCCGTTTCTCCCAATAAATCCCTGCAAATCATTCTCAGTAATTCGGAAGGGAACCTGTCATACAAGGTTCTCTCAGGTGAGGATCCCATTGTCAAACCCTCAGCGCTGGGTATTGAAAGAAAGGACCAGGATTTTACGGATCATCTTTCGTTTGTAAAGTCTGAGGTAGTAAGAATTGATGAACGATACAGCCTGAAAATCGGTAAGCACAAGATCAATCATGCCCTAGGTAACGAAACCATTGTGACTTTTAAAAATGAAAAAAATGCTTTGATTGAAATCGATCTGCGTGCTTATAATGACGGAGTCGCTTTCCGCTACCGATTCCCCGGTCAAAGTAAAAAAGTAATTGTCACCAATGAAAAAACAAGTTTTGTAATTCCTGATGGTAAAATGTGGCTGGAAACTTATGGGATGCCCGGCAATTATTCTCCTGCATATGAAGAAAATTATCTTAACGGAATTCCGGTTGGAAGTAAGGCGCCCGTAAAAAGCGGTTGGGCATTCCCGGTAATTTTTCAGATCGATCAGCATTGGCTTTTATTGACTGAAAGTAATGTCGACAGGAATTATTTCGGCGCTCATCTGCAGCAGGATTGCTCAGGAGGCATTTACAAAATAGGAATGCCTCTGGCCGAAGAAGCAAGAGGAGTGGGGGATAGCTACGCAACAGCCACGATTCCTTTTTCCACGCCATGGCGCGTGATCATCGTCGGAAAAACTCCCGGACCGATTGTTGAATCAAACCTGGTTTATGATCTGGCAGATCCCAACCGGATCGGAAATACCGATTGGATAAAACCCGGACGTTCCTCCTGGAGCTGGTGGAGTGATCATTCCAGCAGCAAAGACTTTGTGAAACTGAAAAAATATGTGGACCTGGCAAAGGAGATGGGATGGGAATATTCATTAGTGGATGCAAATTGGAATATCATGCAGGGCGGAGATATCAGTCAGTTGGTAAAATATGCCAATGAAAAAAAAGTCGGACTGGCGCTTTGGTACAATTCAGGAGGCGATCATAATAGCGTTACCGAACAACCGAGAAATATCATGAATGATCCGGTAAAAAGAAAAGAAGAACTGAGCAAGCTGCATCGCTGGGGTATAAAAGCAATCAAAGTAGATTTTTTCCAGAGCGACAAACAAAAGATCATGCAATTGTACTTTGATATATTAAAAGATGCGGCAAAAGAAAAGATCATGGTTATTTTTCATGGCTGTACTTTACCACGCGGATGGTCGAGAACATATCCAAACCTGATTTCCATGGAAGGGGTCAAAGGCGCCGAACAATATGGATGGGATAATTCTTTTGCCCAGCATGCCCCTGAACATAATACCATTATCAGTTTTACGAGAAATGTAGTCGGTCCGATGGATTATACACCCGTTACATTTTCGGATTATGCATGTTGTCCGCATGTCACGACCAATACACATGAGTTGGCATTGACTGTTGTTTTTGAGTCGGGCATGCTGCATTTTGCCGACAGTGATTCTTCTTATCTAAGCCAGTCAGCCCCTGTAAAAAATTTTATGGGACATGTCCCGAATACCTGGGATGATACGAAATTCCTGCTGGGTGAACCCGGGAAAGAAATTCTTCTGGCGAGAAAAAGTGGCAATGCCTGGTATATCGCAGGAATTAACGGGGAAGCTCATGCGAAACATTTTTCAATCGACCTTTCTTTTTTGAATCAGCCTTCTTACAAAGCAATTGTGTTTTCAGACGGAACGGCTCCGGGAGAAATACGGGTGACTGAAACCAATCACAAAAAAGGTAGTGCAGCTTCAATTGATGTTTTAGCAAATGGGGGATTTGTGATGAAGCTTGACCCCATCGGGAATTAGCAGATCCACCATTTAATTTTAAGGCAGTGCAAATGCAACGTAACTGTCACCCGAAACGGTGTTCAGTTTTCCGCCGCCGCATGCAATTACAATATATCCTTTGCCATTGATTGTATAGGCAGCAGGTGTTGCAAAAGCTGGAGCAGGTAATGTTGTTTCCCATAATAATTTCCCTGTTCTTTTATTATAGGCTCTGAATTTTCCATCTTTGGTTGCGCCAATAAATAATAAACCTCCGGCTGTCACTACAGGTCCGCCATAATTTTCTGTTCCTGTATGAATCCCTTTTGCGGCCAGTTCAGGATAATCACCTAAGGTATCTTTCCAGATCATTTCTCCCGTATTCAGGTCAATTGCATTCAGCGTACCCCAGGGTGGAGCGATAGCGGGGTAACCTTCCTTGCTGAGGAATTTATTATAGCCTGTAATTGAATAAGGAAGTTTTCTGTATGCATCTTCGGGATGCGGCACCTGAACAAATTTTTGTTTTTCTGAATTTTTAATTGACAATACAAAGGAAGCAATCGCTTTTTTCTCTTCATCATCCAATTGTCTGAATGAAGGCATCATTCTTCTTCCTGTAGAAATCAGGATATTAAAACTATCTTCTTTGTATTTTTTTTCAACATTGATCAGCGAGGGGAAATTGCCGGTTCCTTTCCGGTCAGGACCATGACAGGCCATGCAATGCTGGATATATAAACGATGTCCCGCTTCCATTAAATTTTCTCCTTTTGGAACAGTCTGAACAATTGGAACCATGGTCAATACCCAGGGCATTTCATTTGCATTCACATAAAGAATTCCGGTGGAAGGATCCACGGAAGGGCCACCCCATTCTCCACCTCCGTCGAAGCCGGGAAATATAACGGTTCCATTGGTGGACGGAGGATTGAACATGATCCCGGTTTTATAAGACGCCAGTTTCTTCCTGATATCTTCGATCGATGAATCGTGGAGCAGTGTATTGATATCTTTCTCTGTGAAAGACTGCCTGACAAAGGGTTTGGGCAAGGAAGGGAAAGGTTGTGTAGGCGATAATTTTTCTCCTGCCAGTTCAGTTTCCGATGGAACGGGTTTTTCCTCAATCGGAAACAAAGGGGTACCGTTTTCTCTGTCGAACAAAAAAACAAAACCCGTTTTAGTTGTAATTGCTACTGCGTCTGCCTCTTTTCCATTATGCATCACCGTTACCAGCGCGGGTGGTGAAGAAAAATCCCGGTCCCACACATCATGATGAATATCCTGGAAATGCCAGATTCTTTTTCCCGTATTTGCATCCAGTGCGAGCAGGCAATCAGAAAATAAAACATTCCCGATTCTTTTTCCTCCATAAAAATCAAAAGATGAAGAGCCCGTAGGCGCATATACAATTCCTCTTTTTTCATCCAGGCTGAATCCAGACCATACATTCGCGCCTCCGATATGTTTGTAAGCAGCAGTATCTTCCCAGCTATCATAACCCAATTCACCCGGATGAGGGATCGTATGAAAAATCCACTGCTGTTTTCCTGTCCGCGCGTCGTATGCACGAATATGCCCCGGTGCTGCATCAGGGCCTTCGGATACGCGTGTACCGACAATGAGCAAATTCTTATAAACAGCAGGAGGAGATGTGGAGGTGACGAATAAATCTTTTACATCTCTTTCCAGTCCTTCATGCAAGTCAATTTTCCCGTGGTCGCCAAATGACTCTATAATTTTTCCGGTCAGGGCATCCACAGCAAAAAGATTAGAGCCCGCGGTGTAAAAAATTCGTTTGTCATCCTTTCCGTCAGTCCAGTAAGCAACACCCCTGCAATTATTCATAATGAAAAAAGACACTTTGAATGAGCGCGCAGTATCAAAAGATGCAAAGGGATTGAAAGTCCATTTTTCTTTCCCGGTCAGTGCGTCCACTGCAAACAATTTCATTTTTGGAGTTGTGCCATACACAAAGCCGTCCACCATAATTGGATTACATTGAATTTGAGAATGGCTCGCCGTATCACCATCACCCGTATGATATTCCCAGGCGACTTTCAACTGTGTTACATTACTGGTATCAATATCTGTGAGCGAAGAATAATGTGTGTTTCCTTCACCACCATAAACCGGCCAGCCTGAAAAAGGTTTTTTATTTTTATTACAGGATGCAAGAATGAATAAGAAAGAAACGAAAAATAATTTTGAATGAATTTTAAGCATGGGGCTGTTTTAACATGAGGATTAGACGAATATAAATGGTTTGTATCAAAAGCGGACAAAGACTGTTCACAAACGAACCATTTCGTAGATTGATTAAAATATAAAAAGCTCTGAACCAGTCTTTTATTTTTGGCATACTAATTATTGTAGAAAAGATGCAGTGAAACTGAAGATTTTTTATTAAGCAGGGTAGTTGTCATAATCAACAATTATTCACGGGAAGCGTTTTTACGTTTCCCTCATTTTTTGAGATATATTTCGCACAGATTACACAGATTTTCACAGCTATTTTTTGTTGCGATGATGATCTGTGTGCATCTGCGCCATCTGTGAGAAAAAACTTACAACGACTCCCTCAGCGTTAAATAGAACGGAATGGCGATATGTTCTTTTGATTTTTCCATGATCAGCTGCGCTGCCTTTTCTCCCATCAGTTGAAAATCGGTCGAGATAGTTGTAATTCCACTGAGAATAATTTTTTTCAAAGGAGTTTCATTGTAGGATATCACTCCAACTTTTTTTCCGACTTCCATTCCGGCATCGACTATTTTTTCAATCAAAAGAACCAGGTCATTTTCCATCAGGCTTATATAAACTGTACCTTCTTTTATTTCTTCCTCTTCAATTTTTTTGATGACTTCATAATTGAATGCATACTGTGTACAGAACAAATAAAATCCCTTCAGTATTTCCCTTGGATGATAAGTGTATTCGGGAAAAATTATTTTGAGCGTTTGATATTTTTTTAAGGGTTCTAATGCCTGTTCCAGGGCAGAATAAATATCTTTTTCAAAATTCTCATAAACAGCAGCATAATTTCCTGCAACAGATGGCAACAGTTTATCCAGCAGCAATAATTTATCTTTTGGAATGGAATTAATGATGTCATGAGCATTCTCTCCACCTTCCATAAAATGCGGAATGATCACATAATAAGAATAATCTTCCCTTTTATTTTTCAATAATTCTTTGAAGAGGGAATAATCGTTGTTATAGATATAAAAATCTATGGAAGCATTTTCTCCGAGAGCTGTGACAAAAGCATCATAAATAATTTTTTTATGCGTGCTCAGCTTATTGAACAGTAAAAAAACCTTAATTCTTTTTTTGATATTGATATTGGCGATAAAATAGCCCTTGCCCGGAACCGAATTGACAATACCCATATTCTTGAGGTCGCGGTATACCCTTGTACCCGTATCGCGCGAAATTTCCAGTTCATAGCTGAGATCGTTGATGGAAGGCAATAAATAGTCCCTGCCGATCCGTCCCTCCTCGATAGCTTTCAGGATTGAATCGATCACCTGCCTGTATTTTGGAGTAACCGAATGCTCGTCAATGGCAATCAGCCGGTAAATATTTTCAGATTCCATAATCAGTCGTAAATGTATTTATTTTAATCGATCAGCCGGGTATTTCGGGCAATCATAACAGTTCAGGACGGATAGATAAATGAGAGGAATTAATTTTAATGGGAACAAACTTTGGAAAAGTGCCTAACTTTTTGAAAGTTTGGGATCTCTTCGGACAGATCATCACTATAAATCTTGCCAATATGCTCAAATCAGTTTCTTTATTTTCAATGTTCCTGTTTCTTTTCTGTTTCTCAAAAGCCCAGGTAAAAGTAGAAAACCTCCTTACTGAAAACCGCACAAATCCTGTCGGGGTTGATATCCTCTTGCCGAGATTCAGCTGGCAAATCATTTCCGATAAAAGAAATACGATTCAGACGGCTTATGAAATCCGTGTCAGTAATTCTTCATCCTCTCTTACTCAGAATAAAAAAATAGTATGGGGCCCGGGCAGGATCAATTCTGATTCATCGGTACATATAACCTATCAGGGGCCTGCGCTGGAATCAGGAAAAAAATATTATTGGCAGGTAAGGATATGGGATAATAAAGGCGATGCCTCTGCATGGAGCGAGCCGTCATATTGGCAAATGGGTTTATTGCAGAAATCAGACTGGAAGGCGAAATGGATTCAACCCGGATTTACTGAAGATTCTGTCATGAGACCGAGTCCGCTTTTCAGAAAAACATTCACTGCTAACAAAAAAATACAATCAGCTTACGCTTATATCACGGCCCATGGGCTCTATGAAGCACAGATCAATGGCCGGCGGGTGGGAGACGCATTTTTGACACCCGGGTGGACCTCATACAAAAAAAGATTGCAGTACCAGATGTATGATGTGACTGATTTTATTTCGGCGGGAAGCAATGCAATCGGAGTAACGCTGGGGAGCGGATGGTATCGGGGATATATCGGATTTAGCAATAATAAAAACTTTTATGGAAGAGATATCTCGCTTTTATTTCAGTTGGATCTAACCTATACTGATGGAAGTAAGGAGACAATCGTTTCTGACGAATCCTGGAAATCATCTACAGGTTCTATCAAATCATCCGAAATATATAATGGGGAGACTATTGACGCCCGCGATGAAAAAACAGGATGGTCAACCGCTCAATACAAAGACGATGCATGGAGCGGAGTAAAGGTTGCAGAATTTCCCAACGATCATTTAATCGCAACCTATAATGAGCCAATCAGGAAACATGAAACTTTCAAAGCGCTTCGCATACTCACAACTCCCAAGGGAGAAAAAGTAATTGATTTCGGGCAGAATCTTGTCGGATGGGTAGTGGTAAAAGTAAAAGGAAATGCCGGCGATAAAATTATGATCTCACATGCCGAAGTGCTGGACAAAGAAGGTAATTTCTATACCGAAAATTTACGCGCTGCTAAAGCGGAAGATACTTATATACTGAAAGGCGGGGAAGAAGAAACCTTTGAACCTCATTTTACTTTTCATGGATTTCAGTTCATAAAAGTAGAAGGATATCCGGGTGAATTAAAACCTGAGAATTTTACGGCTGTCGCTCTTTATTCTGATATGAAGAAGACAGGATCGTTTACGAGTTCGGATGCTTTGATTAATCAACTACAACATAATATCCAGTGGGGACAAAAAGGAAATTTCCTGGATGTGCCAACGGATTGTCCGCAAAGAGATGAACGACTCGGCTGGACCGGAGATGCGCAGGTCTTTTCCCGGACGGCTACTTACAATATGAATGTGAATGATTTTTTTGCAAAGTGGCTGAAAGATGTCGCTGCCGATCAGGCTTCCAACGGCGCCGTTCCATTTGTAATTCCGAATGTTTTGAATGTTTCGATCGGAAGCACCGGCTGGGCTGATGTGGCAACCATTATTCCATGGAATATATATCTCGCTTATGGTGATAGAAGAGTTCTTGAGCAACAATATAACAGCATGAAAGGATGGGTGGAACATATGCATCATGCGAGTAAAAACGATTTATGGAATACTGGATTTCATTTTGGAGACTGGCTCTTCTATCGCCCGGAAGATGATAATGACGGGCGCGCTGCTGTAACAGATAAATATTTGATCGCTCAATGTTTTTATGCAAGATCCACGCAATTGCTGATCAATGCAGCAAAAGTGTTGGGTAAGCAGGATGATATGACTTTTTATTCCGGGCTTCTTCAGAAAATAAAAGATGCATTTGTAAAAGAATATATGACGCCCAATGGAAGACTGGTATCAGGAACTCAAACTGCATATGTACTTGCATTGAATTTTGATATGTTGCCTGAATCGTTGAGAGCACAGGCGGCAGACAGGCTGGTGCAAAATATCAGCAGTTATGGCAATCATTTAACAACAGGTTTTTTGGGAACTCCATATCTCTGTCATGTGCTGAGCAGGTTTGGCCATACCGATATTGCATACAAATTATTGTTGCAACAAACATATCCATCATGGTTATACCCTGTAAAAATGGGTGCAACAACGATTTGGGAAAGATGGGATGGAAGAAAACCCGACAGCACTTTTCAAACGCCCGGGATGAATTCATTCAATCATTATTCTTATGGAGCGATTGGCGACTGGATGTACCGAGTGGTTGCAGGGATTGATACTTACGAAGATGGCCCGGGATATAAGCATATCAGGATTATGCCACATACTGGAGAGGGTTTGACAACCGTATCAGCCGATTTGCAAACTTATTATGGAACAGTGAGCTCTCATTGGAAGACAGAAAACGGTTCATTTAGCCTGGATGTGGAAATTCCGGCAAACACAACTGCCTCTGTATATGTTCCCGCCGGATCAGCAGATGCGATAAAGGAAAACGGGCAGGCTCTGTCATCCAATAAAGATATTCAGTCTGCAGGTAACAGTGATGGATATGTGCAGTTAAACATGGGATCGGGGAAATATCATTTCACGGTTAGCAAATAGTCCGGTCCGGATTCGGCATATTCTATCGTTCAAACAACCAGCAGACATATGAGAAAACAATTTCTTTTTTTAATCATTTTTGTTTTTACAGGATCTTTTGTTTTTGCACAAACAATTACAGATGCAGCCAACCCTGAATCAGCAGGATTTTCTTCGGAAAGATTAAAAAGGCTTGATACCAGTATGACCGGATGGGTGAACAGGCAGTGGATGAACGGGGCTGTGGGACTGGTGATAAGAAACAATAAGATTGTTTTTTATAAAGCTTATGGTTATAAGGATGTGGATGCAAAGACAGAGATGTTAAAGGATGATATTTTCAGAATTGCATCGCAAACAAAAGCGATCACTTCCGTAGCAGCGATGATTTTATATGAGGAAGGGAAGTTTTTGCTGGATGATCCGGTGTCGAAATATATTCCATCCTTTGCCAATGAGAAAGTGCTGGATAAATTCAATCCGGAAGACTCTTCCTACACGACAGTTCCGGCAAAGCGACAGGTTACGGTCCGCGACCTGCTCACACATACTTCCGGTATCGGATATGCGCAGATCGGAAACAGGGAAGCCAATGCGATCTACGCAAAAAATCACCTGATGGCCGGATTTTATGTCCAGAATGAAAAATTGTTAGAAGCAATATCGAGGCTGGGTGGATTGCCACTCATGTATCAGCCCGGCGAAAAATGGATGTATGGCCTTAATAGCGATGTATTGGGATGCCTCGTAGAAATTTGGTCAGGAATGTCGCTGGAAGAATTCTTCCGGAAAAGAATATTCGAACCTTTGGGAATGAAGGATACCTATTTTAATCTTCCAAAAGAAAAAGGAAACAGGCTGGTGAATCATTATATTGAATCGGCGGGACATTTTAATAAACAGAATCAGTCATTTGCCGTGGATATGGATTATCCGTTGAAAGAGAAAACATATTTCTCCGGAGGAGCCGGGCTTTCTTCTACCGCCTATGACTATGCGATTTTTTTGCAGATGCTGCTCAACGGCGGAACCTATAACGGTAAAAGGATATTGAGCCGCAATATAGTTCGCATGATGACGATGAACCAGATCGGCGATCTTAATCTGGATGAAGATAAGTTCGGGCTGGGTTTCCGTGTAATATCGGAAAGAGGCAGCAGCCTTTTTCCAACCCAGGCTGGTACTTTCGGATGGGGCGGCGCTTTTTCCACTGTGTATTGGGTTGATCCGAAGGAAAAGATGATTACAATTCTTTATCGCCAGATGTGGGGACTGCATGGAAGCGAACTGGATAATAAATTTCGTGTGCTGGCGTACCAGGCGCTGAATGATTAAACCCGGTTGACGGTATCCTCTGACCGAAAAAATAAATACCCATAAATAAATTCGAATGAAACATATACTAATTCTATTTCTCATAACAATTATGAGTTGTGCCCAGGCGCAACAAAAAATTATTCCTCTTTATAGTGGTCCTGCTCCCGGCTCTGAAAGCTGGAACTGGGGTGAAAAAGAAAATAATAATAACCTGTTTCATGAAAGAGTTGTTTACAATGTTTCTCAACCCACCCTGACTGTTTTCATACCGGATACTCCAGTTGCAAATGGGACGGGCGTGGTAATTTGTCCGGGAGGTGCATTCCAGGTTCTTTCCATTGACCAGGAAGGTTATGATGTGGCGAGATGGCTGAATAAAAAAGGAATTACCGCATTTGTGTTGAAATACCGGTTAATGCATACGCTGACTGACGATCCTGTAAAAGAATTAATGGCAAAAAACCCGGGGGCGACTTCAGCTAATAAAAAATTCGAGGAAGAAGTCCGGCCGGTTGTGGCAATGGCTATCGCAGATGCAAAAGCCGCTATCGAATACGTTCGCAAATATGCGGCTGAATATAAACTTGCGCCCAATCATATTGGATTGATTGGTTTCTCTGCAGGAGGAACACTCGCAGCCGGGGTTGCTTACAATCACAATCCTGAAAACCGTCCCGATTTTGTTGCGCCGATTTATCCATATCTCGGAAATTTTTCAAGAGATTCGATTCCGAAAGATGCACCACCCATGTTTATTGCAGTGGCCGCAGACGATTATTTCGGTTTCGATAAACCAAGTGCAGACCTGTACAAGGAATGGACTGCATCCAAACATTCGGCAGAACTGCATATTTATTCTAAAGGCGGTCATGGTTTTGGTATGAAGAAACAAAACCTGCCATCAGACAGCTGGATCGATCGTTTCGGAGACTGGATGAAGCTTTTGGGGTATATGAAGTAGACCATTGGCCATAGTCCATGGTCCATTGTAATTTCTCTCATGACAGTCCATAACAGTTGCCCGGACATCTTTATTTATTTTTACGATTCTCAAATACACTAACGAATGCAGGTCATTTTAGGAACCATATTTCATTTCATCGGCGGGTTTGCTTCCGGAAGTTTTTATATGCCATATAAAAAAGTCAGGAACTGGCATTGGGAAAATTACTGGATCATTGGAGGATTGTTTTCATGGCTGATTGTTCCGCCGCTCGCCGCATGGTTAACAGTACCCGGTTTTTCAGAAATTATCAAAGCCACTCCCGCCAACACGATCAGGTATACAATTTTATTTGGTGTGTTATGGGGTTTTGGCGGACTCACATATGGATTGGGAGTAAGATATCTTGGTATGTCGCTTGGCAATTCTGTAGTGCTTGGTTTCTGCTCTGCATTCGGAGCTTTGATTCCTTCAATTTATTATAATTTTTTTCCTGCTCCGGGCAAAACAACTTTTCATGACCTGGTAAGCACAACATGGGGGAGGATTGTTTTCCTCGGAATTATTGTTTGTTTAATCGGCATCTATATCTGCGGGCGTGCAGGAACAATGAAAGAAAAGGAATTGCCTGAAGAAGAAAAGAAAAAATCTGTCGAAGAATTCAACCTGGTCAAAGGATTGGTTGTTGCTATTTTTTCAGGAATCATGAGTGCCTGTTTCAATTTCGGGATCGAAGCAGGGAAGCCCATGGCAGAAGCAGCAGTTGCAGCAGGTATGAATCCCCTGTACCAGAATAATGTGACCTATGTAGTATTGTTATGGGGAGGATTGGCTACTAACTTTATCTGGTGTATGATTCTGAATATTCGCAATAGAACTTTTGGCGATTATACAGATCGGAAAACACCATTGATGAAAAATTATTTGTTTTCAGCTTTGGCTGGTACGACCTGGTTCCTGCAGTTTTTCTTTTATGGAATGGGTGAAAGCAAACTGGGGAATGGAGCCAGTTCATGGATACTGCATATGGCATTTATTATCCTGGTCGCGAATTCATGGGGAATTGTGTTGAATGAATGGAAGGGTGTAAGCTCTAAAACGAGGACGACGATCACTATTGGAATAGCAACTATTTTATTCTCCGTTGTACTTGTAGGAATTGGAAATTCTTTGAAATAAAAAATCTTTGAACCGCTGGGAGGGTGATATTTTCTCTATGCCTCTGCATCTCCGCGGTCACCTTATCTTAAAAAATAAGCAATATGGCAATAACTAACTCAGATACACAACCGAAATCGACTTCAAAAAAGAAAGACTTTAGTCATGTAAGCTACCTGTGGGATGATGCCAAAGCGGCTGAGCTGGCTGGCGATGAGGTTGCGCTGTTGATTTATCGTTCCAATTTATTGGGAGCCGATCTCAGGCTCACTAACTATGGAGGCGGAAATACATCCTGTAAGATGATGGAAAAAGATCCTCTTACGGGGAAGAAGACTGAAGTGATGTGGGTGAAAGGATCGGGAGGAGATCTCGGAACCCTGAAAAAAAGCGGACTCGCAGCCTTATATGTCGATCGCTTGCGAAATCTCGAAAAAGTATACAGGGGAATTGAACATGAAGACGAAATGGTTGAATTGTTTAATCATTGCATTTTTGATCTTCAATCCAAGGCGCCTTCCATCGATACGCCACTGCATGCTTTTCTTCCATTCAATCATATCGATCATTTGCATCCGGATGCGGCAATTGCGATTGCAGCTGCAAAAGATGGAAAGCAAATCACGAAGAAATTATTTGATGGAACAATAGGATGGGTGGATTGGCAACGCCCTGGATTTGACCTGGGATTAAAATTGAAAAAATGTCTTGATGAAAATCCCGGAATAAGAGGCATCATGCTCGGATCACATGGATTGTTCACCTGGGGTGATACTGCTTATGAAAGTTATATCAACACTCTCGAAGTCATCGAACGCTGTGCAGAATACCTGGAAGAGAATATCAAAAAAAATAAATCAGTTTTTGGAGGAGCGAAAATTCAATCGCTGCCAAAGCAGGAACGTTTGAATAAAGCAGCCACACTCGCTCCGGTACTTCGTGGTCTCTGCGCACTCGGTTCTTATCCCCGCCCTCAGGAGGGATTCAGGGGGGTGGGCCATTTTACAGATGATGAAAGAGTGCTTGAATTCATCAACTCGAAAGATCTTGAAAGGCTTGCTCCGATGGGAACCAGTTGTCCCGATCATTTTCTTCGGACAAAAATCAGTCCGCTGGTATTGAATCTTAGTCCGGATGAAAATATTAGTGATGTCGCTGTTATTAAAACTAAACTGGCACCACAGTTTGAAGATTACAGGAAGCTTTACGCTGAATATTATACTCAATGCAAACATCCTGATAGTCCCGCTATGCGCAATCCGAATCCGGTAGTGATTTTGTATCCCGGGATTGGCATGTTTACTTTTGCGAAGGATAAACAGACAGCAAGAGTAGCTGCGGAATTTTATATCAATGCCATCAATGTAATGAAAGGAGCAGAAGCTATTTCTTCATACACGGCATTGCCGAGGCAGGAAGCTTTTAATATCGAATACTGGCTGCTGGAAGAAGCCAAGCTGCAACGCATGCCCAAACCAAAAACATTATCAGGAAGAGTTGCATTAGTCACGGGAAGTGCAGGTGGGATCGGGAAAGCGATTGCAAAAAAATTTGCTAACGAGGGGGCCTGTGTGATCATCAATGATAATGACAAAGAAAGACTGGAGAATGCAAAGTTTGAATTTCAACAGCAATATGGAAAGGATGTTTTTGCTGCAGATGAACTTGATGTTACCAATACAGCTACTATCAAAAAAACATTTGAAACAGCAGCGCTTGCATTTGGTGGGATAGATATTGTCGTGAATTGCGCAGGTCTTTCTATTTCAAAACCATTGGAAGAACATTCGGAAAAAGACTGGGATCTTTTGTATGATGTTCTGGTAAAAGGTCAGTTTTTAGTTACAAAGCAAGCCGTTGAGATTATGCATAAGCAGGATATGGGCGGAGATATTTTAAATATCGTTAGCAAAAATGCATTGGTGAGCGGTCCTAATAACGCCGGATATGGATCAGCGAAAGCAGCGCAGTTGCATTTGAGCAGACTGAATGCTGCTGAATTGGGAAAAGATAAAATAAGAGTGAACGTCGTTAATCCGGATGCAGTGATTGCTGATAGCAAGATATGGTCGGGAGCCTGGGCAGAGGGACGCGCAAAAGCTTATGGGATTATGGTGGAAGAATTGCCGGCTTACTATGCCAAACGCACACTGCTGAATGAAATTATTTTGCCTGAAGATATTGCCAATGCCTGCTTTGTTTTTGTAAGCGGTTTATTAAATAAATCCACGGGTAATGTTTTGAATGTGGATGGAGGAGTTGCAATGGCATTTGTGAGGTAAGTTTTTCGCGCAGAGCTAACAGAGGAAAAGAGAAATCCCTCCTTTTCTCCCTTTGCCCTGCGCGACAATAAAAAGATTATAAGATGCAGAGATTCGCGTTTACTATGATACTCTTGGACGGATTCGCAGACGAATATAAAAAGCGACATGACGCAATATGGCCTGAATTAACACATCTCCTTAACCAAAAAGGGATTCACGACTATTCTATTTTTTTAGACGAATCGACAAATACATTATTTGGCTATCTTACTATAGAAAATATAAAAGAATTAGATGAGTTGCCTAACGAGCCGCTGATGCAAAAATGGTGGTCGTACATGAAAGATATCATGGAAACAAATGCAGACAATTCTCCTAAGACTGTATCACTAAGAGAAGTTTTTCACCTGCCATAAATGAGCAATATGCAAATCGAAAAAAATAAAATCCAGGAATACAATCAATCATTACTCCCTGTGCATAAACAGGCATTTGATTATCTTAATTCAGCGATAAAAAACATCGATTATGTTTTACAAAGACTCATCGATTTCCAGGTTGCTATTCCCAGTTGGGCATTAGGAACAGGTGGCACCCGCTTTGGCCGTTTCAATACAGGAGGCGAGCCGAGGAACCTGGAGGAAAAAATAGAAGATATAGGATTGTTGCATGCACTCAACTGTTCAAGCGGTGCTGTTTCATTACATATTCCCTGGGATATTCCTTCCGACTACGCATATATAAAGACGTTAGCAGCGCAGCAGGGCTTACGTTTCGATGCCATGAACTCAAATACATTCCAGGATCAGCCGGGCCAGGCACTGAGTTATAAATTCGGATCCATGCAGCATGTTGATAAATCGGTCCGCCGGCAGGCAGTTGAACATAACCTGGAAGTAATTAAATACGGAGTTGAATTAGGTTCAACCTCTTTGACGGTCTGGCTCAGCGACGGTTCCTGTTTTCCTGGTCAACTGAATTTTAGAAAAGCATTTGAAAATACGCTGGAGAGCCTTCGGGAAGTATATGCTGCTTTGCCATCAGGATGGAAAATGTTTTTGGAATACAAAGCATACGAACCCAATTTTTATTCAACCACGGTAGGTGATTGGGGACAATCATTATTATATACTTCAAAGTTGGGTGAAAAAGCCTATACCCTTGTTGACCTCGGTCATCATCTTCCCAACGCAAATATTGAACAGATTGTTTCATTATTGATGATGGAAGGGAAATTGGGGGGATTTCATTTCAACGATTCAAAATATGGGGACGATGATTTAACAGTTGGGAGCATCAAACCCTATCAATTGTTCCTAATTTTTAATGAACTGATTGACGGAATGGATGCAAGAAATATGAATCATGCAGAAGGACTTGGCTGGATGATTGATGCATCTCATAATGTAAAAGATCCTTTGGAAGATCTGTTGCAATCTGTTGAAGCCATCATGATCAGTTATGCCCAGGCTTTGCTGGTCGATAGAAAAAAATTATCTGAGGCGCAACAGAAAAATGATGTAGTCATTGCTCAGGAAATATTACAAAATGCATTCCGGACTGACGTTCGGCCATTGGTGGCTGAAGCAAGATTGAGGGCCGGTGGCGCACTGGATCCGCTGGCAATTTTCAGAAATGAAAAACTGAGGCAGAAGCTCATAAAGGAAAGAGGACTGAAAACAGTAGCAACAGGATTGTAGTTGCAAGTCATGAAATTACAAAAGCCGGTTAGTCCGGAAGTCAGAAAGAAAAAAAAATTTTGGACCCCGGACTCTTGATTTCCGGATTAAATAATCAGGATACATGAAAACAAAAGTCATCGCGATATTCGATGTTGGTAAGACCAATAAAAAATTAATACTCTTTGATGAACAGTATTATCCTGTATATGAAAAAAGTATTCAGTTGCCGGAAATCGTTGATGAAGATGGCTTTCCCTGTGAAGATCTGCAGGCTTTAACAGATTGGATAAAAAATTCCTTCCATTCTATTCTATCGGGAAATCAGTTTGATCTTCGGGCCATCAATTTTGCCGCATATGGCGCGAGCTTTGTGCATCTTGGAGCCAATCATCAACCAGTCACTCCTTTATACAATTACCTGAAGCCATATCCTCAGGCTTTGCAAATTCAGTTTTATAGTTATTATGGAGGAGAAGAAGCGCTCGCTTTACAAACCGCTTCTCCTGTTCTGGGGAGCCTGAATTCAGGACTGCAACTATATCGCCTGAAATATGAGAAGCCTGAAATATTTAAAAAAATCAGCTGTTCCCTTCATCTTCCTCAATACCTCAGTTTTTTAATTTCATCAAAACTTGCTACGGATATTACCAGTCTCGGTTGTCATACACATCTCTGGAACTTTGGGAAAAATGAATATCATGCGTGGGTTATGAAGGAAGGGATATTGTCTAAATTTGCGGATATCCATGACAGTGATAAGCCCATTGGAAAGATAGTTGTTGCGACTTCGGAAAACTTTGACATACCTGTTGGAATCGGACTGCACGATAGTTCCGCCGCGTTGATTCCATATCTGTCTTCCGTTAAGGAATCTTTTATATTATTATCAACGGGCACATGGAGTATCAGCCTGAATCCATTCAATCACTCGTCATTGACAAAAGAAGAACTTGAACTGGATTGTCTGTGCTATCTCAGTTATACCGGGAAAGCGGTCAAAGCATCAAGATTGTTTGCCGGGTATATGCATGAGCAGCAGGTAAAGAAAATAGCCGGACATTTTAGCAAATCAGATGATTATTATACGAGTGTTTCCTGCAATTTCGAATTGCTCGATAGCTTATTCGAAAAATATTATGGCATGAGCGAACATTCTTCAGAATTTTCTTATGAACATAATTTGTATTCTTTTTCAAATTTTGAAGAAGCCTATCATCAATTGATATTTGATTTGATTCTTCAGCAAATAGAATCGACGAAACTGGTTTTGAAGGGATCAACAGTGAAAAAAATATTTGTGGATGGCGGTTTCAGTAAAAATCCGGTTTATATGCAGATGCTTTCACGCTCATTTCCCGAAATGAATGTTCTGGCCTCTTCAATGTCACAGGCCACAGCGCTGGGAGCAGCTTTATCAATACATGGATATTGGAACAGTCAGGAAGTTCCATTGAATTTGGTTAACAGACCATAGACCATTGGCCATGTTCCTTCGCCCTTCATCCTTCGCCCTTCGCCCTTCCTCCATAGTCTGTTCTCAGTCACTATCTGTATCGAAATCGGACAGTTTTTTAAAGCCCTGAAATTATAAATAAATGGTTTTGAACCGGATATTCTGAGGCATTCCCTTTGCGTCTTACTCATATCATCGGGATTTAAAAATCTATTATATGTTTAAAAATTATTTGAAGACTGCTCTGAGGAATTTAAAGCGAAATAAAGCTTATACATTCATCAATGTATCGGGACTGGCTGTTGGCATTGCTGCAGGCCTGTTGATTTTCCTGATCATCAATTTTGAAACCAGCTTCGATAATTTTCATAAGCAACGAAAAAATATTTACAGGGTAGCATCTGAGTTCCATAGTCCGGATGGGGTTAATTATTCAGGCGGGGTGTCTTTTCCTGTAGCTAAAGCCTTAAAAATAGATTTTCCACAGATTAAGGAAGTTGCTGTTATTTTTAAAAATGATGATGTACAGGTCACAATAACTGACGATGCTACTCACCAGCAAAAAAAACTCCAGGAAACAGACCTCTTTTATGCTCAGCCTTCCTTCTTTAAAATCTTTGATTTTGTTTGGGTAGCGGGTGACCCGGAAAAGGCTTTGAATGATCCGAATTCGGCAGTATTAACTCAGAAAACTGCAGAAAAATATTTCGGTGACTGGAAATCTGCCGTCGGAAAAACAATTAAAGTCAATAATAAATACTTTTTTAAAATAAGCGGAATATTGAAAGATATTCCGGCAAATACTGATTTCCCCCTCAGTGTGGTTGCCGCATATTCGGCGCTAAGGAATACACCATTCAGCGGTATGGAAAATGACTGGGTGAGCACTTACAGTGATGCTTTCACTTTTGTAGTGCTGCCTCCGGAATTATCTCCGGAGAAATTGAATTCCGGATTCAGGGCTTTTGCAAAAAAACATAAACCTGAGGCCTATGCGAAAGATGCATATGTTTTACAGCCTCTCTCAGAAATGCATTATGATGAACACTTTGGGAACTTTCGCTCTCATACTTTCAGTCATGAACTGATAAGAGCGCTTGCATTGATCGGCATCTTTCTGGTTGCGATTGCCTGCGTAAATTTTATAAATCTGGCAACGGCACAGGCTGTCAACCGTTCCAAGGAAGTCGGTGTAAGAAAAGTATTGGGTAGCAATCGACAGCAGCTTGCATTTCAGTTTCTGGGTGAAACAGGATTGATCACTTTGGGAGCATCGGCGATTGCGATTTGTATCGCAGCAACAGCACTGCCTTTTCTCAATAATTTGCTGAAGGACCAGATCACAATGAATTTTCTTGCAAATCCCGGCCTGATTCTCTTCCTGATCATCACTATGATACTGGTTACTTTATTATCCGGACTTTATCCGGCAATGATCTTATCAGGTTTCAATCCCGTGACAGCATTAAAAAGTAAAATCACATCCAAAATGGTTGGAGGTATTAATTTGAGAAGAGCCCTCGTTATTTTACAATTTGCCATTGCTCAGGTGCTCATCATCGGAATGCTGATTGTCGTGAGCCAGATGAATTATTTTAAAAACGCCTCCCTTGGTTTTGATAAAGCCGCAATCATCAATGTGCCGATTCCGAATGACAGTGCCAGTCATTCAAAAATGAGCTACCTGCGCGACCAATTACTTGCAAATACAGATATAGTAAATGCGAGTTTCAGTTTTGCAAGCCCTTCTGCAGATGGCAACTGGAATAGTGATTTTAATTTTAATCACTCGCCAAAGGCTACAGATTTCAGCGCCAACCTGAAATGGGCAGATGCTAATTATTTTAAAACGTATGGACTTCAGTTCGTGGCAGGTAGGGCGTATTATCCAAATGATACTGTCAGCGAATTTGTTGTCAACGAAACCCTGGTAAGAAAATTAGGTATCCACAATCCTGAAGATATACTTGGAAAGGAAATAAATTTTTGGGATGGCTCAAAGGTTGCAAAAGTTGTAGGAGTTATCAAAGATTTTAATGCCTATTCTTTGCGCCTCACAATGGCCCCAGTGGTTTTGAGTACATGGAAAGATGTTTATCAAACCATCAATATCAAAATAAAACCCGGTTCCGAAAAAACAGTGTTGCCCTTTGTTGAAAAAATTTGGAATGAAAGTTTCCCGGAATACGTTTATGAATACCAGTTCCTGGATAAAACAATTGAAAATTTTTACAGGCAGGAAAACCAGTTATCAGTATTGTACAAAATATTTGCAGGGATTGCCATATTTATTTCCTGCCTTGGTTTATATGGACTGGTTTCATTCATGGCCGTGCAGAGAACAAAGGAAGTCGGTATTCGAAAAGTATTGGGCGCTTCATCAGTAAATATTGTATATCTTCTTTCAAGAGAATTTACATTGCTCATCATCATTGCTTTTTTGATAGCGGCTCCGATTGCATACTATATCATGCATAACTGGCTCCAGAATTACTCTTATAGAATTACACTGGGTGTTTCCATTTTCGCAATGGCAATTACAGGATCAATTATCATTGCATGGATTACGGTAGGATACAGGGCAGTGAAAGCAGCAATGGCGAACCCGGTAAAAAGTTTGAGGACGGAGTGAGGGGGCGGTAGTGTGAAGTCTGTGGCCTATGTTTCGCTCTCCAGACTTCAGACCCACCCTATCGGCTGGTTTTCTTTTCCTGCATTCTCTTAATCATGTGCTTCGCATTATCATTTGAGGGATTGAGTTGTAGAGATTTTTGATAATACTCGATGGCTCTTTTCGTATCGCCCTTATTCATCAGTGCTTCACCCATACTGTCATACACATTCGCACTCTTGGGATAGAATTCGATATTCATTTGGAAATATTGAATCGCCAGGGCATATTGTTTATTATTCATCATGTTATATCCCATATTATTGATCACCTCTTCGGGCGGCATGAATTGTACTCCGGTCTCTTCTGAAAATTGACTAAACTGTTCTTTGATTTTTTCTGGATGCAAAGCGATATCATTGAAGTGAACATGGTAATCATTAAAAATAAACCTAAGTCCTGCGTATTCTGAAATGAAAGGAACAGATCCATGATCATCATCACCATAATAATCGTATTTCCAACGCAAGCCGGAACGGTTTCTTGTTTCCAGCAATGTGGCAAATGACCTGATTGATTCGAAATGTGTATTCACGTTAGTATCGCCGGTAACCAAAGTGTTGGCCTGCGCCAGGTATAATGATTTTCCTTTCAGGTTAGCGTACTGGAAATATGTTTTTGCCTTTTCCAATAATACCTGGTGATCCCACCATAGGCTCGGATCGATCACGATATAGGCATTGAATGCTTCAGGTATTGTGTACAATGCATTGATGACTGCAATGCCCCCGAATGAGTGTCCAACAAAAACGCGGTAAGGCATGGTGCGATAGGATGAGTCAATATGGGGGATGAGTTCGTCTTTTATAAAATGCAGGAAATTATTATTCCCACCGCTCGATCTAAAAAATTCCTGCTGATTATTCTGGTAGTCCAACAGGGTATGCGTAGGCGTTAGGTCTCTTGTCCTGTCCGTATTCGGTATCGCGACGACAATCATATCGGGAATAACATGCGTTCCATTGATACCACTTCCCAATATTTCGACCAAACCACTTACCGAATTAAAATGGGCTTCGCCGTCAAGAAGGTACAATACCGGGTAACGGCCCTGGGAAAACATGGCGTTATCGTAATTCTGCGGCAGGTGCACAAAATAATTTCTTGTTTCCTTTAAAATGGCTGAATTCAATGAATCCCTTTTTCCGATGGTAATCAGATTTGAAGACTGAGCATAATTAAGAAAGGGAAGACTGATGAGCAGAAGGAGGATGATTTTTTTCATGATCGGCCCTGGTTGATTGATTTGTTTTGACTAAAGTTAAAAGAAACAGTTTTGAAAATGATGAGAATTTTTATTTATTTAACAAGAAAGAAATTATAAACGGTCATAAATTTGATATTCGCTTTCCGGGATATTAAAAGTTTTCTATTACCGATAGCTGACTGAGTATGAAAACAAAATATAAAATATTAATTTTCTGTTTCTCTTGTTTTGCATTCATCGGATGTGACAGGGTTACAAAAGATTTTGCCAAACTCCATTTGAAAGACAGTGAACCATTGTCCTGGTTTCATAATACGATCAGGCTGGAATACGTGGAAAATACCGGAGCTTTTTTAAGTTTTGGGGCAGACTGGCCTCAAAAAATAAGTTTCTGGGCTCTCACTTTTCTTCCCTTGCTTTTTTTATCCGGGCTTTTTGTTTACACATTGAAGAAATCGAAAGAAATGAATTTTTCCCAGATGCTTCCTTTTGCCTTGATTTTTTCCGGAGGAATTGGAAATATTATCGACAGGGCTGTTTTTGACCGGCATGTAATAGATTTTATGAATCTTGGAATCAATGATTTTCGTACGGGCATTTTTAACCTGGCTGATGTATACGTTACGACAGGAGTCTTATTATTTATCGTGGCTATATTGAGGAAGAAAAGCGAATCCATGAATGGAGCTGAATAACAGGTATCTATAAACGAATAAGAATATCATTTAAATGGATTTAAATTAAGAGAGATGGATAAATTAAAAATTGCAACTGCACAGTTTGAAAATGCAAGCGGTGACAAAAGATATAATCTTGCTCTTATTGAAGGACTGACAGCAAAGGCAGCAGCGACAGGAGTCAAAGTGATTGCCTTTCATGAATGCAGCATCAGCGGTTATACCTTTGCAAGACATCTTTCCAGGGAACAGATGCTGGATATTGCTGAATATATTCCCGGCGGTGAAAGCGTTCAACAGTTATCTGGAATTGCAAAAAAATATGATATCACTATTCTGGCTGGATTATTTGAAAAGGATAGTGAAGAGAAAGTATATAATACATATGTCTGTGTCGACAGAAGAGGACTGATCGCAAAATTCAGAAAATTGCATCCTTTTATAAGCAGACATCTCAGTCCGGGAGATAGTTATTGTGTTTTTGAATTACATGGCTGGAAATGCGGTATTCTTATTTGTTATGATAATAATATCATCGAAAATGTCAGAGCGACTAATTTATTAGGCGCCGATATCATTTTCATGCCGCATGTTACGATGTGTACTCCTTCTTCACGCCCCGGTGCAGGTTTTGTAGATCCGAAACTATGGGAGAACAGGGAAAACGATCCGACATCGCTTCGCCTTGAATTTAATGGAATGAAGGGCCGTGAATGGTTGATGAAATGGCTGCCGGCAAGAGCATATGACAATGCGATGTATGTTGTTTTTTCTAACCCGATTGGTATGGATGACGATCAATTGAAAAATGGAAATTCCATGATCATTGATCCATTTGGGGATATATTAGCTGAATGCCAGACACTGGGGAATGATTTTGTAACGGCTACGATTACGCCCGATAAATTGATCAAGGCGGGAGGTTACAGGTATAAGAAAGCCCGCAGGCCCGAATTATACAGAAATATCATTGGACAGCCCCATCAATCCGAATTAAAAGTGGCCTGGATCAGTTAAATTTTTAAAACAGCAATTTCCGGGTTGCCTGTCCCTGCGTCTTCATCTAGATTTGCGGTATCAAATCGATTATATGCACGACTATTATAGAATTGCAGAAGCATTGGAGTATATCAAGGAGAACATGCAGGATCAGCCGGGACTCGATACCATTGCCGGCAGGATTCATTTAAGTCCTTTCCATTTCCAGCGACTTTTTACTGACTGGGCAGGAATCAGTCCAAAAAAATTTTTGCAATATATCAGTGTCGAACATGCGAAGAAAGTATTGAAGGAAAAAGGAAACTCTGTCTATGATGCGGCTTACGATACAGGTTTATCTGGCACGGGCAGGCTGCATGATTTATTTGTCAATATTGAAGGTATGACTCCCGGGGAGTATAAAAACGGAGGGAAAAATCTTTCCATTCAATACAGTTTTCATGAATGTCGTTTTGGAAATTATGTTGTGGCATCAACCAGTGTAGGCATTTGCAATCTGCTTTTTTTCGAGAAATCTGCTCTGACTGCCGAAGAAGAATTAAAATCCTTATGGCCAAATGCGAAATTTTTTGAAGGAGAAAACCATCATCATGAGTTAGTCGGGAAATTTTTTAATAACGACTTTTCAAATACAGAAAAAATCAAACTGCATTTGAAAGGAACTCAATTCCAGATAAAAGTCTGGGAAGCCCTGCTTCGTATTCCCGAAGGCTATTTATCTTCTTATTCGACTGTTGCAGATGAAATCGAAAGACCAGGTGCTCAGCGTGCGGTGGGTTCTGCCATCGGAAGTAATCCGGTTGGATTTATTATTCCCTGCCATCGTGTGATCAAAAGCGTTGGAGGAATTGGTGAATATCGATGGGGGACTGCAAGAAAAATGGCAATGATCGGGTGGGAGGCTGCAAAGGCAGAAACTGCTTAATCATGATGAGGCATATCGCTCTTAAAAAAAATAATATCAGTCTTATAAAATGGATAAGAGAAGGAAAAATCAGCCTCGGTGGAAATGAATCTTTGAAAATATATGGAAGCTTATCCTGTCGGTCAGGAAAACGAATGAAAAAAGAACGGCGGGTATTTTTTGAATCAGAGGAAGAAGCAATTCTTTTGGATTACCGGCCTTGCGCACATTGTATGCGAAAATCTTATTTAGCCTGGAAAGAAGGGGAAGCCAGGCTTCGCCACAAATAAAAAACGAGATAACTTTTCCATCCTTCAAACTTCCTGAATAATTTTTCCATGTTTTTTTTATCTTTTCTATCCCTGATCAGTTGATGATTGCTTAGTGCATTCAATAAACCGATATCCCCATAAGGAACCGAATCGGGGTCTCTCAATGTTTTCATCAACGCATAATTTGCTGTCCATTCTCCGATGCCTTTGAGAGAAGTCAGTAATTCTAATCTTTCTTCTGTTGTTTTTAAAGCAGATAATTTTCCCTGGCTAATCCTTCCTTCACAGAATGCTTTCGAGATATAAATGATATAATTTGCCTTTTGCCTGGAGAATTGCAATTCTTTCAGTTTTTCTTCGGTGATCCCGGCCATTGTTTCCGGTTCCGGAAACAATAGAAATTCTCCTTTTGAGGTAATTAATTTGCGGCCATAGTTTTCAACCAGTCTTCTTTTTATTTTATAAGCGAAAGATAAATTGATTTGTTGTCCGATAATGCACCAGCAGAGTGTCTCATACAAATCGGCAATGCCAATTAAGCGAAGACCAGAAAAATCTTTCGCCATATAACTTAATTTTTTATCCCGCTTCAGTAATTCGTAGAAAGGTTCTATATTTCTTTCCATATCCATCCAATCGATCACATATCTTCTCAGCTCATCCATATTTTCTGATGAACTCGCCTTGTTTTCTGTTTTTAACAATATATTTTTTTCATCTTCCTCCAAAGTAAAGACGAGGGGATTTCCATTGAGAGAAATTGCTTTCGTGATGGCTTCCGCATCGATCCGGTGAAGACATTCATCATAATTGCGGTCCAGGAACCAGAGACACTCCTTAAAGCTAAACAGATCAGGTTTTGAGAGAAGAACAGTTTGCATTGCAGCAAATTTATGCAGGAATATGCAGGAAAAATTCAGCATAATTCTCCAGGCTGGCCCGACTATCTGCAGAAAAATTTATCATGCTTATGAAATCCTTCTGGCAAGCATGCGCCAGTAAGGACAAATAAAAATAAATTAAAACCAATGCCTGTAAATTATCGGATATCGAAAATATCTTTTAAGGCTTTTTTTGCCGCATGATATCCGCACATGCCATGCACACCGCCGCCGGGCGCGGTGGAGGATGAGCATAAATAAATTCCTTTTGCAGAAGTGCGATACGGAGAAGAGCGAAGAGCGGGTCTTGTAAAAAGCTGACCGATATCCTGCGCCCCGCCTCCGATATCTCCGCCGATATAATTCGGGTTATAGGTTTCCATATCAGCCGTATTCATTACATGTCTTGCAAGAATGCGTTCGCGAAATCCCGGGGCAAACCGTTCTACCTGATTTTCGATTTCTTCAGTCATATCTTTTATCGATCCCCGGGGAACATGACAATAGGCCCAGGCTGTTTGTTTTCCTGCCGGCGCTCTTGTTTCATCAAATAAACTTTGTTGTGCCAACAATACAAATGGGCGTTCTGAATTTTTTCCCTCCCAGCTTAATTTTTCGTTTTCTGCAATTTCTCCGAATGTATTTCCCAGGTGAACTGTTCCTGCATGTCGGCATCCTTCAGCAGCAAATGGGATCGGGGCATCCAATGCCCAGTCGATTTTAAAAACACCAGGGCCATATCTGAATCTTTTCATTTGCCATTTGTAAACAGATGATAGTTTATATCCGGCGATTTGCAGCAATTGTTTTGGAGTGATATCAAGCATTAAAGCATGGGAAGAAGGTAACTGTTCAAGAGAACTGACAGAAAAATTTGTTTCAATTCTTCCGCCGATACTCAAAAAATAAGAAGCAAGCGCATTGGCTATTTGTTGGGATCCCCCTTTCGGTAATGGCCAGCCGCTTTCGTGTCCTAATAATAAAAATATAAGGGCAATCGCCGATGTAGACAGATTCGTAAGTGGTAATACTGAATGAGCTGCCATTCCTGCAAAGAGCCCTTTTGCCTGAATGGAATGAAAATGTTTTTTAACAAGGCTGCTCACAGAAGGAATCCCACAATATCCGAACCTGGCCAATGCCATCGGATGATTCGGAAATGAAAAAGGATTCATTACGAAAGGAAATATTTTGTCCCAGGTTTTTAGAAAAGGGACTATCAATTTCCGATATGATGCAGCATCCTGTCCCAATGATTCTGCAGTATCATCAACTGAGTTTTTTAATAAAGCAATAGTTCCATCATCGAAAGGGTGTGCGGCTGCTATTGGAGGATAGATGAATTCCAGCCCATGAGATGCCAATGGTAATGACCTGAAAAAAGGGGAGGCAGCAGCGAATGGATGAATTGCCGAGCAAACATCATGAATATAACCGGGAAGTGTAAGCGCTGCAGAACGAAGACCTCCGCCAATCGTAGTTTTCCCTTCTATCAGTAATACAGAAAGTCCGGCCTTTTGTAATACAATGGCAGCAGAAAGACCATTGGGCCCCGATCCGACTACAATAGCATCATAATCTTTTTTTACCAAGTCTAAAAGTATTCGTGATGGTCTGGCAATCCAGCCCGACCATATTTCTTTACATTTTTAGCATTTTCAGGCAAACAGGATTGGGAACATTGATCTGCTTGCCGGTTGAAGACAATAAACCTGTTTGCTGATTGATAGAAAAGATAACAATATTATCACTATCCCTGTTTGCTACTAAAAGAAAATGACCTGTTGGATCAATCATAAAATTCCTCGGATGAATGCCTTCGGTTGAATGAAATCCTTTGATATGTAATTTCCCATTCACATCAATGGAATAAATAGCGATACTATTGGCATCGCCCCTGTTGGAAGCATATAAGAATTTTCCGTTGGGAGAAATATGAATGTCGGCGCTGCCCTTCTGACCTTTAAAATCTGCCGGATGACTGCTAATGCGTTGAATTTGTTTCAGTCCTCCTGTGCTGCTTGTATATGAAAATGCATCAACTGTTCCCGATAGTTCACTAATCAGGTATGCATAAGGTTTAGTTGGGTGAAATACAAAATGCCTCGGGCCACTACCGGGTTCAACTGAAACGATCGAGTCTTTTATATCAGATAATGGCTGCTTTTTTTCGGGACTGAAACGATAAATGGTTTCCCTGTCGGTTCCCAGGTCAGCGGCATATAAAAAATGTTGATCTGGTGATAACACAGTCGAATGTACATGTGCTTTCTCCTGCCTTTCCTTGTCAGCACCTGAACCATTATGAGTGATGAGTTGGGCGACCGGATTCAAAGAACCATCTGCATTTACTGAAAGCGCCGAGAGGGCCCCACTGCTATAATTTGCGACAAATACCCATTTATTGGTTTTATCCTCCGTGATATAACATGGATCAGCGCCTCCGCTGGATTGTTTATTAATAAAATGCAATTGTCCTGTCCCCCCGTCAAATAAAAAAGAACTGACTTCCCCTGCTGTTCCATTTTCATTGACAGCATAGAGATATTTTTTATTGGATGAAATCGCAAGATAAGAAGGGTTCTGGGATTTAGCAGTGCTTAACAATGCAGCATTTCCAGTACTGCTATTGAACCTGTAAACATAGATGCCTTCGCTTTTGCCGGATGTATAAGTCCCGACAAACAGGTAATAATTCTGGGCGAAGCTGCTGATTGAAATGAATAAGATGGCAAGTAAATGTACAAAACGCATAGAGCTGAATGGTTTGTGATGAAGATATGCAATTTATAGCAGGGATTGATTCATTCCGCGGAATCCGTGAGAAAACTAATTTTATCGGCTTCGGAAGTATGGATGCGCGTTCCTGCTTTAATGAATTTGCTAAAGAACTTTTTTAAGAATATTTTATTTCGTTTTATCCATACCAATCCTCGAAATTCGCGATATGAAAATAAGATCCCTTTTGTTGCTGATCTTCTGTCTTTCATTTCCATTTTCATTTTTGAATGCTCAGTCTATCAAACCCGGAGAAATCTGGGAGGATACCGATGGTAATCCTATAAATGCTCACGGTGGAGGTATTTTATATTTCAATAAAACTTATTATTGGTTTGGAGAAATTAAAAAAGGGAAAACGACCAGGGTGTCTGGTGTTATTTCATGGGAAGATTATCGGGTTGATGCATCAGGAGTATCCTGTTATTCATCGAAAGATCTTGTTCATTGGAAATATGAAGGCGTGGCTCTGGCGTCGGAAATGAATGACAGCGCTCATGACCTTCATTACAGTAAAGTAATTGAACGCCCTAAGGTGATTTATAACCAGCGAACACGTCGTTTTGTAATGTGGATGCATATCGATAACCAGTATTACAGCTATGCACATGCGGGAGTTGCTGTGAGTGACAAACCTCAGGGACCATATCGTTACATTAAAAGTGTCCGTCCAAACGATCAGATGTCAAGAGATATGACCCTGTTTCAGGATGATGATGATAAAGCTTACCTGATTTATTCTTCGGAAGATAATAAAACCATGCATATCTGCATGCTTACTGATGATTATCTGAACCCCACGTCCTCTTATAAACGAATATTGATCGGCGCTAACAGGGAAGCGCCTGCGCTTTTTAAATATCAGGATAAATATTTCCTGATTACTTCTCTTTGTACCGGTTGGGACCCGAACAAGGCATTATATGCTGAAGCCGAACATCCTTTAGGGGATTGGAAATTATCCGGAAATCCATGCACCGGCCCTGATGCTGACAGCACTTATCATGCACAAAGCACTTATGTATTGCCTTCAGCGAATAAGAAAAACGCTTATATTTTTATGGCCGATCGCTGGAATAAAACTGATCTTGAAGATTCACGTTATATCTGGCTGCCCCTTCGTTTTGTCGATGGCAAACCGGTAATTGAATGGAAGAACCAATGGTCGCCCGGTGAATGATATAAAAAAGGGCCGGCATTACCGGCCCTTAAAAAATGTTTTACAAGATCATATTACTGGATCAGTTTAACATTTACTGCATTTGGACCCTTTTTCCCGTTTTGAACGTCAAATTCTACTCTGTCGTTTTCCTTGATTTTGTCGATCAGTCCGCTGGCATGTACAAAAGTTTCTTTACCGGTATCATCATGTTTGATGAAGCCAAATCCTTTGTCGACGTTAAAGAACTTTACCGTACCTGTTGATTTCGTTGTACTCATTATGAATTGTATTGGTAATAAATTGGCTGCAAGATACGGAAACTATTCTTGTTAATTGGATTCGTTAATAAGTGAAGGGATGCTCATGTAAGAAGGCAAGTTTGATTTATCTTCGCCCAAAAAAATATTGTGAAAAACCTCTGTATTGTACCCATTCTGTCAATGTTTTTTTATTTGTTCGCCTGCCAGTCGGGAGGAGACACCAAACCAGCAGTTCCTCCCACAGATAGTTCTGCAAAAAAGACTAAAACCCAAAAAGATTCTGCCGAAGCAATTATTGTGACTACAGCCGATGCAGCCAAAATTCTAAGCCAAAAACAAGTACCTATTCTTTGTTATCACCAGATCCGTGATTGGCGGCCGACAGATTCAAAAACAGCAAAAAATTATATTGTTCCCATTGCTCCGTTCCGCGAACAAATCAAAATGCTTGCAGACAGCGGCTATCATACCATATTGCCTGATCAGTTATATGCATATCTGACAAGGGGAGCGGCGCTTCCGGGTAAACCAATCATGCTCACTTTTGATGATACCGACCTGGATCAGTATACCATCGCTCTTCCTGAATTGAATAAATACGGATTCAAAGCTGTTTTTTTTATCATGACTGTCTCGCTGGGAAAATCGCATTATATGAGTAAAGAACAGGTAAGGGAATTATCCGACAATGGTCATGTGATCGGTTCACATACCTGGGATCACCATAATGTAAAAAAATACCAGGGCAATGACTGGATGATCCAGATTGACAAGCCTACCAGGCAACTGGAAGATATAACAGGAAAGCATATACGCTATTTCGCTTACCCCTTCGGCTTATGGAACAAGGCAGCAATCCCTGAACTGAAGAAACGAGGCTTTATTGCCGCTTTCCAGCTGAATGAAAAAAGAGATCAGGAAGATCCATTGTTTACCATTCGGAGAATTATTGTTCCCGGTGAATGGAGCGGAACAACTTTGAATAAGTGGATTGTGAGAGATTTTTAGGAAGGTCAATGGTCAAAGGGCAATGGTCAAAGTGTAGTAAGTAATATGCAATAGGTAATTATTCGAATAGTCAATGAAAGTTCTTCAATTCTTTATAAATTTTGAACATTGATAGTTGAATATTGATTGTTGAATATTTAAAGAGAAATAATCGATTCCTTTGCCCTGTGGCCTTTGCACTTTGTACTTTAATCAAAAAGATCATGTTTGATATCGAACAAATTAATTTGTTGATGAGCTCCCGAAGAAGCGTTTTCCCCAATCAGTTTGTTGCCGGCAAAATAATTCCGGATGAAATCATTCAACAGCTTTTGGAAAATGCTAACCAGGCTCCCACTCATAAACTCACGCAGCCATGGAGGTTCAGGGTTTTTTCAGGAAAAGGATTGGAGAAACTTGCGAGGTTTCAGTCAGAAAGGTACAAGCTGACCGCAGCTGAAAAATTCAAGCAGGATAAATATGAAAAACTCCTTCGGACCCCATCACTATGTTCTCATGTAATTGCGATTGGAATGAAGAGAAACCCGATTATTCCGGAGTTGGAAGAGATTTCCGCGGTCGCTTGTGCAGTAGAGAATTTATGGCTTTCGGTGATCGCATATGGATTGGGTGGTTATTGGAGCACAGGAGGAGTAACTTTTGATTCTGAAGCAAAACCGTTTTTTGATTTGGATGAAGAGGATAAGCTGATGGGATTTTTTTATCTCGGCTATGTACAATTGCCTTCTCCCAAAAGTTCCAGAACACCAATAGAAGAAAAGTTAGTGTGGATTAGGGAATAATCGTATTTGGCTCAACTTTGGAAATTAAATAACTTGTAAGGGATTAAGCTTTGATTTTATCATATAAAAAAACCAACCATGCGTACTACAAATTTTATTCCTGCTGTGTTATTGCTCGGATTCATCGCTTGCAATAATTCCACAGAAAGTACAGCGAGTACCGACACAGCAAAAGCTACGGCCACAGACACGAGTATGAAAGATATGCATCACGATACAGCTGCTGCAGCCATTACTCCATTGCCTGCAGTTCCTGCAGGTGCAAAAGTTTCTTTTAAAAATCTCAAAGATGGACAAAAAGTTAAATCTCCATTCAAAGTAGAGTTCGCAATAGAGGGTATGAAATTAGATACTGCCGGTCCCATCGTAGCGGGATCGGGACACCATCATCTGCTTATCGATGCAGAAGATTCATTGCCGGCCGGAACTGTAGTACCTAAAAACGATAAACATCTTCATTTCGGGAAGGCCCAAACAGAAACTACATTGAATTTGCCAGCGGGGAAACATAAATTAACGCTTCAGTATGCCGATGGTATTCATCGTTCCTATGGCGCTCAGTTAGCCAAGACTATTACAGTAGACGTTCAATAGATTTTTTATAGTAAAGTAAGCCTGCTTCAGGACGAAGCAGGTTTTTTTATTTCTTTTCGTTCAACCCTAACGCTTTAATATAACCGCTGTTTGGGCTGCAGTTTTTAAACTGGCAATTATTGAGGAAGCCATCGAGGGCTTTCTTTATTTCGTCTGTATTCTTCGGGCGATTTTTTCTGATTTCTTCAAAACTGTTTCTCGTCGTATCGGCATATAGAATGATCTGATCATAATTCTCGGGAGTGTTGAATGTAATAATCCCGCTGGTATTATTCATTTTTTTATAGGGCCAGAAATGCCAGCCAATATCATTTTCTTCCAGAAGCTTTCTGAAATTCGCAATCCACTCATCATTGTTTTCACCGGTCTCGCCCGCATAAATCGGAATATTGTATTTATCGCGGAAATCAATATATTCCTGAATCACATCTCTTGTGGTGGGCGTCCAGTATTTGTGAAAAGTGTAGACAGCTTTTGAATCAAACGGGGGACCGAATATTTTGAAATTGGAATCCCATTGTGCACCGCCAAGAAAAACGAGATGGTTTTGATCAACTTCCCGGATGGCCTTTGTTATTCTTTTGTATAAAGGCTCGAGTAAGGGATTGAAATGCGCCTTGTCAAAATAATGGGCGATAGGCTCATTCAGAAGATCGTATCCTATAATGATTGTTTCATTTTTATAATGGCTGGCAATATCTTTCCAGATATGAATGGTTAGCTCCTTGTTTTTTTCACTGTCAAATAAATAGGGATAACCATAACTGTCATCAATATTGTCACCGGTTTGACCGCCCGGCGCACAATGCATATCAAGAACAATGTATAAATTTTCTTTCCTGCACCAGTCAACAAGCCGGTCCATCAATGCAAATGCCCTCGCTTCTCCATGGCCGCCAAGATATTCTTCCTCTGTAAAAAGACGATAATTGAAAGGGACGCGGATAGAATTCATCCCGATACTTTTTATGAAATGAATATCCGCTTCCGTAATATAGTTGGCAAGATATTTTTTCCAGAATGCAGTTACTTCATCCGGACCGACCAATTCAGTCAGCGCCTCCTGGATCAATCGGGGAGAAGTGGTCTTATTAAATTTAAACATGTATCCTTCGGGGACCAGCCAGTTTCCGAGGTTGGTGCCCCTGATCAGGAATTCTTTTCCATCCGTGCCAATGATCTGTTTTCCTTTTACACTGATAAATTTATTTGTCTGTGCAAATAAAGAAATCTGAATGAGGAATAAATAAAAGATCGTTGATATTTTTTTCATAACAAGATTAATGAGATCAAATATATTCGATTTTACCAGTTTAGCTATACAAAATGATTGGTGTTTTTTTTCACGCAAAGATGCAAGGTTAGCAAAGGCGCAAAGATGGCTTTAGTAACTAAAAAACCTCAAGCTCAAGAATTTTATTCTCCGTTTCGAAGCTCTTTCAGCTTTTTAGTACTATAAGATATTTCAGAGAAAATACTTCTACACGATTTTCCGGTTGGAGACTGCGAAGAGAATCCTACTTTGATTTCTTTTTTTGTTGTGAGAAAGAAATACCTGACAAGATTCCAATATTTTCCATCCAGTGAATAATGGAACGCGAAAATATTATTTCCCAGGCCGGCTACCCGAAGATAAACTCTGTTGCCATTGATGGGATTGTGATTACAGTCGTCCGACATTCCATTATTGACAACGGAGACGACAAATGGTTTTTTTTGCGGCGAATATTCAAAACATAATTTTGCCCAGGCATCATCTCCTGCATATAACACCAGCACTGCAGCATCATAGTCGGTTTTGAAACTCACTTCTGCTTTTCCGGATAACAAAAAAGTGGATGCAGGCCTGAATACTGCCTTCGGAGAATTGACAACTGCATATTCATGCTGTGGATCAACAAAAAGATCTGTTTTTTCTCCTGCAAGAATAGTGAGTTGCTTTTGCTGATAATTCCATTGAACCGGATTATTTATCCAGGAAAGTTTTTGAGGAATGCCATCCACAGAAAACGTGCCTGTCGTTTGTGCGAGGCCGGTAGTTACTGCAAGCAGGAATGCAATCGCTAGTAGTTTCATGTATATTGTTTTAAATTGCGCAACTTTCCTTTAGCTATGCAAAGATAGATGAACCTCTGCCTCTGTGGCTAAATCAAAATGTACTTTAGATATACAATCTCACAGATAATTCATCGGGTCTTCTGCAACCCTCATTTCTTCGTGGAAACTATTCAGCAATTGCATATCTTCTTCTGAAATGATGAAATCAAAAATATCGAAATTCTCTTTCAAACGCTGGGGGTTGGATGATTTCGGTATCGGAGAAACATCCAATTGAATATCCCATCTCAGGATCATCTGCGCAGGAGTTTTATTATATTTTTTTGCCAGGCCCAGGAGACGCGGGTCTTTAAGTATTTTTCCGCGGACAAGAGGAGAATATGCCTGCAATTGTATTTTATGCTGCCGGCAATAGTGAAGCAAATCGGTTAAAAATAGATAGGGACTGAATTCAACCTGGTTTACTGCGGGAACGATCGTGGCATAGTTTTTCATTTCTTCCAGTAGGGGAATCACATAATTAGCCACGCCGATCGACTTTGTTCTTCCTTCCGCATAAATTCTTTCCATCGCTTTCCAGGTATCTTTTCTTTTTCCCCTGATGGGCCAGTGAACCAGGTAAAGGTCCGTATAATCTGTTTGTAATTTTTTGAGGCTGGTATCAAATGCTTTCAGGGTGGAATCATATCCCTGGTCAAGATTATTTACTTTGGTTGTAATAAAGATTTCACTGCGTGGAATATCGCTTCTACGGATAGCATTTCCTACTTCTTTTTCATTGAGATACATGGAAGCCGTGTCTATGAGGCGGTAACCGATTTTCAACGCTTCGATAACTGCCTCTTCGACTTCCTTATCATACATATTGTAAACACCCAGGCCCATCAGGGGAATTGAAATCCCATTGTTCAGTAAGGCTTTGGGTTGACTAACGGTCATGCCTACCATTTTTCCAGTCCTAATAATTTTTTTCCAAGAGGAGACAATTCAGCCACGCCGTATTTTGTTTTTTCCCAATTGCGGGGATCGCCCGGAAAAGCATATCCTTCCGGCGCTCTTCTTTCTTTCCATGAGCTGATCCTCCACTGACGAAGTTCTTCATTATCTTCTTCTGCCGGCATCATAGAGATATATTGGGCCAGTCTAACTTTATTCCCGCTTCTGTTGGGCCTGATGCCATGTGGCTGAAGGCTATTAAATATCAACAAATCTCCCGCTTCCATTTTTACTTTCACCAGTTCAAACCCACTTGTATCCGGTTTGAAATGATCCCGGTCTTCAGGCTGTGTCAGTTTCCAGACGTCATAGGTCCTGAATAATTCAGGTATACACTGGAATCCTCCCATATTTTCATCCATTTGATCTGCGAGAGCTAATACGCCCTGCACATTTTGTGGCTTTGTTTCCGGATCATAATCCCAATGAATAAATCCTTTGTATTCGAATCCGGGTCGTATCGGGAGATTCAGATTGGCTCTGTCAATGGTGACCCATAATTTTTCTGTTCCCCATATATCAGTGAATGCATCATGCACTTTTGGAAATTGACGGTTGTCCCATAAATACTGATGATTGTACACTTCCACCATTCCAGTATTGGTGAGTTCTTTCATTTTCATTTCAGCCCGTGGTGGAGTATACCAGGTTTCAGGATTATCCGGATCTTTTTCTTCAAATTCCCAAAGAAATTTCGCAAGTCTTTCAACCTGTTCTTTCGGGACTGCATTTTTGATAACGATATATCCGTTTTCTATCCAGAATTTCCAATCCTCTTCAGATAAAACTTTCAAGGGCTTTCCATTTGAGCGATCGTTCAATTTGACGACACTGCTCTTCGCCGTGGAAGGATTACCGGGAATATCTTTATGCGCATTGTTCGGACTCATGGTAGGAGCCATCGTTTGCGCCATGGTCGCTTGTTCTTGTTGCATATGGCTTGATTTATTTGATGATCAAAATTAGAATGAAGAAGCCCCTGGTTCTACACCTATAATTTCCATTTTTTGTTCTGTATTGATATTTTTCTATAAAATCGGGGAAGAAAAGTATATTTATAGACAAATAATAACTGATGAAAGTCGTTCTGGAAAAACTACAGCCGGATATCGGGAGTTCATTCAAAATTCTGCTGACTCCTAACCTGAATGATCTTTTTTACTGGCATTTTCATCCTGAATATGAGATCGTTTATGTGGAAGCCGCCAATGGAGTGAGACATGTGGGTGATCATATTTCAAGATATGAAGGGAGCGACCTGGTTTTTATTGGCCCCAATATCCCGCACCTGAATTTTGATTACGGAATACGAACAGAATGCGAACAGGTTGTTATTCAGATGAAGGAAGATTTTCTCGGAAAAGATTTTTTCAATATTCCTGAATTAAATAATATCAGCGCTCTTTTTGAAAAAGCAAGAAAAGGATTGTCTTTTCATGGGGAGACAAAGAAACTGGTCGGTGAAAGACTAAAAAAAATTTCTGATATGGATCATTTTGATCAGTTGCTGGAATTGCTGCATATCCTGAAACTGATGGCCAATACAAAGGAGCTAACGGTATTGGATAGTCGTCCTCTCTCTAATCATTTTGTAGGAAAGGAGCAAGCCAGGATGAATATTATTTACCGTTACATTGAAGAATATTATCGACGGCCAGTCGATATCCATGAAGTAGCGGCGCTGACTCATTTGACGACCGCTGCATTCTGCCGCTATTTTAAGAAAATCACCCGCATGACATTTACAGATTTTCTGAATCAATACCGGATCAACCAGGCAAAAAAATTACTATTACACGACAAAAATGTGACCGAAGCCTGTTATGAAAGCGGATTTGAAAATCTCTCTTATTTCAACAAGACATTTAAAAAATTAGCCGGGGAAAACCCATCGGCATTCAGGAAACGACATGCGACGATCTGAAAGTCGGGAGAAGTGAAACCTGAGACGTGATTCCTGGGTAATGAGTGACGGGTTGTTTTTTTATTTTCACGTTTGACGCCTCAGGTTTCACGAATAAATCTATTCAAAAAATGAACGATGACAAAATTCATATGTTTCGCAACCGCCTGGTAAAAGTTTTTCGTCATATAGGAAAACAGGCGAAGAGACAGGGAATTTCCTGTTATCGCGTCTACGATCACGACCTTCCTGAATTTCCTTTTTGCATTGAATTATATGGCGAACTTGTTTGTGTAGCGGAGTACAAACGACATCATCATATGACTGATGAGGAGCATGAAGCGTGGCTTGATCAATGTCTTGTTGTGATTAGTGAAGTGTTGAATATCCCAGTCAGAAATATTTATATCAGGCAGAGGCGACGAAAAGCAGGAAGACAGGGACAGTATGAAAAAAGAAATAACGAAAGCGAATTCTTTATTATCGAAGAATCAGGGTTAAAATTTAAGATCAACCTGACCGATTATCTGGATACAGGCTTATTTCTCGATCATCGGATTACAAGAGCAATGGTAAAAGAGGAATCGAAAGGCAAAAATGTACTCAATCTTTTTTGTTATACCGGATCATTTTCTGTTTATGCAGCAGCAGGAGGCGCTTTGAGCATTGTATCAGTCGATCTTTCTAAAACTTATTTGCAATGGGCGGAAGAAAATTTGAAGCTGAATCATTTATTCGATCCCCAAAAACAGCAGTTCATACATGCTGATGCGACCCGCTGGCTGGATGAATTAAAACCCGGATTTTTTGACCTGGTAATTCTTGATCCCCCTACTTTCAGCAACAGCAAGCGGATGAAAGATTTTCTGGATATCCAGCTCGATCATGTCGAATTGATTAATAAAACCCTCCGGACAATGAAGGAAGGAGGGGTTTTGTATTTCAGCACGAATTATAAAAAATTTCAGCTGCAAGCAGATAAAATTCATGCTGCTTCGATAAAAGATATCACCCGGGCAACCACACCATTTGATTTTAAGGGAAAATTATTCAGGTATTGTTATAAAATCATTAAATGATCTTTCGTGGGTTTTAAATTTTGGAAAAGCTATTTCTTCAGGTATTATTTTATATGCGCTCTTAAAAACCAGGCCATTCCTTCATGCTCTTTCAGCAACCCTGTCAAAAAATCACTGGTACCTACATCTCCAAGTTTGTCTTCCACATGCTCAATATTTTCCCGCAGGAAAATGATGACGCTTTCATGGTCAGCGACAAGATCTTTTATAAAGTTAAGCGCATTGGTCTGACCAGTTCTTTGTTCGGTTAGATGGGTGAGTTCTAAAAATGATTTTAAGGTGCCGGGGGAATAGTGCCCGATTTTTCGTATTCTTTCAGCCACTTCGTCCATCAGATCATCTAATTGTTCATATTGGCCTTCGAAAAATTTGTGTTTGTCAAAAAAATCAGGCCCTTCTACATTCCAATGAGCATTTCTTGTTTTTGTATACAATACAAATTCATCTGCGAGTAATTTGGATAGAATTTCGGTTACCTGTTGCGTGTTTTTAGCTGTTATACCAATGTTTGCTTTCATAAATAATTTTTTTTTAGACTGTTATAAAGCCGGTTTGTAAAGATAGGATATGAATATGATTTCCGGATTATCAGAATAATACCTTCGTTATTAAGCTCAGGAAAATTATGGGAATTCAGTGCATGATGCTTGTCTGAAAGATCGTAATTTTGCACTTCCTAAATCGAAAAATGGCCGCAATGGAAAAAGCCCTGCAGCAGTTGAAAACTGAATTGGAAGGTGAATTGTATTTTGACAATACCATGCGCCTCTTATATGCCACTGATGCCTCTGCGTATCGTGAGAAACCAACTGCAGTAGCTATTCCTAAATCAATCGACGATCTGAAAAAATTAATCGCATTTGCACGTAAACATAAAACCTCTATTATTCCCAGAACTGCCGGAACTTCTCTTGCCGGGCAGGTAGTAGGAAATGGAATTGTAGTAGATGTATCGAGATATTTTACCGGCATATTAGAATTGAATAAAGAAGAAAAATGGGTTCGCGTGCAGCCCGGCGTTATAAGGGATGAGTTGAATATGTTTCTCAAACCTCATGGATTGTTTTTTGCGCCTGAAACTTCTACTGCCAACCGGGCAATGATCGGTGGGATGGTTGGAAATAATTCCTGTGGATCAAATTCAATCGTATATCGGAGTACCCGCGAACATTTGCTCGAAGTAAAAGCGCTATTGAGCGACGGATCAGAAACTGTTTTTAAATCATTGGGCATTGATGCATTTCATAATAAATGTGAAGCCTCGGGGCTTGAAGCAAATATTTACAGGACAATACGAAGCCAGCTGAGCAATTATGATAGTCAGCAGGAAATCAGGAAAGAATTTCCCAAGAAAACCATTGAAAGAAGAAATACGGGTTATGCAGTGGATATGTTACTGGAGACTGCTCCCTTTACTGCTGGGGGAGAAGATTTTAATTTTTGTAAACTGATATCAGGTTCGGAAGGTACGCTCGCTTTTCTCACTGAAATAAAATTGAACCTGGTTCCTCTTCCCCCTAAAAACGCTGGTTTATTATGCGTTCATTTCAATAGCGTGGACGAATCTTTAAGAGCCAATCTTATCGCCATAAAATATAAACCCAGCGCAAGCGAACTCATCGATCATTTTATTCTTGAATGCACAAAAGACAATATCGAACAAAGCAAGAATCGGTTTTTTGTCCTGGGAGATCCTGGCGCTATCCTGGTCATTGAATTTTGCAGGGAGACAAGGGAGGAGATTGAAGAAATCGCCAGGCAGGTCGAAGCAGAAATGCGTGCATCAGGTCTCGGTTATGCTTTCCCATTATTATTCGGCGAGGATACAAAAAAGATATGGTCGCTTCGGAAAGCGGGGTTGGGATTATTGGGGAATATGCCCGGGGATGAAAAAGCCGTGCCGGTAATTGAGGATACTGCAGTGGATGTGAATGACCTGCCTGCCTATATCCGGGACTTCAATGATATCCTGAAAAAATATAATCTCTATTCTGTGCATTACGCACATGCCGGATCCGGCGAAATCCATCTGCGTCCGATTATCAATTTAAAAACTGAGGAAGGAAATCAGCTTTTCCGGACAATTGCAGAGGAAATTGCTGTTCTTGTAAAAAAGTATAATGGATCGTTAAGTGGTGAACACGGAGACGGCCGACTCCGTGGGGAATTTATCAGAAAAATGATCGGGGCAAAGAATTATGAACTTTTAAAGACAATTAAGAAAACCTGGGATCCTGAAAATATTTTTAACCCGCATAAGATTGTGGATACTCCGTCCATGAACAGCATGTTGCGTTATGAACCCGGAAAGAAGAGGCCATCTTTTCAATCCTATTTCCGTTTTTATAACCAGGATGTTTTGCAACATGCTGAGCAGTGCAACGGGTCGGGCGATTGCCGGAAAACACATTTGTCGGGAGGCACGATGTGTCCATCATATATGGCTACCCGAAATGAAAAGGACACTACGAGGGCCAGGGCAAATATTCTGCGTGAATTTCTGACCAATTCCGGAAAACCAAATCGTTTTGATCATCTGGAGATTTATGATGTAATGGATCTCTGCCTCAGTTGCAAGGGATGTAAATCAGAATGCCCGTCCAATGTGGATGTTGCCAAATTAAAAGCTGAGTTTTTACAACATTATTACGATGCTCATGGAGTTCCTTTCCGTTCAAAGCTGATCGCCAATTTTAACCGGACTTCAAAACTGGGATCCATTGCCCCCGGGATTTATAATTTCATGATGACGAATGGTCCTATCAGCAGGCTGATCAAACAAATATCCGGTTTTGCTTCTGGTCGTTCGATGCCCACATTGTATAAAACCAGTTTACGCAAATGGCATATTAAACATCAGAAAGAAATTGCTGAAAAACAGAACAAGGGTTTGAAAGTTTTTCTTTTTTGCGATGAATTCACCAATTTCAATGATACAGGGATCGGAATAAAAACGATTTTGTTGCTGGAACGTTTAGGATACCAGGTGATTATTACACTACATGAAGAAAGCGGGAGAGCATGGCTATCCAAAGGCCTTTTAAAAGAGGCAAAAAAAATTGCCAACAAGAATATTTCAATTTTTCATCCCCTTATCAGCGATAGTACTCCCCTGATTGGAATCGAACCATCCGCTATCCTGACTTTCAGGGATGAATACATCGATCTTGCAGACGACGATCAATTTGAAAAAGCAAAACAACTTTCCAAAAATGTTTTCCTGGTCGATGAGTTCATTGCAAAAGAAATTGAAAAAGGGAATATCCGCAAAGAACAATTCACCAAAGAAAAAAAGAGGATTCTTTTGCATGGCCATTGCCAGCAGAAAGCATTGTCTTCTGTCGCTCATTCTGTAAAAATATTAGCACTGCCCGAAAATTATTCTGTCGAAACAATTCCCTCCGGTTGCTGTGGCATGGCGGGTTCTTTCGGATATGAGAAAGAACATTATGATCTTTCGATGAAGATTGGCGAACTCGTTCTATTCCCGGCGGTTCGCAATAAATCTGATGAAGTCATTATTGCTGCTACCGGCACAAGCTGCAGGCATCAGATCAAGGATGGAACCGGAAATAAAGCACTCCATCCGGTAGAAATTTTATTTGACGCACTGGTTTAAAATTCTTTCACCCGAATGCGGAATTCTGCTTAACTTTTTTGCCTGAATCAAGAGGTTTAAAACTATTATCGATATCATGGAACAAAATCTTAGAAGCCTTGGCTGGTTTGGGAAAAAAGGAAAAGATGGATTTATTTACCGGGCCTGGATGAAGAACCAGGGCATTCCTGCTTATGAGTTTGAGGGCAAACCGGTGATCGGAATTTGCAATACCTGGTCGGAGCTGACCCCCTGCAACGCCCATTTCAGGGAGTTGGCAGAATCTGTGAAACGTGGTATTCTTGAAGCAGGTGGATTTCCGGTAGAGTTCCCCGTTATGTCGCTGGGTGAGACGCTGATCAAGCCTACGGCTATGCTATACCGTAACCTGGCGAGTATGGATGTGGAGGAATCCATCCGGGCCAATCCCATGGATGGGGTTGTGCTGATGTGTGGATGTGATAAAACAACCCCTTCACTGGTCATGGGCGCATGCAGTGTAAATATTCCAACCATTGTGGTTTCCGGCGGACCCATGCTAACGGGCAAGTATAGAGGAAAAGACATTGGTACCAGTGATGTCTGGCGCTTCACAGAAGATTTCCGTTTGGGAAAGATGAACCAGGAAGAGTTTTCCGTTGCAGAAGCATGTATGTGCCGCAGCCGGGGACATTGCGCCGTTATGGGTACGGCCTCTTCGATGGCATGCATGGTTGAATCATTGGGTCTTTCACTTCCCGAAAACGCAGCTATCCCGGCAGCAGATTCGAGGCGAAAGGTATTGGCACAGCTTTCGGGTCTTCGTATTGTTGAAATGGTCAAAGAAAACCTTCGACTATCGGATATCCTCACCCGAAAAGCATTTGAAAATTCCATCATGGTCAATGCGGCCATTGGCGGTTCCACCAATTTTGTGATTCACCTACTGGCCATTGCGGGAAGAATCGGTGTGCCACTGGCATTGGAAGATTTTGACCGCTTATCTGCCTCCATTCCGCTGATCGCAAATATCCAGCCATCAGGTAAATATTTTATGGAGGATATGTATTATGCAGGAGGCCTGCCTGCCGTGATGAAAGAACTGGATGCGCGTCTTCATCGGGACTGTATAACAGCAAATGGAAAGACAATATCTGAAAACTATAAGCAATCGGACTGTTATAATAGAGAAGTGATCGCATCTACAAGCAATCCATTCAATAAAACTTCGGGCATCATTGTGCTCAGGGGCAACCTGGCTGAAGAAGGAGCTGTTCTTAAGCCCTCAGCTGCAAGTCCGCACCTGATGAAACATCGTGGAAAGGCTGTAGTTTTTGAAAATATCGAAGATTACAAGGAAAGGATTGATGATCCTGATCTGGAGGTCGATGAGACGAGCGTACTGGTCCTGAAAAACGTAGGTCCCAAAGGATATCCAGGCATGCCTGAAGTGGGGAATATGGGTCTTCCCAAAAAAATATTGGAGAAGGGTATCACAGATATGGTCCGGATCTCAGATGGAAGAATGAGCGGCACCGGATTTGGCACCGTGGTATTGCATGTGTCACCGGAAGCGGCAGAAGGTCAGAATTTTTCACTTGTGCAAAACGGAGATATCATTGAATTGGATGTTGCTGCCCGGACATTGAATATTGACATCTCTGAAAAGGAATTAGAAAACAGGAGGAAGACAGGAAAGCCATATAGCCCAACTGTGGGTCGGGGTTATGTAAATCTTTATATGCTCCATGTAGAGCAGGCGAGTCATGGAGCAGACCTTGATTTTCTGAAAGGCGGATCGGGAAGTGAAGTGACCAGGGACTCTCATTAGAAAGAGATGGCAGATGACAGCGGAGAGATCTTGTGAATTAGCATTACTGTCAAAAACTAACTGTCAACTGTCATCTGTCAACTAAAATATATGCCATGATATTTGACCAACAAGTGGCGATCGTAACGGGAGCAGGGCAGGGAATTGGTTTCGAGATCTCCCGCCAATTAGCCTTGCAGGGCGCTTCAGTAGTGCTTAATGATCTTGATCCTGCACTTGCCAATGCAGGAGCCGAAAAAATTCGCGGGGAAAAGGGAAATTGTATTCCTTTTGCCGGGGATTGCTCTTCTTTGAAAACAATTCAGGAAATGATAGAGATGGCTGTCTCCCGCTTTGGCAAACTGGATATTGCAATTGCAAATGCAGGGATCACTTTGTTTGGAGATTTTCTTTCTTATCCTGCAGAATCGCTTCAAAAAGTTATGCAGGTCAATATAACCGGAAGTTTTTTCCTGGCCCAGCAGGCAGCTATCAGGATGAAAAAGCAGGGAACAGGGGGAAGCATTTTATTTACTTCTTCTGTTACCGGGCACCAGGCACACCGGGATTTGGCTGCTTACGGGATGACAAAAGCAGCTGTAGAAATGCTCGCCAGGACATTGGTTATTGAATTATCGCCTTTGCAGATCAATATAAATGCAATAGCTCCGGGAGCCACACTCACAGAAAGAACAATGCAGGATGCCGAATACAAAAAAAACTGGGCGACTATGATTCCCACCGGTCGCGCTTCAACACCGCTTGATATCGCTAATGCGGCTTTATTCCTTGTATCTCCGGCTTCCCGGCAGATTACGGGGCAATGCCTCGTTGTTGACGGAGGATGGACTGCCGTGAGCCCCTCGCCCTATTAAAAAATCAGTCAAAAAAATTAAAGCGGCTTATCAGAGAGGATTGATCATTTCTTTTTGTCTCTATAACTATTGCCATAGATCAGAAATGCAATGATGAGGAAAATAATAATCCATGACATAGGTCTGGTAGTTTAACTCAATTTCGTAAAAAAACATTCCCGGCATTAAGAAATTTTATCCTGATAACCCATTGCGAGGCGGTTACGATTATTTTCATAAGGGAATAGTAACTGTCACAATATAAATTTTACCGATCTTTTCGTCTTCACAAACAGAAAAATCATAATAGATCAATCCCAAATTGAATTCCCTGATAAAACAGCCTCCCGAATTGCTTACCGAAATTGCCTTGACGTTTGGAATGGAATCCAATTCATTTTCCATTTCATTGAAGTGCCCGGGTGAGTTGGACACATATCTTATCGTAGGAATTGCGGTTTGGGTCGTATTTGAATCTTTTAATACTGCTACCTGCTCTTTTATACCGGCTGCAGAATCCAGCTTTTCGAAAATATAGTAATCGTATCGTGTGTTGTTATTATTAAGTTTACCCTTTTTCGAAAAAGAGAAATGGTATGGTTTCAGAACAGTATCCACACTGTCAACTGATGGCAAAAAGATCAATTCCCTGAAAATTTTTACGGAAAAATTTTGAGCTTTCGCGAGATGGATAAAAGATACACAGATCGACAACAATACTGTGATCATAATAATCTTACTCATGTCCGGGATTTTTGGCAGTATTTTTCAGCAGGTAAGCTGTGAAGAAGTCTTCATTTCAAAAGTATAAAAACTGTCAGGATAAAAACAAGGGTATTTTCTCTAAATATTTTCTTGAATCGGCAAGACAGTCCTTCCCAAAAAGAACAACATTCGATCTTTTGATATTTCAATATGCTGACCTGACGACCGCTCAGAATGTCTTAAAAACTTTTCAATCACTTACAAATCCATTTACTAAAATCTTAAGAAAGGGGTGGGGTAATTAGCGATGTTGTTACCGTTTTTTATTTTTTTTTCTACGCTAATTTTTTTAGAATTTTGCAAACAGGCTATTCAAAAATCCAGGTTTGGATCAGGACAAACTGTTTAGTAATTAGAAAATTGTTTTAAGTAATTGATTATAATTTGCTTAATGCAATTT
>DATJXY010000116.1:0-9100 GCA_035499855.1 Puia sp. | reverse complement strand
TTTTAAACTACATTCCGTGTATTCTATTCCTGCTAAATCTGTCGGTATATTAGAGCTTTTCTCCTTAAGCATATTGTAAGCTCCCCCGGAATTCGACCACACAAGATTAGAGAATTTGCTCTAACTTAAATGGTCAATTATGAAAAAGAAAAGGTTTACCGAGACAAAGATTGTCTCTATTCTTCACCAGCAGGAAGCTGGAAAATCAGTTAAAGACATTGCAAGAGAACGAAGCATCAGTGAAGCTACCTTCTATAATTGGAAGGCAAAGTATGGAGGCATGGAAGTAAGTGATGTGAAAAAGATGAAGGAGCTTACTTAGTTATCAAGCCAGTCTTCGTAGCGAAAAGAAAGAGGAGTTTTCAATGAATGACCTGAATTTTAAGAATAGAAAAGACTGCTCTATTGAGCAGCCTTTTCGTTCACCTGCCTGTCTGCACATTCTTTTCAATGATGATTTAATCTTTTGTATCAGCCCGCATGATTTCACAAGTGAAACCGATCTGCAGGATCTGGCCTCCGCCGATTGCAGGAGGACCAAATCCCCAATTGGAAACATATAATTTCCCATCGGGGCCAAATGTCATAGCAGTTGGAAGATTAAGCCCTGATGCAATGATTTGTCTTGCTCCTGTAGGATCAACTCTGATAATATCTCCTGTTCCTGCAGTCGGGAATGGATTGTTGGTGAAATTCTCAAGTACATATAATCCGCCAAAGTCATCGAAAGCAACGCCTAATATGGCGCTAAACCCGCTTGCATAAACGCTAAGATTTCCGTCGGGACTGATTTTGTAAACATTTGCTGCACCAGCAACCAACGGAAACGTGGTCAGCGTTCCAAAATAAAGATTGCCCTGATGGTATACAATGGACGTAGGCCCGATCCAATTTTCATGTCCGGGGTAGGTGGCCGAAACGTCCACCAGGCGATGAATTTCCCCTGAAGTAGTAATACGATCAATCTCCTGGTGATTTGATCCGGTTACGAATAAATTTCCTCCTGCATTCACCATCCCATACCAGGTTCCATCCGGATCAAAGTCACTGGGATCCGGATCTGCGACCGGGTGACTGGCTATATATGCGCTCAGGTCGGCAGTCATCGACCAGGTTCTGTCAGGATTTATTCTGACTACACCATTGGGAATTGAAGGAACACCATGTGCACAGCCCGCACCTGTTAATAGTGCGTATAGCGTGTTGCCGACAAACGCAAGATCAGCAACTCCGCTCACAAGACTTCCCTGTGTTTTTGCAGATTGACTTGAAGGAAGTTTATCAACCCAGGTCGTTCGAACACCTGCACCATCAATTCTGGAAATTCTCGCACCATCTATGCTTCCGGTAACCGGTCCCACGGGTGGAGGAACCTGCGCACATGTTGTAGATAAATTGGATCCTCCGACTCCTCCTTCTGCAACATACAAAGCACCATCGGGCCCAAATTTCAGTCCTCTCGGGTTGTTCAGCCCGGTCGCAAAAACTTTTGTAGTAGTAACAATCTGCGCCTTGCCATCACATTCAGGTGGAAATTCATGTTTCTTACATGCCTGAAACAAGACTGCCCATGCTACTATCACAGCGGTGATGAATAGATATTTTGCTTTCATGTAAAATAGTTTAGTCATCTAAACTATGGATTGGTGTGAAAATTTTTTCGCTATTTCCCCGAACGACATTGTTTTGTTTATACTTTTCACAGATCAACTACAATCTGCTTATTTCAGGTGACCAATGGCATCTGTCCACGAATCAGATCTATCTCTGGAAAAAATTGCATTTTACTTCTGTGACTTTCTATCTTTATATAAATTATTTTATTTGACAATTAAGCAATTCATATTTTCTCCAAAAAGAAAACACCGCATCATAAAACATATTTGCTTTTGGGGGATGTATTTTGGGTTTATTGTTTTAAATAACCTGCCAGGCCTTGAGTTAAATTCAATCACCAACCCTTCGGCATACAGGCATGCATTCAATGAAAGTATCCGGTTTCTGCCGTTTTATCTTTTCTCAGTCTATTATTCTCTATATGTGATTTTGCCTCTGTACACCAGGAAACAGAATTTTCTTTTCCTGATATTGAATGTTCTTTTAGTAATTATCATTTCTGTCGTGCCCGGTCGCCTCATGGCTCAAAACTTTTTGGAAAATAGTGGCGTGAAATGGACCCAGGACGATGTGATATCGCTCGTGCTCAGAAAATGCATGAGGGAACTGGTAATTATTACGGGAACGGCCGTTATTATCAAAATGATTATAGCGTATTCTTTGAAACAACATGAAAATGAAATGCTCTGTGAAAAAAATATAAGTAACAAACTCCAGTTACTAAAAGTGCAAATGCATCCGCATATTCTGTTTGAATGCCTGAACCATATTTATAATGACATCGATTCGGGAGTGCATCATGCGCCGGAAATGATTCTGAAATTATCGAACCTTTTGAGTTATTTGTTATATGAGGGCCAGTCAAACCAGGTAACACTCGATAAGGAATTGCAAATGATTCAGAATTATATCGACCTTAAGAAATTGGAATATAAAGACAAATTGGAAGTACAATGCGAATTCGGCGGAAAGACCTCAGCATGTTACGTCGCGCCCGGCCTTTTTCTTCCCCTGTTGGAAATCGGGCTTACACCTTGGGAAAACCCTGAAAAGCCGCTTTCGCTTTCGTTGGAATTAACGGCAATTTCATCAAAGGTCTACTTCCATTTAAGAAATAATATCCCGGGAAATAAAGTGATCCATGCGTCTTTCGTACAGTCGACTATGGATAACATTGAAAAGAGATTACAAAGTTATTATCTGCACAAACATGAATTAGAAGTTTATTCAGGGACGGATGACTTTACTATCAATCTTCAGTTTGAGTCAGAAGTTGATTTGAATGCTGAAAATAGAAATATTCAAAATGATGAAAGGATGATATATGAGCCTGCATGAGTTTACTTTTTCCGGGCAGCAAAAAAAACGAATTGAACGGCATGTTGTTTTATGGTTTCTATGCTATGCCTATCTTGTAATCTGCTATCCCCCCTTTACCGGGGGAGATCCTGCTACTTTCTATAAGATCGCGTCTGTAAGAAGCTTCTTTCATTTGATTGGCCAGATGGTATTTTGTTATCCGCTCCTTTATGTTCTGATTCCTTTTTTTTTCAGGAAAAAGAGGTATGTGCAATTTGTCTGCATGGTCCTGCTTTTATGGATAGCATCATCGGCATTTCGTTTTATTGTTAACAACTATATTTATATTCCATTCATAAATCAGCTTGGTCTAAATGAACCCAGGACTCCGGTAACTTTAAAACTTAGCTCTGTTTTACAAACGACAACCGGGCCTGTATTTATTAGTTTTGTATTCGTATCATTAAAAATTTTTAAAGACTGGCAACAAAAGCGGGAAGAAAACTTCAATCTGCAAAAAGAAAATTTCAATGCAGAATTACAATTGCTAAAGGCGCAGGTACACCCACATTTCTTATTCAACACCCTGAACAACGTTTATTTCTTTATTCTGTCTGATCCGCAAGAAGCAAAAGAACTTATAAAGAAATTGGAAAAAATGCTTTACTACATGATCAACGAATGTAACGCCCAGGTTGTTCCGTTAAATAAAGAAATTTCTATGATCAATAATTATGTTGATTTGGAAAAAGTGCGATATGCTGACCTTGATATTGAAATGTCCATAACGGGAGAATGCACAAATCAAATGATTGCACCACTATTAATGATACCTTTAATTGAAAATAGTTTCAAACATGGAACGAGCAAGATGTTAAGAAACCCCTGGATAAAATTATTTATTCAGGCAGACGCAGAAATGCTTCATTTCACTCTGGCGAATAGTAAACCTGCCGAAAATAAAATACACAACGTGCAGGGAATTGGATTAAGGAATGTACAAAAAAGACTGGAACTGCTCTATGCAGGGAATCATTATTTCATCATTGAGCCTACGATAAATACTTTTACCGTAAATATGCAAATACCTTTGACCAGGAAAATCAGTTGATTGAACATTGAAAATCCTGAGCCATCTTTGAAAAAACTTGAAATGTCAGTTTATAAGCAAATATCCTGCATTGCGGTGGATGACGAGCCGCCGGCATTAAAGCTGATGGAGAAATACATTCACGCAACTCCTGTATTAGATCTCAAAGGTACCTGCAGCAATGCGGTCGATGCCCTTTCTTTACTTCAAAATAATTCGATTGATCTGCTGTTTCTTGACATTCAAATGCCTTCCATAATAGGAACCGACTTCATGCGCACGCTGAACGATCCTCCCAAAGTGATTTTTACTACTGCTTTCAGAAAGTTTGCGGTTGAAGGTTTTGACCTTGATGCAGTGGATTATCTTTTAAAGCCCATCTCCTTTGAAAGATTTCTCAGAGCAGTAAATAAAGTAATGAAATTGAATTTGTCATTAGCGGACAATATTTTATCCATGAATCCGGTAGAAAAGGAAAATAACTTCATCTATTTACGCGCCGACCGACGAAATATAAAAGTCAATTTGGATGATGTGTTGTTCATCGAAAGCCTGAAAAATTATATTAAGGTCGTTGCAAGGGACAAAATTATTGTAACAAAATATTCGATGTCAATGCTGCAGGAAAGTCTCCCATCGTCATTCATAAGAATTCACCGTTCTTTTATAGTTGCCACTGACAAAGTAGAATCATTTACCAATGAATATATCCAGATTGGCAAGTACGAATTGGTTATTAGCAGAACTTACCGTCACGAAGTGGAAAAAGTGCTGAAGAAGATAACCTGACCCGGATCAGTGTCCCTGCTATTCAGCTTTGCCAGCCAGTTAACCATCGGAGCTGTTTTTCTGTTAGCTTTTCAGGTTGCTGCCAGGGAAATTTTTCTGACGAAATCGCACCTGGGCCGGGGACGAATATTCACTGAATTGGAGAACTCTTTTGTTTGCATTTAATCCATCTTGCAATACCAAATCAACAGTAACAAGCTGTATAAAACCGGCAAGGAAATATTTTTGTCGTTATTGCCAATTCAAACTATGGAGTGCAATCGGTTAATACCATTCATCTTTCCTCAATTTGGTGGGATATATTACCAACGCGCCGGTTAGTTTTCCGAAAAATGAGGATAAAAATGGCTGTGGACAAAACCCAAATGCCCCGGCATATCTGTACAAATTCAAAAACTATTGTTATTACAACGGCACCCGGATAGAAAATGCTTAGTAAGCCGGCAATAAAGAACATTACTCCGATAGCAATCGCTGCCCACCCAAAAAAACGGTGAATAATATCAGATCTGAGCAAAACAAATCCAATCGAAGTAATGAGCACAGGCGCCGGGCCAAAAACAAATGTATAGTCGAATGCTTCTCCCTGACCTGAAATAAAGTCAAAAGCAATCATTGTTGTATCTGCGTGTCCCAGGATAGCAGCTTTGGCAGCCTCCACCATGAATGTTAGATCCACAAGAGCTACAGCCAGCACTGCTGTGGATGCAACTATTGTCAATAAACCTGAGAACCGGAGAATGGATCCGGATATATAGACCAGGCCAATGTAAAAGATTACCGACAGAAATGAACCGATTCCCATCAGCCAGGCGTCCAGAAATATTTCTGACTGATGCTTCGTGACGAGAGCAATTAGAGTTGTCGAATGTGGAACTCCGGTAATAAGATCCTTTGACACTAATACACCAGAAAAATATATGCTTAAAAAACATTGGCCTGTTATCCCGGCAATAGCAATCAGAATTAAAAAAGATCTGTTTGTAATGGAAGAATTCGACATATTGTAAAGTTGAATATTTATTTTATCGATGCATGCATCTTTTTGACAGAAGGCAGTTTCAGTCCCAAACCAGCGCGCGTGTCGCCGGAAAAAAATTCGGGTAATTAATTATAGGAAAGAGCCAGTCGAACAACTTGTACCTGAAGATTACACATAGAATCATTCATCATTATTAAAATTTTTTATCAATCAATACTTAGTGCAATTAGTGTGGGCAGGGTTATGTAACGGGTCCATGATGTGGAGCATATACCATTGAACCGCCGAAACATTTTCGAGGGAATCAGGAACTTAACAATCCTTATCCAATATCCATCAGGCGAAAAATTGCCGATGCCAATAGAGAATTTCTTTCTGTAATTTCATCCAGAATCGAATAATGATTTCTGTCCTTAACCATTAAGAGTTCTGTGACCCTGTCCTCATTTCTCCTGCTCTCATAAAATTCCAAACTTTGATCTTTAAACTCATCTGTTTCATTTATTCCTGTAGCCAGAATAATGGGACATTTATTCAACGACTTAAAAAGGACAGGACTATTTTTTTCTGCTGTTTCGATATTCATCAGAAGTATACCATTCAGGAAGGAAAGCATTACAGGTTCAAGCCTGAATAAACCACTTAATGAAATAATGCCTTTTAAATATTTTATATGTTCTGCTGTCAGGAGCATCGTGGCGAGATGCGCGCCGGCACTATGTCCCATCACATACATTTCCATAGGACTTCCATTATAGCGGATGATGTTATCGTGTAGCCATTGTATTGCACGCTGGCAGGATGATACAATCATATCTATAGATGCTTCAGGGGCCAGCGGATAATTGATAAATACAATATTGATATTGCGTGCTAAAAAAGAGGGCGCTAAAAAATGAAATAATGCCTTATCAAGCAAATGCCAATAACCGCCATGAATGAAAATCAGTGTTTTCGCATCAGGTTTTTTAGCCGGAAAAATATCGAGGCATTCTTTTGGATGACTCCCGTAAAAAATATTTTCCCAATTTTTATGTTTTTTTTTACCTGCGCACTCTTTTTCTCCCAATTCTCAAAATAAGCAGCGTAATTTGGTACAAACTGCCGGATATTATACTGGCAATTTAATTGCTCCTGATCATAATGTTTATAAACCCTCATGATAAAGCTATTGATGCCTCTGTATTCAACGGCATTTTGGAAGCATTTCGCAGGCAGTCAAAAACTATCCTGTAAAATTCCGGGTGCGATTGCCAGGTTTTGCCCGTAACAATTTTTCCGTCTATGACTGCTTCTTCTGATGAAATATAAATTCCTCCGCAGGCTTCCACTTCAAATTTTACATGCTCATAACAAGCAATCTTTTTATGATTCACAAGACCGGCTGTGACCAGAATCTGGACGCCATGACAAATAGCAAAAATGTATTTATTATTTTCGCGGAATTCCTTTACAATTTTTATCACTGATGCATCATTCCGAAGATATTCCGGAGCTCTTCCGCCGGGAATAAGCAAGGCCTCATAATCCGCTGTTCTTACTTCTGCAAATGAAATTTCAGATTCGACGAGGTATCCCTTTCGCTCGACATAAGTATCCCATCCTGGTTCAAAATCGTGAATGACAAGATTCAGCTTTCTGACTGTCGGGGCAGCAATTACGGGGATGAAGCCATCTTCCCGGAGGCGATGCGCTGCAAAGAGTATTTCAAAACTTTCACCTGCATCCCCTGTTAGAATTAAAATTTTTTTTGACTGAGTCATATACAGGACTTTTAGAATTTTCTTAAAAGGAAGGATAAGAAAGATAAGAATTATTCTGTTATGATTTGATAAAACAGTTATAGAATATAGGATTAGGTAGAATAAGCGCGTGAACAGATTGGTAAAACATAAAAATGCTCCGGATAAATGTTTCGTAATTAGGATGGGTTCCTCAGGAACGCGTATCAATTGTATAATTTTTGCTACCGCCAATCGTCCCTGCCGGAACGAATTTGCGAACAATCTGCCTAATCCTGTATAGAACATAGATTATTGAGTGTTGAATTCTAAGAATACTCAATATTCATCGTTTAATAGTCTTCTGCCTGCTTAAAACCTCATTGTTGCTTTGATTGATCAGCACAAGGATATAAATTCCCGCAGGATATGTCGTGATGCAAAGAATGTTTCCGCTATTTACATGCTTTCTTTCCAATATTTTTTCACCGCGCGTATTATATAATACAGCCGTGACTGCAAATCTCTTATCGCCTTGCTTTTTTGGCGTCTTTGCGCGAAACTTTCACAGTTATTAGTATTGCTTTGCAAAAAACAAAAATGGCGGAGGGACGTTCGCGCCGGAGTTGGGAATAAAAATAATCCTGCCATTTAATTCTTATCAGATGACTGCGATGCGATATTCAGCTTCTCGAAAATGCTTTCTTTGTCACCTAAGATTTCAATCTGTTTAATTCTTGATGTATGCCCGCGTCTGATGCTGATAGCGGAAACAGGTAATTTCAATATATCGCTCAAATAGCGGACAAGATATTCATTAGCTTCATTTTTTTGGGGCCTAGCCCTGATCGAAATTTGCCAGACATCGCCTTGTTGTTCTATGCGATTAAATTTTTTTTGAGGTTTAAGATGAATATGTAAGATCATGATGGATCGATTTGGTATCTATTTAAAGTAACAAACCATAGATACAGTCCTGCCCAAATGAAAAACGGTTGGAGGGAAGACATAAAATTAACTTTAAAAGATATCGCATATCTAGTTTTGATATATTTAATCAAAAAAGAATAAAAGCAAATGATATGGTAAAAATATTATCCAGGGGATTGCTGGCTTTATATTTAATGATACTAATCTGGCTATTGTTATTCAAATTTACATTCTATATTTTGCCGATACTTCATTTTCACTATAGAAGCCTTAATTTAATTCCATTTGCTGCTCCTTCAATGGTAAACGGAAGAATTAATTATGGAGAGATGGTATATAATTGCATCTTCTTCATTCCTTTTGGGTTGCTCTTGAATGTCAATTTTAAAAAAACCGGATTTTTATCCAAGCTTATTTTTATACTGGCTTTTAGTCTTATCATCGAATTGATTCAATATGTCTTTGCTATTGGAGCCTCAGACATCACAGATGTAATTACAAATACTGTTGGAGGTCTTCTCGGATTGATATTGTATAATTTAAGCAGCAGGTATATTAAGAGCGAAAGATTAGACAGCATTATCATTGGAGTTGGAATAGTTTTGCTTTTTGTATTTATTGTGTTCCGGTCAAGGGTTATTTTTGACTTCCGGGACAAAACCAGGCTACACA
>DATJXY010000115.1:0-43614 GCA_035499855.1 Puia sp. | reverse complement strand
TATTAGCTCTTACTTTAGACTTGTCACATCATTAAATACTTCGTGTATAGGTGTTTACTCTTAAAAAAAACACCTACTTAACATAATCTACGCATAGTCGTGGTATTCTTTATATTATGTTAAACAGCCGCTACGAGGGACTGTGAAAGGAAAGGCCTTTGCTTCTATTGAATACAAAAGAAAGGTAACTTTTTTGAAGAGATTAGTTAGAGTTTTCCCTTTCTATAGTCCAGAGTCTTAGATATTTAGCGGAGCTATCTGTTGCGTTCATCATTAGTTTGTAGAAATATTCGAATTTTTGCGACTTCTCTTTTTTGGTGGACGAATCTGCTGTCAGCATCTCCTTTGTGGCAGTATCATATTTCGCTTTAAAATAATGGAAGCTATCCTCGTAAAGTTCATATTTTTTATAACTCTCAGTCTTCCAGCTATTGTGTTGAATCTTACATGATAAAATACCAGCTATAAAAAAGATAGGCAATATTCTTCTCATCATTCTTTTTCACCAAATATATACGACTAAATTAAATATATGAAAACCTTATATTTCCTATTGTCGTAACTTTTGGGATTAACCCCTATTTATGATTCAGCTTTCTTTTATCGTGGCTGGTATTGTATTAATTGCTGTAACTTATTTTTCAGCCAAAGAAGTTGTGCCACATCTATCAAAAAAAGAAAAAATTCTTTTTTTCATTTCGTTGGCATTGCTGGGAATTATACCTCCGCTTCAATACTTTATTCAAAATCTAGAAGATCAAGAAAAAGAGTTAAATCACATTAAAGAAGAAGATGAAAGGGCCAACAAGATAAAAAAGGGATTTGATTCTTCAATTAACATAATAACTAAGAATTATGATAATGGAAATTTACGCACTACTTCTACGATAACTGATATTTTAGGAAAATATGGGTATGCACTGGATGCTACAAATAAAAGGCTAATTAAACTTATAAAAGATTCATCAAAAACAAAAATAATTGAAACAGAAGCCCCTGTATTAATGATATCAAATTTATCCTATTTAAAACATGAAAATAATCGATACCACTACCAATATGATCTAGTGAGCTCAGACGCAAGTAGCTCAAATTATGAATTACTTGTTAGCACAGTTTTATTAGATTCCGCAAATACGCTCATTTATGGCGGTGTAACTTCCAATTTATTCCAATCTTTATCCCTTTCCAAGGGCGCACATCAAAGATTTTTCTTCAACATTGACGACATTGTTAGGTATAACTATTTATATATATGGATTAGGGGAAAATACACGAATGCGGATGGAAATAAAACATACCACATTAACGAGGTGTACTTTCATAACAAAAGCGGAAACAACATGGGAATGATGCAGGGTGATACTAGAAACAAGGTAATATCTGTTGTAAAAAGCAATGAAACTAATTAATAGTATTCCTCTTTTTCAATCTTGTCCCAATATAGATTCAACAGACAGGCAAAACATTGACATATACACATTATTATTCCCTTTTCCATAATGTTGATTTTTTGTTGCTAAATTGTTTAGATTTATTTGCTAATAAATACTAATTTGCTATTTCATTAAATTTTAAATCAAATGACAAAAAAAGGGCATTCGGGTAAACAAACGCACACCCAACCACAAAGTGCGATTACAGGAATGTTTGTAACACAGACTTACGCTAACAAGCATCCAAAAACAACCTTTACAGAGGCTATTAAAAGGCCAAATCCTAAGAAGAAATAGCAGAGAAAAGGCCTATTCTTCTTCTTACCCAAGTTTTGGGCAGTATTAGAAGACCCATCTACTTTTAGTCCGTCTTCTTTATCCCTATGAGGATTGATTCGAGCTGCGGATGAATGTATTCGTCAGTCTCAGTTAAAAGAAAGCAAAACTTTTTTGATAACCCAATCCTCATTATTTGCTCAATCTCTCGCCTCTTCCACATAACGGGATTAATTCGGTATCACTATTTTATAATCTTCCGATATTTTATTGTTTTTTCACGCCTTACGGCGTATCTCCCAGAAATTTTTCTTTTAATTACCCCGCCTTCCTGTGTCAAATCGTCGAGAGTAAACCTACGATTTGCCACCACGTCGCCAATAGTTATTTAAACATAATATACTCTCATAAAAAAAGTTATTTCTGATTGTTGACGTTAAACAAATAAGCCTCCTTTTCTCTGTTAGCTCCGCGCGATAAACTACGAAAAAAATTTCAACTATAATTAAAATGAAGGAGAAACCTTTTTCCCCCACTTTTCGTAACTTTTACACAAAATCCCTGAATTGTGATTCGGGCATCATTGCTACTGCTAATCTTACAATCGCTGACTGCTTATCCGCAGGAAAATGCTCAATGGTTTACCGGCGGAACCAGCATTGTTGCATATACCTCAGATGACAGTATCTGGATGGCCGCCGATTCAAAATCGCATGTAACAAGTAATGCAAAAAATCTTCCTGTCACTGCCGACCTTGTCTCCTGCAAAATCCTTTTTTTAAAAAATTCCATTTCCGGGTTTGCAGGAAATTTCCTGAGAGATTATAACGCCAAAGGGCAATTGATCTATGATATCAGGAACGAAATGGAAAAGGCATTGAACCGTGGAAATTCTCTTCAAAACAGTTTTAATATTTTCAGTAATAATACCATCTGGGATCTATCCGTAGCCATGAAATATTTTCACGATAATTTCCCCCATATTTTTGATTCCCTTCTGGTAGCAAATAGCCTGGCCCAGACAGTTTTTACAAGCTTTATCAATAAAAAATCCTTCTCCAAAAAATGGGAATTTAAATTAATAGGAAATTCTTTTTCCTGGTATGTGACAGCCGATACAGTGGAAGAATATAATGAACACCGTTTGCTCACCCTTGGATATTATGATGAAATCTTCGATTATCTTTTAAAAAACCAGGGCTATATCACGAGCCCTTATCCAATGAAGGAAAAACTGAATAACCTGGTCCAGCTGGAAATCGACAGGCACCCTGATTTTGTCGGCAGTCCCGTGGATATCATTGTCATCTATGATCGCGGTTATAAATGGCTGCAAAAGAAAAACAAATGCGACTGATTCACTTCATTTTCCGGAGATTTTCCCTCCTCTTCTACTACCAATAAAATTTTCTGAATACCGTTATTATTTAACTTTATGATCATCAACTCTCCAATTCCTAAAACTAAAGAGATAAAAAATGAAAAAGTTCTATTTATCCTGCACCATTTTGCTGATCGCTTTTTTTGCAAAGGCCCAGCAATCTTTTACTCCTCATGTTGTGTATGATAAAAATAATAAAGTCTATGCCGTCAAAGCCACGTCCACTTCTTTCCTGAAATTCATTGACAGCACCGGGCTATTTTCAACCAGGCATGTGACCAATGGAAAGGATTATGTTGGAAAAGGACATGCAGTGAGATTGGTTCCTGCCGGCCAGGAAACTACTTACGAAAATAAGGATGAAGCGCAGGCATTGCTGGACTACTGGAACCTGATAAAACTACAGAAGGAACAGGCGAAGAAAAAACCTTCCAGCTATTCTGAATAGATAAATATTCCTTTATTTTTTTCTGCAATATAACTACAGACAAATTCGTAATATTTCCACTGATGAAAATAAAATCAGCAGCTGAGGTGACGAAACAAAGCCATCTGCACTTCTCTGGCCGGTTCTTTCTTCGAAGTCTTTTTTATTTCTTTCAACTTTTTTACGATGGCATCAGCAGGTGTAGCTGAACTGCTTTTCTTTTTGTAGGCTTTCATCGTCTTTACAATAGCAGCATGGCTTTTTGGCTTCATATTATTGGATTTTGTGGTCGCGACTCTCTACAATAACGCTGAAAACCTGGAATTATTCATTCTGTCAATAAGAATTTCAATCATTAGCATAAGCAGCTGAGGGGCAATGATCCAATCATTTTATATAATTTTAAAATAAAAGCCTCCCGAGAAAGGGAGGCCTACTATGACAAAGCTGAATAATCAGCAGCAATAAGAACTCAGCAATAGTAATCGAAAGCTGCGATCAGGTTATGGGCGATCATTTGCGCCGGTCTGCCTTCGATCTGGTGACGCTCGATCATATGAACCAGTTCGCCATCCTTAAATAACGCAATAGATGGAGATGACGGAGGATAAGGAAGCAAAATTTCACGTAATCTTCTTACGGCATCCAGGTCATAACCAGCAAAACTGGTAGTGAGGTGATCTGGTTTTTTGGGACTGTTGGCAACAGCCATCAGAACACCGGGGCGGGCTGAACCTGCAGAGCAACCGCACACAGAATTAATCATTACCAGGGTTGTTCCTTTCTGCTTCAATTGGGTAGTGACATCTTCCGGGGTCAGTAGTTCCGAAAAACCGCTCTCAGTCAGTTCCTCTTTCATCGGTTGTACAATTTCTATCGGATACATTGGCTAAATAAGTTTAAAATAAAACGCAAAATTAGCTAAAAAGTTCGAACAATGTTCTTACACAAACGCAAAGGAAGTAAAGACTCAAAGCTGCAAGATTGGCGTAATTGGAAAGATGTTTGCGCTATTTTGACATTCATTTCAGTAATTTTTTGACGGAATTTCCTGAAATCGGACAAAAAAATCCGGTGGTATATAGTTTGAACAGTACTGTTCGTAAAAAATCAATTGATCACCAAATAAAATAATTATGACACTCGTAAAAGTAAACAACAGCGGACTGCAGAAGCCTTTCAGTAGCTTGGTGGATGAATTCTTCAATGAATTTCCGGTTTTGGGTAAAACATGGAATGATTCATTTGAATTCCCCCCGGTAAATATCCATGAAACAACTGATGCTTATCATCTGGAATTAAATGTTCCGGGACGCAACAAAGAAGATTTTAAGCTTAATGTTGAAAATGGTTTGTTGACCATCAGCTATGAAAAGAAAGAAGAAACCAAATCCGAAGACTACAAAACAGTGCGCAGGGAATTTTCATATCGTAGTTTTAAACGCAGCTTCACGATTGACCAGTTAATCGATGCTGCCGGAATTCAGGCTAAATATGAAAATGGTTTGTTAAAAATATTATTGCCAAAGAAAGAAGAAACAAAGCAAGGCAACAGACAAATCAATATTGACTAATTGAATTGTGTGTTTGATTAAGTGTTTCTATGCATTGAGAATTTCATATGCCATTGGAAACCAGGAAAAAGAAACACAAAAAAATCTCATAGAGTAGTTTTCATAAGCAGTTGGTTTTGGTTTAAGCCTCCTTTTATCGAAAAGGGGGCTTTTTTATTGTCTTTGAATTCTTGATTTGCTTTTTTAATTTCGCGCACGATCTCTCTACACAACCCGTTAATAAATAATGATCGATACCCGGTTGCACAAATACCCTCTGTTAATCATTGCAGGGATGGTTTTAACCATTTCCGGTTTCAGCCAGGCTCCCGTGTTTCATGCGCCGCTCTTGTTGGATACCAGCGGATCTGCAAAGACAACGACAGATACAGTGCTGCGAATCCGCAACCTGAATCCATATTTTACATTGCATGTGGATTCAACGCTTGCTTACAATCTTGAGATCAATAAAAATCCCACCAATTATTTCTGGTATTTAAAAAATTCCCCACCGGGAATGAGAATTAATAAAGACAATGGCCTGTTGACCTTTAAAGCAGATCATTCTTTTTTCCTTTCAGGAAAATTAAAGTACGATTATCCTTACAAAATAAATGTAGGCGTTCAAAATTTGAATGATCCTTCAGAGAAGACGGATACTTCATTTACTATTGTTTTTTTTACAACAGAAATTGTTCCTTCACACCTAAAACCTTCAGTGCAAAATCCTTTATTTATTGATGAGGGAGATACTGTCAGTTTCAGACTGGAATGTGAAACAGGAAGTTTTCCAATCGAGGATATCAGTTTCTTCTCGAATATTCCTATACGGAATTACACAACTGTAAAAAAATGTGATGATGAATTCACATGGTCTCCTTCCTTTGATTTTGTGAAAGAAACGGATTCGGCCAAACAAAGACTTGTTCAACTCAGTTTTGTAGGGATTAATAAGTTTTTTATAAAGGATACAACCGTTGTCAGAATTTATGTGAGAGATGCGTTGAATTATCCTGTCATGTTGGATGAATATAATAAAACCACCAAAGCCGTCTCTACTTATATTTTACAATTGAAATATTCTTTTGTCCAGCTGGATAAGCAGGTAAAAAATAATAAGACAACCCGGACCTCTTTTGACATGACAACTGCAGGAACAGCACTCGGCGGTACCATTTGTTCATCCTCGGCGAGCGTTGGAGCACAGACAGCAGGAAAAATCTTACCGAGTGCGGGCGTTGCACTTGTACCTGTAAAAGAAACAGTTTCCCCTCCCAAGACTGCCGAACAGAATTCAGCATCACTCATAAGGTCTTCTATTAAGAGGCTCGAATATCTGAAAGCAGAGAATAGTCTGATGGGCCAAAAAGATTTGGACATCGTCAAAAAAACCAATAAGCTAAAGGATGAATTGAGACAAACAGAGATTCAATTGATCGATGTGCCCATTGATGAGAACAATAACATGACTGAAGAGCAATTAAACGAATATTTCAACAGCAAGAAAGTAGATAAGAAATACAGGCTAAAATCGAAAAAGTCATGAGTCGACAGATTAATTTCTACCGACTAACGACTTTCGACTCTAAATGTATCCAAGAATCTTAAGCATACTTTGCGCAGATTGTTCCTTCGCGTATAACCAGTCAGTCAGTTTTCCATTCTTATCATAACCGATGACAACATGTTTTGGAGATGGGATTAAGCAATGCTTAATGCCGCCGTATCCGCTGATCTGGTCCTGGTAAGCGCCGGTATGAAAGAATCCAAGATAAAGTGGTTCACCATTATTTAATTTCGGAAGAAATACTTCGTTGATATGTTCTTCCGAATCATAATAATCATGGCTATCGCAGGTAATTCCTCCGAGCACGACACGCTGATATTCCGAATCCCATTTATTGATCGGCAGCATCAGGAAACGCTCGCCGATTCCCCAGGTATCGGGCAATGTAGTGATGAATGAGGAATCAATCATATACCAGATTTCACGGTCGTTTTGCATTTTTTGTCCGATCACACTGTAAATATGCGCCATACTCTCCCCTACTGTATAGCTGCCGAATTCAGTAAAAATATTGGGGGTGGGAACATTATTCCGCCTGCATGCTTTTTTGATATTGCCCACAATTTCATTGATCATAAACTGGTAGTCATATTCAAATCCCAGGGAATGTTTGATCGGAAATCCGCCGCCGATATTGATTGAATCCAGTTCAGGGCAAATTTTTTTAAGCTGACAATAAAGATTGATGATTTTATTCAGTTCACTCCAATAATAAATATCATCCTTGATTCCCTTGTTCAGAAAAATATGGAGCATTTTCAGTTGAAACCGGTCTTCATTTCCTTCGATCTTATCCACATAAAATTCCAGCACATCCCTCGCACGAAATCCCAGGCGTGAAGTATAGAATGGGAAAGTCGGCTCCTCTTCTGCAGCGATCCTTATCCCCAATTTAAAAGGAACTTTGACCGATTTTTTGTATTGCTGCAATTCCTCCTTGTTATCCAGGATCGGCATTGCATTTTTAAACCCTGCATTTAGTAATGAAGCAATGCGGCTTATATATGGCTTTTGCTTGAACCCATTGCAAAGGATAAAAGTATCCTTGGTTATTTTTTTCTTTTCATACAATTTCTTGATGATTTCGATATCGTATGCATAGGAAGTTTCCAGGTGAATATCGTTGTTCAAGGCTTCTTCCAGCACAAAGGAAAAATGGGAGCTTTTTGTACAGTAGCAATAAAAATATTTTCCATCATAACGATGACGCTTGAACGCATTGGCAAACATTTTTTTTGCCTTCCTGATCTGCATTCCTATTTTAGGCAGGTAGGAAATTTTCATGGGCGTGCCATACTTGTCGATCAAAGCCTTCAGGTCAACTCCGTTGAACTGGAGATAATTTTCTTTTACTTCAAAACCTTCCTGGGGGAAATTAAAAGTCTGTTTCACCAGGTCGGTATAAGTATTGTTCATTGACTGATTCAGAATAATAGCAATTGAAGGTTATGAAATAATAATAAGGAGTTTGAAAAAAATATATACAAATGTAATTTTTTGAACAATTCAACAAAATAAAAAACCGGATATATTCATCATATACCCGGTTAAATTATTAAGAACTTGGGATGATCAAATTTATTTCACTGAATTCACCAATTCCCTGAAGGCTTCCGGTTCATTCATGGCGAGGTCTGCCAGGATTTTTCGATCCAAAGCAACGCCTTTCTCATTTAATTTATGAATGAAACTGGAATAAGTCAGCCCCTCTGCTCTGACAGCAGCATTGATACGGGCAATCCATAAAGCACGGTATTCTCTCTTCTTTATTTTACGGCCGACATATCGATAGGTCAACCCTTTTTCAAAAACGTTCTTGGCAACGGTATACACGTTTTTACGTTTGCCATAGAAGCCCTTGGCTTGTTTTAAAATACGTTTTCTGCGTGCTTTGGAAGCAACTGCATTGACTGAACGTGGCATATAATAATAATTTTAGATTTAAAATGTTGATTTAAGAAATGCGGGAAATTATCTCAGTCTGAGAAGGCGTTTTACAAAATCCGTATTAGCTCCGTGGATAACTCCTTTTTTGTTCAGGTTGCGTTTGCGTTTCTTTGATTTCTTCGTTAAAATATGGCGTTTGAAAGCACGCTGGTAGGTGATTTCGCCGGTGCCGGTTACTTTAAATCTTTTTTTGGCACTCGAATTTGTTTTAACCTTAGGCATTGTATGTCAGGTTTTCAATGATACCCTGCTGGCGCCCCGCACGGGCGGGAACTTTTTGGGCCATTCGGGCAATCGGTGTTTTTATTTCATCCCGGGAATCTATAAAAACAAGAACTTAAAATGGAGCGCAAAGGTAGGAGATTTTGGGGAGAAGGGGAAATAAATTTAGTCAAAAGTCCTGAGCCGGGGGTCAGGAGTCTATAAGCGAAATTTAGCAGTATTCAAACTAATGACGACCGACTAAAGACTACAGACTAGTTCCTCTTTCCTTCCACCATCGGTACAAAAGAAAAATTATCGAATACTTCCTCGCTGATGGAATTGTCATCCAGTTTTGTGAGACGAAGCATTCGCTGAACCTGCCCCTCTCCCACCGGAATCACCATTTTCCCACCGGGTTTCAGTTGCTCAAGCAATCTGACCGGAATCGACGGAGCTGCTGCAGTGACGATTATTTTATCAAAAGGAGCAAAAGTGGGTAGTCCTTCATATCCATCTCCAAAAAAATACCGGATGGAAGGATATTTTTTTAGAAAGAGATATAATTTATTCGACTCAAATAATTTTTTCTGTCTTTCGATGGTATAAACCTGCGCGCCCATTTCCGCCAAAACACAGGCCTGGTAAGCACTACCGGTTCCTACTTCCAGTATTTTTTCATGAGGCTTCACTTCGAGCAACAGGGTTTGATATGCCACAGTATAAGGTTGAGAAATAGTTTGTCCTTCTGCAATGGGAAATGCTTTGTCTTCATAAGCCATTTTATCAAAAGCCGGATCCATAAAAAAATGCCGGGGAATATGTAATATCGCGTTTAATACTTTTTCATCTGAAATTCCTTTCTCACGGATTAAATTCACCAATTGCATCCGCAATCCTTTATGCCTGTAACTATCATCGAATGTTCTCATACCGCTGCAAGATAATTGAAGAAATATTTACGCGGTATATTTTTCATTTGTAACTTTTCAGCTTCAATCAATTTCCTTTTACCTTCAATTTTATTCCCATATCAAACATGCAAATTTTGTAGCAACATGAAAACAACGACATTTAGCCTCCTTGCCCTGATGATGTTCTTAGAATATTTTATCTGGGGTTCCTGGTATGCCACGATGGGAACCTATATGGGCGAAAACCTCCATTCAACAGGCACCCAGATTGGCGCTGCTTATGGAGCACTTGCTATTGCTACTATGATTTCGCCGTTTTTTATCGGCATGGTGGCAGACCGTTTTTTTGCTGCCCAAAAAATTATGGGATTCCTTCACCTGATTGGAGCTGTCTTACTGTTTCTTGCAAGCAGGATTACAACAAACGGACCATTTTATTGGGTTATTCTTTCTTATTCTTTATTATATATGCCTACTATCGCTTTATCCAATAGCGTTGCGTTCAATCAGATGACCGATCCTGGCAGACAATTTCCATGGATTCGTGTATTCGGCACCGTTGGATGGATCATCGCCGGGCTGGTGATCGGTAACCTGAAAATAGAGAAGACAGAATCAATTTTCCATCTTGCAGCGGCAGTTTCTGTCGGATTGGGACTGATCAGTTTTGCGCTGCCAAATACTCCACCGAAAGCAAAGGCGGCCTTGTCAGCTTCACAAGCATTAGGCAGAGATGCTTTTGTATTATTCAGGAGCCGATCTTATTCAATTTTCTTCATCGCGGCAATTTTGGTTTGTATTCCACTTTCTTTTTATTATGGATTTGGAAATCCTTATCTGACGGAGATGGGTATGGATAAGCCGGCAGCGAAAATGATCCTTGGTCAGGTTTCTGAAGCTATTTTCATTCTTGCAATCCCTTTTCTTTTTAATACAATCGGGGTCAAGAAAATGTTATTATTGGGCATGACTGCATGGATCTTGCGTTATATATTTTTTGCTTATGGAAATGCCGATGGCAATCTTTGGATGCTTTATGTGGGCATTATTCTTCATGGGGTATGTTACGATTTCTTCTTTGTAACAGGATACATGTATACAGAGAAAAAAGCCGGTGAAAAAATCAAGAGCGCCGCACAGGGATTATTCACTTTTGCTACTTATGGTTTGGGTATGTTCATCGGGACTGCTTTTTCAGGATATATTGTCGACAGCTATCGCACGGGAGAACATTCTCATGATTGGTCGAAAGTATGGTATGTTCCTGCTTATATTGCTTTGGGCGTCTTTATCTATTTCATATTATTTTTCAAAGAAAAAAAAGTTATTCAACAGGCAGCCTAAGATCATACTAATCTGCCAATCATTATTTATTCTTTATAATAAAAATTCAATTATGACACGAATTGCTATGCTTGGTTCCGGTTTTATTGGCCGGTTTTATGCAGATTCATTACAGGGACAAAGAAGTAAAGACAAAATCGTCAGTATTTATTCCAGGCGTGAGGAAAGCGCAAAAAAATTTGCGCAGGACTATGACTGCAAGCACTGGACAACCGTTATGGAAGAATCCATCGCTCACCCGGAAGTTGATGTAGTATGTATTTCTCTGCCCAATAATCTGCATGAATCTGCGGTGTTATTATGTTGCAAACATAAAAAAGCAGTCATCACTACAAAACCTCTCGGCAGAAATGCTGCTGAGGCGAAACGCATGCTGGAAGCCGTTGAAGCTGCGGGTATATTTAACGGTTATCTCGAAGACCTTGTCTATACTCCCAAATTTTTAAAAGCACTGGAAAGCGTTAAGAATGGTGCATTGGGAAGAATATTATGGTCTAAGTCAAGAGAAACACATCCAGGTCCGCATAGTGATTGGTTCTGGGATATCGAACAGGCAGGCGGCGGATGCATTCTTGACCTGGGTTGCCATTGTGTTGAAATCGCAAGAAATTTTATTGGTAAGGATATTAAACCCGTTGAAGTAATGTGCTGGGCAGACACACAGGTAAAACCTATCGATGCAGAAGATCATGCCATCGGTCTTGTTAAGTATGAGAGCGGCGCTATCGGTCAGTTCGAAGTGAGCTGGACTTTCCGCGGCGGATTGGATCTTCGCGATGAAGTCATGGGTACTGAAGGAACCATCTGGATGAATAATTTTCTAAGAACCGGATTTGAAATGTTTACTACAGGAAAGGGAGCAGATTATGTTGCCGAAAAAGCGGAAAGCAATACGGGCTGGCTCTTTCCCGTGGGTGATGAAATGAATGAACTTGGATACAATCATATGTTTACCGACATGTTCAACTCACTTGAAAAAGGGAAGCAGCCAAAAGAAACATTTTATGACGGATATGTTGTGAATGCTATCCTTGATGCTGCCTATCGTTCTGCAAAATCCAAATTGTGGGAGCCTGTAAAACTCGATATCTGGAGAGGTAAAACAGGAGTCGGTAAAGAAAGTCATCTTGTTGAATACGATAAGGATTTTTATCTGGTGAAAGAAGAAGTCACGCATTATGGTGCTAAGAAAGTGATATTGAAAAATAAAAAAGACGGGAAGATCAGCGAGAAAGTGCTGGATTAGTTTGTTTTTACAATTCGTTTTTGGGTTCTTTAAAAAACAGGTCGTACAGGGCTGCCAGAGAAAAGGAGTATTCTCTTTTTCTCTGTTCACTCTGCGCGAAAAACCTGAATTAATAAATTGACAATATTCCTCTCAGCAAAATCATCCTACCTTGCGGGGAATACGTTTTTATGAAAAGGCTGTCGATCCTGTTAGCCCAAATTTTCCTCTCATTATTGCTGCAAGGTCAAACGGTAAAAAAAACTGTTTTCATTATTGCGGATGGAATTCCTGCCGATATCATAGAAAAGAATCCGACCCCAACCCTGAAAAAAATTGCTTCGCAAGGCGGATATATGCGGGCGCATGTAGGCGGTGAAAAAGGCAACTATACTCAAACACCGACGATCTCTGCAGTTGGTTACAATAGCTTATTAACCGGCACCTGGGTAAATAAGCACAATGTCTGGGATAATGATATCAGGGATCCCAATTATAATTACTGGACAATTTTTCGGTTTTTTAAGCAGGCTCAACCAGAAAAAACAATCGGCATATTTTCAACGTGGACGGATAACCGAACAAAATTGGTTGGCGAATCATTACCACAGACAGGAAATATAAAATTTGATTTTATTGCTGATGGATATGAACTTGACACGGTTCGTTTTCCACACGATAAAAAAAGCTGGTACATACACAAGATCGATGAACTTGTTACCGATGAAGCTGCCAAATCCATCCGTGCAAATGCTCCGGATCTTTCCTGGGTATATTTGGAATACACAGACGATATGGGGCATCGTTACGGGAACAGCCCTCAGCTTGATTCAGCTGTTGGTTACATGGATAATCAGGTAGCCAGGATCTGGAAAGCAATTGAAGAAAGGAAGAAAAAATTCAAAGAGGACTGGCTTATTATTATTACTACTGACCATGGACGTGATGCAAAGACCGGAAGAAATCATGGCGGGCAATCTGATCGGGAAAGAACAACCTGGATCGTCACCAATGCATCCAGCCTCAATGATTATTCGCGAAAGGGCCAGCCGGGTATTGTAGATATCTTCCCAACCATTGTCAATTATTTTCAGATTCCTATTCCCAGAACACAATTGATGGAAGTAGATGGAATCTCAATGACAAATAAAATTTCCATCAGCAATCCGGAGGCCATTTATTCTAATGACAGTATCGAATTGAAATGGAAAGCCTGGGGAAATAATGGCAATGTAAAAATATGGCTCAGTACAACCAATCATTTTAAAGAAGGCGGTTCAGATAATTATCAACTGGTTGGTGAAACACCTGTGGCTGAAAAAGAATATACATTCAGTGTGAAAAATTATCCATCTGCTTTTTATAAAATTGTTTTGGAGGCCCCGGATAATTTTTTGAATCGTTGGGTGATAGTGGGAGATAAAAAATGAATATATCGCACAGAGCTAACAGAGGAAAAGAGTAATTCAACAAATATATCCTCCTTTTCTCTGTTAGCTCTCTGCGAAAAAAAATAATATGTCAGTTTCGAGAAAAGAATTTCTAAGGCAATCACTGAAGGCCGTTTTTATTATCGGTGCAGGGAATTCACTTCAAACCTTTGCCGCTGATCGTTATCGCCTGCCTTCCGCCGATAAAATAAAACTGCGCTTTGCGTTGGTATCAGACGGCCATTATGGACAACCTAATACCAATTATAGTTTTCATCACGACAATATGATTCAATGGCTGAATAACGAGCATGCACAAAGGCAAATTGATTTCACCGTAGTCAATGGCGATCTCTTTCACAATATTCCAACCTTCCTCCCGGAACTAAAAACAAAATGGGACGAGTTGAAGATGCCTTATTTCGTATCTCATGGAAATCACGATCAGATAGATGCACATACATGGAAAAAAACATGGAACCTGGATTGGCATTATGCGTTTGAAAAAGCAAATGCAGGGTTCCTGGTGTTGAATACAGCCAATGAAAAAGGAGATTATATCTGTCCGGATATCAGCTGGACGAAAAAACATCTTCAGAAACATCAATCCAAAAAACATCTTTTCGTTTTCATGCATATTACTCCTTTTAAATGGACAAAAGGTGGCATTGATTGCCCTGAATTGATAGAACTATTCGATAAGCAATCCAATTTGAAAGCAATATTCCATGGACATGATCATGACCAGGATGATGTAAAAGAAAATAACGGGAAGTATTATTTTTTTGATTCACATATAGCCGGGGACTGGGGCACTGAATATCGCGGATACCGGATCGTTGAAATACTGGACAACGATGATATCCTTACTTATCAAATGAATCCTGCGAAAGAAATAAAAATGAATGAAAAAAACCTCGGATAAAGAATGCTAATGTTCGATCAGTTCATTGCAGATCGCATATTTGATTAAGCCAACAATATTTTTTGCCCCTGTTTTTTTGATAAGACTCTGCCGGTAAAATTCTACTGTTCTTTCGGATATGTATAGCCGATCTGCAATCTCCTTGCTTGAATTTTCTTCATACAGTAATTTCAAGATTTCCTTCTCGCGAGAATTCAATACTTTGAATTTATCCATACAATGAGATTTGATCTTTTTATAGGTCTGGTCAATCACAGTAGCGGCAATGTCTTTTGAAAAATAATGCCTCCCATTGATGACGCTGATGATCGCCAGTTCAATTTCAATGCTGTCTGTATTTTTCAAAAGATATCCGTCGGCTCCATTGTCAAGCATGTTGACCACATGCTCTTCATCATCATAGATACTCAGACCGATTACTTTAGTGGAAGGATAAAGACGTTTGATTTCACGAGTGCAGGCAGCCCCATTGCTTACGGGGAGCTGATAATCGATCAGAACAAGATCACAACAATTATATTTTAATTCATTCAGGGTATCTGGTGCATTGCAAGCATGAAATATTTTTTCTACCTGATCAATATTCTTCAGAGCAAGTTGCAAACCATCCCGAAAAATTTTCTGACCATCCGCGATGAGTATATTTAATAGCTTATAGTTATTACTATAGACACTCATAAAGCACTTTTCACAAGTAAGGTTTAATAAATTCGAAAGACCGAACAAGAGAGGAAATCCATTCGACATCGAAGACCTGGCAAATATATTAGTCGAACTACTCCAAAGAAAGGTAATCAATTTTTTTATTCGCAAAAAAAAATGAACGTACTATGAAAATGGTATTTGCAATTATTTAATCATTACCGAAAAAAAATTTAGGAGTTTTACTAAGTGAAAACATTTACGGATGCTTTAAACTTAGTACTTCTACTAATGAATCAAGATTAAGTTCTGTAAATATCCCAATTGACATTCGTAATTATTCTACAAAACTTTATAAAGGATCAGAAAATCTATCTTCCGGGAAAAGAACTCATGTAAAATACGAGCGCTGATTTGAGAAAGACAAATATCAACCTGGTCCCGCAATAACCTTATTAGTTATGATAAAAGCTGCTCTCATCTTATTACGTGAAGAGTTACGCACTTACCTGAGTTCTAAAGGTGATACCACTGATGTTATTCTCGAAAATATTGCCCTGCTTGAAACGAATGATGCCAGCAATCTGGATCAGCGTATCATCATTTCCCTGGTGAATATAGAAGAAGAAAGCACTTTAAAAAATGCGGCCTCTAATTTTTCAAAAACAGGAAGCAGCAAAGGAGCATATTCGAACACGCCGGTTTACCTGAATTTGTATTTGCTGATAACAGCTAATTATACAGGCGGAGATTCTCCCAAGAATAATTACCTGCTCGCTCTCTCTAATCTCTCTTACGTGATTAGTTTCTTTCAAAGCAGGAACAGTTTTACCGTCGGCAATTCTCAAGTCCCGAATATCCTGGATTTTTATGATGCGCAGGATAAACAATACCTCCCCGATCTGACAGATATGAAGATCACGATGGAATTGTATACACTCACTTTCGAACAAATCAACCATCTCTGGGGTTCGCTGGGAGGGAGACAGGCACCATTTGCTATGTACAAGGCGAGACTGGTAATGGTCAGGGAAAGAAATATTATCAGAGAAGTACCATTGATTGAAGAAGTAAGGGCAGACTCTTCGCCGGTTACAAAAAATTGATGGCCGATCAATAATAAATAAGATGAATACGATTTATAAAACTTTCGCTGAAATTCTTTTACTCCATGAGTTTTATTACACGGAAAGTGAAGGCAACACAATTTTTGATCTTCTCAATCAAACTGATAAAATCAATTTCCTGTTAAACAGCTATGAAGAAAATGATCCGCGTCTGACCGATGATCTGCATTTCGAAGCCGCTCCCCTTTCTGCAAAAAAAATCAAAAACCAACGCATGCAGATCTTTCAAACCTATTCCGGTTTTAAAATCGTGATGGAAGTCGCGGAACAAAAACTTACAGATGGAACTATTGCGTATCGGCCAATGATTCCCCTGGATAATGATTTTAATATAAATATTCTTCTGCTAAGGAACGGCAAAGGCTTCGATCGTTTTTCCAATTCCAGGATGCAAAGAAATATACCATCTGCCTATTTTTTTTCAAACGAAAATGTATCAGGCGCAAAATTCTTTCCCTGTTTGTCAAACGGCATTCCTGGCTATGATCCTTCTTATAGTTATGAAATGGGTGAATTAGCGATCAAAAACAATGCAGTGATGCAATTCAACAGTGATGGCTCTGCAGACCCCTGGACTGCGGTTATAGATAACGGTTATATCAATGAATCCGACCGTCTGCTGGTTCCATTCACCTTTGAATATAGTTTCGATCCTTCTGATAATATCAGTCAGGCTACGTTTACATTGAAAGATGCATCCGGGAATGAATTTAAGTCGATTGGGATCAATAATACTGCCCCTCAGCAAAAGGTTCAGCTTGATTTCAGAAAAATTATGCCGGATCTCAGTATTGTATATCCGACAACCATTTCAGCTACTTCTTCGCCGGTTTTTTATACTTTGGAAATAACAGGGAGTAATAATTATTCAAAAAAAATTCAGCTGCTTTTTTTTGATAATGAAATCGCACTTAAATCCGCCTGGGCGGTAGTCAATATCAAAACGAAGGTTCAGACAGCAAGTTTCAATTTAATCGACTCTAATGGTTTTCTTATCACGAGAGTACCACCCTCGTCTTCCAGGATTGAAGCACCTGTGTTTGAGATCAGGATTAAAAGCCGCCTGGCTTATTGGCAATACATGAGCAACAGCAGTAGCTACAAGCTAAAGACCAGTACAGCAACGAATGATTTTGTAACAAATATCAACGGGATATTAAAAACAAAAAAGGCAAGACCTTCCACTTTTTTGCCAACCCTGTTTACTACCGACGACATCAATTTTCAAAATTTACCAAACCCACAACCAGATTCATTATTGCTTCAGGACAATCGACAGTTTTATAAAAATATTTTAGTCAGCCAGTCAGACATGTTTCCAGTCGAACCCAGCTGATTATTTATCCGGATAACCAAATAATATTCAATTATTAAAACAAACGAAAATGGCAGATTACAAAACACCGGGAGTATATATTGAAGAAATTCCCAAACTCCCACCATCTATCGCCTCGGTGGAAACTGCGATCCCCGTTTTTATCGGGTATACAGAAAAAGCGCTCAATGTCAATAACGGAGACGATTTAACGAATCAGCTTTATCCCGTTGAAACCTTATCAGATTATGAAATATATTATGGAGGGCCGCCCGTTGAACCTGCAGGGGCAGTCTCCGTTCTCTTCGATAATTCAAGCGGAAAATTACAGGTGATCGGAATTGTAGATCCGACAAAAAGATCAAAGTTTGTGATGCATTATTGCCTCCAAACTTATTTTAATAATGGCGGTGGTAAATGCTATATCATTTCAGTCGGAGATTATACGGCAGCTTCTATTTCTCCTGATGCATTGAAAGCTGCTCTTGATCTGGCAAGTCGTGAGCGTGAAATTACACTGACCGTTTTTCCCGACTCAATGAATATTGACAATGTAGATAAATATTATGATCTGCACATGGCAGCTATAGAGCAGGCAGTAACTCTTCAGGACAGATTTGTGGTGATGGACGTTTACAGAGGTAATGCTGATTGGAATACAGATATTGCCATATTAAGATCTACCGATGATCATCCTGGAATCGCCGGAGAAGTGGATATATTGAAATATACAGCTGTTTATTTTCCCAGGGTCTATACCACTATTGAATATAATTTTAATGACAACGTAAATCCTAAAATTTACTACGACGCAAACATCAATGTAACGAGTAAAAGTCTGGTGGATGATTCGGGTGCTGCTGTTACTTTGAATGGGACACTGGCATCTATAAAAGCAACTTATAATAATTATTACAATCAGGCCAAGGCTGCAGTGACCGATATACAAATGCTACTTCCAATTTCAGCAGCTATGGTTGGCATCTATGCCCAGGTGGATGATCTGCGTGGCGTTTGGAAAGCTCCTGCGAATGTGAATATCATCAATGCTGTCAAACCGGAAGTAAAGATTAATGATCTGGAACAAAGAACACTAAATGTAGATCCACAGGGTGGAAAATCGGTCAATGTTGTTCGTTCCTTCACCGGTCGTGGTTCTGCTATCGTATGGGGTGCACGCACGCTGGCAGGAAATGACAATGAATGGCGTTATATCTCTGTTCGCAGATTTTTTATAATGGTAGAACAATCTGTAAAAAATGCGACAGAGCAATTTGTATTCGAACCCAATGATGAAAATACCTGGGTGCGCATCAAATCGATGATTGAAAATTATCTCACTGAACAATGGAAGGCAGGAGCCCTGATGGGCACTTCTACCAAGGAAGCGTACTATGTTCATATTGGCCTGAACCAAACCATGACAGAAGTTGATATCTGGGAAGGAAGATTAATTGTAGAGATAGGACTGGCTGCTGTAAGACCCGCCGAATTCATCATCCTCCGCTTCATGCACAAAATGCTTTCAGAAACCTGATTGAAAATATCCAAATAAAAATATTCCATCATTTAAAAAAATTTTAGCCATGTATAGTACATCGCCTCCCCAGCAACAGGAAAAAAAACAAGGGAAAAAATGTAATGACGCCGATTCAATGACCAAGAAAACCATTAAGACGTCAAAAAATACTTACTGCTCAACCCTGAAAGATAAGTTCGGTGTTTTACGACAGGCACAGGAAGCATACAGAGGAAAAAGAATTGAATATGAACATAAAAAATGCCGCTTCATCAGTACAGAAAAAAATTATCGCATATTCAGAAATCTCGAATTATCTGTTGGCATACAACTGAGACAGTGTGAAGCAGATATTGAAACAAATATTAAAAATTATGTCGGGTTCGATACAAAACTATCCAAGGCCCTGACAGATTTATTAGCTACCATTAAAACAACAAAGGTAAAATTCTCCGACCTCCGCGACAGCGCCTGTAAATTGGATGCCTGTTGCAAAGACAGTTGCAATCGCACGCAATGGGCCATATTAACAGGTGAAAAATTTGAAGACTGTGGCGATGATAAGTCCAAGCATGGTTCTGAACAGGAACCGCCTCATGGCAACCGGCCGCAGGATTGTAAGGATGTCATAACAATCATTCATGAGCTGATTCATGAACCATCTTCTTTCAGCAAGGAAATTGATGTCATCCTGAATTCAGGAGCAGATGTTGTAGGAATTCAGACTTTTTGTAATATCAGTTCACTCAGTACACAGTTTCTTCCTGTATTTAAAACCAATGCAACTGCGCTGGATGATTTTATAATCGACAGGATGACTGCGGGCAAATCAACGCTGGATGATGTACAGAAAGATCTCACCCAGGTTATCAAAGACATCACAGATAATGAAATCGCCAAATACAATGCAAGGATCGATGTAGATGCCATTAAAGGCGTGAAAGATTTTCTATGCGATCCAAAATGCGAATGTGTTTGTGAAGGTGAGGGCAGGCTCGAAAAATGCAAATGCGATATCTGTGCAATCTGCCAGGAAGTAACCAAAATCTACACAATCGAATCTGATGAGAAACAGCCACCGGTTGTTGCACAATGAGTCAGTTTGATAACCAATAAAACTTATAACCATGTTAGCATATAAAAAATTGAATAGACCCGATAAGTCGGATAAATCAGATAAGTCGGAGGATATATTTTGCTGTTGCGATTTTCCCAAACCGCCTTATGATCCCGGAACCGGAGATTGCTGTTATGATTTTTGGAATACCGATCTGGCAGATGTAACCAGTGAATTGAAATGCGCAACGGCTATCGCTACGCACAAACAAAAAGAATATGGCTATATCAGCGACTGGTATGGCATCGTAAAAAGCTGGTACACCGATTGGGAAGCTGCGGATCATAAAGCAGATGATTTATGCCGCAGCCTCGAACTATTCATCAAGCACCTCGAAAGAGTTTGTAAAATCACTCACAAAACAGCAAAAGCCATTGATATCCTTTTCTGCATGATCCAGGATCTGTATATCAGGGTGGATTGTCTGAAGGAAAGATATGACCAACTCATCAAATGCATCAATTGTCTGAAAAATCCCGCACTGGCTTCAGGAGGCATCATTGCCTGCCTCGCCAATTACAGCAGTAAACTGGATGCGGTTATACTTACCCGTGATATATTGATCGGAAAAGTGATTCTGGCTATTGAATACGCATATGAATTGCACGATAGTATCTGCGATGAATATGGATTGAAAGCCATCCTTATTTACTGGACAAATGTTTTGAATTGTCACAATGATCCCGATTGCAAACCAAAGGATCAGCCCGAAGAAGGATGTGTCGATCATTGCGTCCTCGAGCCTTCTATTACATTCCCGCTCGATCAGTCGGAATATTACCTGCATCTGAAAAAACTCAGCGAAGATGTTAAAAAGAGAATGGATCAGCTTAAAAAAGAAAGTGATGATGCCAATGAAGCAAAGACTGCACTCGAAGCCCGGCAGAATGGATTGAAGAATGCAATTGCTGCAGCAGGTCCATCGGTTAAATGCGGAAATGGTACCAGTTCTTAAAGACTGATCACGCCTGCAGGCAATTCATGAAATACTTTATCAAACTTCAAAAATCTAAAATATGGCTGATCCAACAAAAAATTACCCACTTCCAAAATTTCATTTCCAGGTTGAATGGGGACCGGGTTTTAAGATCGGATTTACTGAGGTGACCGGGCTGGATTTTGAAACACAGGTCATCGAATATCGTGAAGGGAACAGTAAAATTTATAACAAATCCAAGCAGCCGGGTCTCACCAAGTATAGTGATATCACCTTGAAGAGAGGAACCTTCCTTGGCAATTTTGAATATTTCCAACAGTGGCAGAAGACATTTATGTTCCAGGAAGAAAATGCGCAATACAGAACGACGGTTACCATCAAATTACTCGACGAGACGCATTCTCCCATTATCGTTTGGACATTGACGAATGCTTGGCCATCCAAGATACAATCGACAGACCTGAAAGCAGATGGAAATGAAGTAGCCATTGAAACCATGACCCTGGTGCATGAAGGATTAACCGTGGGTGATGGCAAATCATAATAAAAAATGAGAAGATGCCGGCAGGGACATATCAAACCGTAAACTTTCATTTTTCAGTGACATTCGATTTCGATTCAGTGGGAATTGATATCCGCTTCCAGTCAGTAACAGGCCTTGATTCTGTTCTCGAAACAGAACAATTCAAGGAAGGCGGTGAAAACAGGTTTACACATGTTATACCAACGAGAAGAAAATATGGCCCGCTGGTACTTAAGCGCGGAGTTCTCAAACCATCGGATTCAAAATTAACAGAATGGCTCAAAGATGCATTTGATAACGCCAAGATCGTTCCGCAAAATGTGGTGGATATTGTTTTGCTGGATGAAGAACATAACCCTCTGATGCATTGGAAAGCCAGTCATGCATGGCCCCTGAGCTGGAAAGTTTCTGAGCTCAATGCCGAACAAGGTGCCGTGTTGATTGAAACATTAGAGCTGAACTATAATACGTTAATTTTTGCTGACGAGGATTCCTAAAAAAATAATCTATGATCGAAATCAGGGAATTGATCATTAAAGCCGTGGTGCAGCAAAACGGAGCGGGTAAAGGCAATGCCGGTGCTCCTGCCACTGCTAATTCTGTTCCGCCAAATGAGGAACTGATTAAGGCATGTGTTGAAAAAGTCATTGAAATTTTAAAAGAAAAAAATGAGCGGTAGTCTTACAAAACTTACTATCAATGCCTATACGGACAAAGAATTTAAGAAGAAAGTACCGGATCCTTACTTTGAATTCAAGGTACCGGTGAACCCGGAATCTTTCACGAAAAATTTTAAAGTCGAACTCGATACGAGAACACCTCACGGAAGCAGCGGCGTGAATCCGAATTTCAAATCGATCGGGCCACAGGATTTTAAAGTTGAATTTCTTTTTGACGGAACGAATACGATCGAAGGATATGTTGGCAATAAAACTGAAAAAGGAGTAGATGTTTCAGTGCATGACCAACTGAATAATTTCATGAAATGTGTGTATGATTATGATGGTGATATTCATAAACCGCATTACCTGATTGTTTTCTGGGGATCTGAGATTGAATTTCACTGTGTGCTTTCAAACCTGGAAGTAAACTACACACTATTTGATCCAACCGGCTTTCCCATCAGGGTAAAAATCAACGCCACTTTTATGTCTTATCTCTCGGATAAGACCCGGCTGGCAAAAGACAAAGTAAGTTCGCCCGACCTGACCCATTATCAAAAAGTGCAACAGGGCGACCGGCTCGATTTAATGACCTATAAAATTTATGATGACTCAACTTATTTTCAGAAAGTAGCATATGCAAATAAACTGACAAGCACTAGAAACCTGCAACCGGGTTTCAACATGAATTTTCCACCCTTAGATCAATTGGATCCTAAAACGATTGTATGAATGATCTTCTGATACCAGACACATCGACCCATGAGGTAGTTACTTACGAGGTACTTGTTGACAATAACCAGGTGAGCCAGCTATACCAGTTGCTTTCCATATCCATTCTTAAAAATATTAACAGGGTCCCTTATGCGAAAATTATTTTCCGCGACGGCGAAGCTGCTGCCCGAACTTTTGCCACCAGTGATGCAGATGATTTTATTCCCGGAAAGAAAGTTACGATTCATATAGGCCGTGATGGAACCAACAGCCAGGCATTCCAGGGTATCATCGTAAAACATGCAGTAAGGGTAAAAGAAAACGGCGACAGCGAACTTCATGTCGAATGTTTTGATGCCGCAGTGAAAATGACGCTTGGGCGTTTCAGCAAGTATTATCAAAATGTAAAAGACAGTGATGTCTTCGATACATTGATTAAAAAATATTCAGACCTCAAATCAAATATTAAACCTACAAAACTTAATCACGAACAACTGGTACAGCATCATATTTCCGATTGGGATTTTTTGCTTTTACGTGCGGAAGCAAATGGCATGCTTGTCAATGTCAGTGATGGAACAATCAATATTGCCGCACCTGATACCAGTACAAATCCTGTGTTGCAGGTAACTTATGGATCTTCTGCTCTTGAATTTGAAGCGGAAATGGATGCACGCAATCAATGGAAATCAGTGCAGGCTCATTCCTGGGATTACAGCAATCAGCAATTATTTAAAGCCGATGCGGCCTCGCCGAATTTTACCGAATCCGGCAATGTAGCCAGCAAAGATCTGGCGAATGCAACCAGTCCTGATAATTATGAATTACATCACAGCGGTCATTTGCTCCAGCAGGAACTGCAGGATTGGGTAGACGGAAGCCTCCTGCGAAGCCGTATTGCAAAAATCAGGGGCAGGGCAAAGTGTAAAGGTTTCGCAGGCGTTAAACCAGGTGATATGGTAACCCTTCAGGGCGTGGGTAAGCGCTTTAACGGTAATGTATATGTGACCGCCGTCAGGCAGGATATCGGCGAAGGAATGTGGGATACCCAAATTCAATTCGGGCTTGATCCGAGACAATATGCTTTCATATATAATGAAGATATCTATGATATGCAGACTTCAGGTCTTGTTGGTTCAATCAATGGATTACAGATCGGAAAAGTTGTGCAGTTACAAAATGATCCGGATGGTGAAGACAGAATACTGATCAAAACCCCCACCCTCGATAATGATGCAAGAGGAATCTGGACACGTGTGGCAAGTCTCGATGCCGGAAAAGACCGCGGCGCTTTTTTCCGGCCGGAAATTGATGATGAAGTGATCATTGGTTTCATCAATGACGATCCCAGGCATGCAGTGATGCTGGGCATGCTCAACAGCAGCGCGAAGCCAGCTCCCATCAAAGCAAAGGATAGCAATGATGAGAAAGGATTTACCACGAGAAGCAAAATGCATATCAGCTTTAACGATCAGACAAAAACAATTACCATCGACACTCCTGCAGGCAATCATATCATCTTGGATGAGCAGGCTCCAAAAATAGAAATCCAGGATCAAAGCAAGAATAAAATCACAATGGACAGTTCGGGAATTAAAGTAGAAAGTCCTATGGAAATACAAGTGAGTGCCGGAACAAATCTCACACTGAAGGCCGATTCCTCTATTTCGATCCAGGCATTGAATATTTCAGTGAATGCAGATTCGAGTCTGAGCTTACAGGGAAATACCAGTGCGCAATTATCATCCAGTGTAGTAACCCAGATAACAGGAACACCAGTAAAAATCAATTAAAAAAATTCATATGCCTTTCGCAGCAAGAATTACAGACATGCATGTATGTCCACTCGTTACGCCGCCGCCTCATGTCGGAGGGCCGATAACAGGTCCGGGAGTTCCTACTGTTTTAATCGGGGGATTGCCTGCAGCAGTTGTCACTGATTTGTGTACCTGCGTTGGCCCCCCTGATGTAATTGCAAAAGGAAGTATGACAGTATTGATAGGTGGAATGCCTGCAGCGCGCCAGGGAGATATTACTGCGCATGGAGGAAGCATCGTTGGAGGCTTGCCAACTGTAATCATTGGAGGATAAAATAAAAAATTTTATATGGATACACCGAATACATTTTTAGGAACCGGTTGGGCTTTCCCGCCACAATTCGACAGAGATACAGGACTTGTTGAAATGGTAAGTGCAATAGAAGATATTGAACAAAGTCTGGGCATTCTTTTGTCTACCACTCTTGGTGAAAGAGTGATGTTGCCAGATTATGGATGCGACCTGCATGATTATTTATTCGAGTCATTAAACAGCTCTGTGATTGGATATATTAAAAACAGGGTTAAAAACGCAATCCTGTTTTATGAACCGCGCATCAACGCAGAAAATATTGATGTGACGGGTGATGATTCGACCGACTTACTGGATGGGAAATTTACAATTTCCATCGAATATACCATCCCTGGAACCAACTCGAGATTCAATTATGTATATGGTTATTATCAGACCGAAGCCCTGCAAATAACTTAAATCATTTGCTGAAAAGAATTAAATAGTATGATCGATTGTAAAAACCTGGTACATCCTTTTCAAAACGATCCCGGCGTGAGTCAAAGCCAGCGGGTAATAGATGAATTATTATCAGCAACAGCAAAAATCGATGGTCGCACTCTCGCTGATCTGCTGAATTTTTTTGTCAGGCTCGCTCCGCATGTTAATTATTATGATGCCAGGCTTCAGATCAGTGACTGGCAGCCTTTTTTTCAAAAAAGCTTTCCTTTCCTTTTAGCTTCCATCAGTGGCTACAATTCAGATACGATCGCTGAAAAATTCAATTTTTATACAACCATTTTCCAAAAAAAACCAACTGCTGCCGGTCTCCAGCTTTCGCTTTCTTATGCGTTTTATAATATCATTGAAAAAATAAATGATTGGTATGTGCTCACAAAGGATACCAAACTACCAATTGTAACCACACTGGAACAAAATATAAAAAATAAATTACAGCAGCCCCTCAAACAATTTGTTGCTGTTGCAAACGCCTCGAGAAAATGGTATTGCACTAAGCCGGTTGATCTGACAGATATTTCTGGAAATACTTTATGGAACCTTGATCTGCCCGATCTCTACAGCATCGATACCAGCTTCATGAATGCGGGAAAAAGTGATACCAAAAGAATGGTTGCATTGCAAAATGAAATTGTTACAATAATGCCTTCTTTTGCAGATGCCATAAAAAAAATCGCCGCACAGGCCACCCTGGATCTGCCTCAGAGTTTCAGCATTGACACAGATACACTTAATCAAAAAAATGCACCGCACCTGGCTTTGTTTTTTTGTTTCCTGAAAATCTTCCAGCAGCAGCAGGATAATTTAAATGGATTTACGAGTCAGCACCTGGATTATTTCTATAAAAAAGTTTTAAAAATAAAGCCGCGGGATGCAGTTCCTGACAAGGCCAATATCGTTTTCCAATTGCAAAACCAGGTTACAAAATGGCTGCTTTCAAAAAACACCCTGGTGAAAGATGCGCAGGATATCAATAAGGCAGATATCGAATTTTCACTGGATGATGATATCGTCGTCAATGAAACCCAGGTCACAGATATTCGAACTTTGTTTTTAAATAATGAAACTGCCTATGAAAAAACTTATGTTGAAGGTGTTTATATGGCTCCGAATGCTACGAAAGCAGATGGGGTCAGCCAGGATTTTTCAGACGGTCAGCCTAAAAATTATCCGACTCTCGGAAGCAAATACAGCGGCTTTATCCCGGCTGCAAAAACAACACCGGAACAATATCCTGGCGCCCGTATTGGTTTTATTCTCGCTTCTGAAGTTCTGCTTTTAGACAAAGCAAAGCGAACGATCGATATTAAAATCACCTGTAAGCTCAACGAGAACTGCACAACCATAACAACCGCTGCGAAAAAAACAGGCAAAACAAAAAATACTCTCGCTAATGAAGAAGTTTATCCTTCTTTTATTCCTGCTCAGGATCTCTATGATGAAGTGCGACATGCTTTATCTGAAACTTATGTATATATTAATGAAGATCTGATTCAGCAGGCAGTAAAAAAGGGGATTGAAAAAACAGTTGAGGATTCGATAAGGAGCCATCTAATCGACCATTGCAAAAAATCTCTTTGCAAAGAAAAAATAGTTTATTACAAAGAAGAAACCACGGTTGAATACAGCAAATGGACAGAATCCTTTCTTAAAATAAGTGATGAGTTAACCGTTCTCCAGGGAGATGCGCTGATGAAGCTATTGGATGAAATATTTATTCCAAGGCAGGCATTCAAAGTTTCATTCAGTGGCGATAAAGATTGGATCCTGCCTGATCGCGGAAATTTATCCATCGGGATCAGGTCATCCGAAAAAACAAATCATTTTCATCTGCATATTTCTGCGCTTTTAACCGCAGACCAGGATGCAGTTACTTTTTATAATAAAACTAATCTGAAAGAAGATTTTGGTACAACGGAGCCCTTGGTAAAAATAGAACTGGATGATGTTTTAAAAATAAGTCTTGAAAAAATACTAAAAGAAAATAAAATCCTTACCAATACATCAGATGATTGCTGTCTCGACAGGCCCTCCATTACTTGTGGCCGTGAAGTTTCCTTATATCATTTTTTAAGGAACCTGAATATAATAGATACTGAAATCGAAGTGAGCGTTTGCGGTCTGAAAAATTTTATAGTCCAAAATGACGAGATCCTTGAAAATGTCAATGCACCTGTCTATCCTTTTACAGCAAGACCCAAAGTAAATAGCAATTTCTATATCGGATCCGAAGAAATTTTTCTAAAGAACTGGAAAGATATCTGGATCAACGTAAATTGGAAAGATCTGCCTGCAAGTTTCGATGATTACTATCATGACTATATAAAAGAATGTCCTGAACTCTTCGAAATCGGAGGTCCTAAAATACTGCTTGCTAAGAAGCTTAGACAGAAAGCGAAAAGCGAGCCCATTAATAAAGATGATTTCTTAATGAAAGTATCCTACCTGCAGGAGAATGAATGGTATATTAAAGAAGGAACGAGCAGCTGCAAATGCGATGGGGGCGCTTACGATCTTATATTCACTCCTCCTCCGGATGATTCCCTTTCACCCTGTTTTGAAAATATCAGCCAGTTTGGAAAAAATTTTACTAACCAATACCATTATACGCCAGGTGATTTTGAGGATCTCCCAAAAAAAAGGGAAAAGGAAGCCGTTTACACCGGAATAAAAAAATATGACGGCAATGCCACCAACTGTTTTTTGAGGTTGACATTAAAATGTATCGACTTTCAACACGATATTTATCCAATAATCCTGGCCATTTATCTGATCAAACTTGCAAAGGAAAGAATTAGCAGTCTGAGCGAAGAAAATGAGAGCAATACTCCACCCAATCAGCCATGGACACCGGTCATCAGCAATATGTCGATCGATTATACGGCAATGGCTGGTCCGGACGATATCAATCTCCTTCATCTTTATCCTTATGAAGGCACATACAAGCAGGTGGAATTAAAATTGCAACCGACCGTATTCGCTCCTTTCTGTGATGAAGGAACCCTGTTTTTAGGCCTGCAGAACCTGATCCCGGGGAGTAATGTGAATATGCTTTTCCAGTTAGCCGAAGCCACTTCCGACTCTGAATCGGATCCGCAAACTGTTTATTGGTATTATCTGGCAGATAATAAATGGACGGAGTTGCGATCAGGTTTTGAAATTCTCGACGATGCAACTGATAATCTAACCCGTTCAGGGATTATAAAATTTTCATTCCCGAATGATATCTCTTCCGGCAATACAGTAATGCCTGGTAATTTATACTGGATAAAAGCCACCGTTCCTCAAAACAGCGCAGCGACGAGTGAACTGATTGCTGTCTATACCCAGGCAATGAGTGCAACATTTACCAACAAACCTGCAAACGACAAACTTCGTTTATCCACACCGTTAGCTGCAGGCTCTGTTTCAAAACTCAGCGTTTCCGACGCGAATATCAAACAGGTGAGTCAGCCAGGCCCGAGTTTTGGTGGAACGGCACAGGAAATACAGGGGACTGCCTATTACCTCAGAGTAAGTGAATTGCTTCGCCACAAAGGAAGAGCGATTCAGAAATTTGATTATGAGAGGCTGGCTCTACAGCAATTTCCACAATTATTTAAAGTGAAATGCATCAATCATAGTTTTGCCTTGAATGCAAATAATTATATCAATGATTTTCCGTTTGCACCCGGATATGTCCTCTTAGCCGTGATTCCTGATCTCAATATTCTTCAGGCAGGTAATTCTTTTGAACCCAAAGTCCCGGTGAGTATGCTCGAAGATATCGAAACAAAAATGCGGGCCTGCACTTCGCCTTTTGTGCGCTTCCGGACCATGAACCCACGATATGAAAAAATAAATTTCTGCATCACAGTACAATTGATGCCAGACAAAGACCCGGCTTATTTTTCAGAAAAATTAAAAGAAGACCTGAGTGAATTTCTTGCACCCTGGGCAGTAGGAAAATATGATAAACTCAGTTTTGGAGAATGTGTGAACAGATCCGATGTCATCAATTTCATCGAGACACTGGAATATGTTGATTATATCGTAGACCTGGATATGTTCCCGGAAAATGCAAAGCCTCCTGCCCAAAGTCAACAGGAAATTTGTCCGGAAACTCCGCGCTCCATCCTCATTGCCGGAGAAATAGATGTTGTGATACAAGATATAGAATGTGAAGACTGGAGCCCGAATGATCCGGCATGTGACCACAAAAAAATCCTGATCAATAATTATTGTCAGGAAAATGAAAAAATATTGATTCAATAAATGGCCAACGATACAACAAATAATAATGCAGTCAGCACGACGAATGCTGATATCCCGCAATATCTCGATTTTAACGCGCTCCGCGCTGATTCCATCGATTATCTCGGTGATCTTACAGGAAAAATCTGGACCGACTATAATGAGCACGATCCCGGTATTACCATCCTGGAAATGCTTTGTTATGCTATGCTCGATCTTGATTACCGGACAAAGTTTCCCATCGGCGATATATTATCCCGTGATCCTGACGATAAATCTTCCGATAATAATTTCTTCACTCCTGGCACCCTGCTCGGAAGTAATCCGCTCACCATTATGGATTACAGGAAACTTTTGATAGATATTGAAGGTGTGAAAAATGCCTGGTTGGAGATCGATCAGAATAATAATCCCCGGACTCTTTGCAGGGAAGGCCGTCATCAAATTTCTTCTCCTTGCGTGGATGGTTCCATCGAATTCATCAATGGGCTTTATCATATTTGCATTGAACTGGATGACGGATATGAATCCAAAGAGAAAGAAGTAATCGAAAAGGTAAAAAAAGCGCTTTATTCCTGTCGTAATCTATGTGAAGATTTCGTAGATATTTTTGTTTTATGCAAGTTGAACATCGGCGTATGTGCAGATATTGAACTTGAATTGAATGCGGATGCCGAGACAGTATATGAGACAATGATCCTTGCTCTTCAAAATTTCTTTTCTCCTTCACCAAAATTTTATAAACTCAAAGACCTCCTTGGCGAACCCAAATGCAAGCATATCGAAGATATTTTTGCAGGACGGCCTATTAATCTCTTGCAAAGCCACGGCTTCGTAGACACTGATGAGTTTGAACAAATCCAATTAAAAAAAGAAATACATCTGTCGGACGTTTACAATGTCATTAAAGTAGACGGAGTAAAAACGGTTAGACAGCTGAGTCTGCAAAAATGTGAAAATAATAAAGTCACACAGCTGAACGGTTGGAAAATCCAACTCCCGAAAAATTATGTTCCTGCCTTCTCTCTCTCCTGTTCCGGATTCAGGTTTCTTCAAAACAATAAAGTATTACAGGTAGATTTTCAGAAATTTGAACGGGATTTCAAATTGAATTCTGCTGCATATACAAAAGTCCTTTATCAAGAACCCTCTCCTTATCTCGATGAAGAAATCCCAAAAGGAACTTACCGTAGCGATTTGGGTGATTACTATTCTATACAAAATGAATTCCCCCGCACTTATGGAATTGCCAGCGGAGGTCTGCCCGGAAACGCCACGATGCTTCGACAGGCACAGGCCTTGCAGTTAAAAGGATATCTCCTGTTCTTTGATCAGTTATTGGCCGATTATCTTGTACAGCTAAAAAATATCCGTCAGTTATTTTCTTTTTCTGCTCCCGACTCCCAGACGCAATCGCAAACCTATTTTTTGGGTCAGCTCAGCTCGGTACCGGATTTGAATAAATTACTTCGTTTCAGTGTTGATGATAGTGGACAAACAGTGTTTGGAGAAACCGGCAGCATACTCGGGGTTCCGGTAATCCCAAAAGATCCGGACACATTTCCGGCTCTAAATCCAAACGATCCTTCAATCATTATAGATCCCTCCAAACAATTAAAGGATTATATTTTTAGCAGCCCGGCTGAGCGTGATATCGCGATCCAGCAATTGCTGAATGATATCAGCAATGGGAATTACAACGCGGGTATCTTCTCTACTCCAGACGGATGCTATTTTTTATATGTGGATTGTACAGATTTTGCAATTAGCAGTAAAACTTATTTCCAAAATTTAAATGACGCAAACCAGGCATTGTCGAATATTCAATACCTCGCATCATTTAAAGAAAATTACCGGAGCTTCGTAACAGGAAACAATCAATTTTCTTTTGATCTCGAATTCAATGCAGCAGGCTATGTGAATTATTTGCAGATGATCCTGGAAGACAAATCCGTTTATCGTACAAGGCGTGAAGCCTTTCTCAATCACCTCCTCTCCCGCTTTGCAGAAAAGTTTACAGATTATGCGATTCTTTCTTACGGTTTTTTAAAAGGTAATAAATTAACAGACGCTGAAATAAAAAATAAAGAAAGCTTTCTCACCAATTATCCCGATCTCAGCAGCAACAGAGGAAAAGCTTACGATTACAATGTAAATGGCTGGAATGTCGATAATATTTCAGGTTTTGAAAAAAGATTTAAAGCCCTTGCAGGAATTGAAAATTGGAAGCGTCACAGCCTCTGCAATTTTGAGGTAGTCCGATGTGACTTGCATTATGCCATTCAATTAAAATTTGCGGGATTTGAATTTTTCTCCACTGATTTTATTTACGATGAAAAAGAAGAAGCTTTAAAAGATGCGGTTTCTCTTTTCAGGTCAGCGGGCGACCAGACAAAGTATAATGTAGTAGCTGTTTCTTATGAAGACAAGTATCAGATACAAATCAAATACGGGAAAAACCGTTTTGCTAATTATGCAAGACCGATTCGCGAAGAATCAAGGTCCTGGGAAATAGCAGGAAATATTTGTCGCATTTTTTCAAAAGAAATTCCCCGCGAGGATATTGTTGTGAGTAAAATAGTTTACAAACAGGAGTTAATGAATGAAAAAAGGCCAGTCCGTTTGTCGAAGGATTTTTTTGAAACCGAAATTGAAGCATTTAAATCGTTTTCAAAAATATTCAAGACTATCAATGATGCATCTAAATGGGATTTTTTTTCGGATTTCCATCCCATCGGCAAACTGCATATAGTCAAAAACGACGATATATTTATTGATCTCAAAGCTTTTAAAATTGATATTAACAACAGCATAATCGGAAAGCCTGACATATTCACTTATGAAGTGCTCGATGCCAATAATAATTTCAAGTTTGTATCAGCTAAAGAATTCAAAAGCGAAACCGGAGCGAGAGCCGACAGCTACCAGCTATTAGGATTGATGACAGATCCCGGCAATTACAGTATTGTCATGGATAAAAAAACTGAGTTATGGAAGATTTATGTTTTGAACGGCGAATCCATACAGGCTGGATGTGTATCATTATTCAATTCTGAAACAGGGGCCATAAAATTCAAAAATGAAATTTTTGAAATTGCGATAAAACATAGGTATGAATTAAGAATTCGCCCTTTCAACTACCGTTGGAAATTCAGGTTCCCCCTGGGCTATGAACCAGATGATATTCTTTTCTTTCAAAGTATGGAAGAATATCATAGCGAAGAACTTGCTTTTGAACACGCGGCTGTGTTTGCCAATGCCATCCGCGAAATGGAGCTTGCAGAACAAGATGAAAAAATATTCCTGATAGCGCCCAACAAAAATGAAATACCAGTCTGCGAACTGATATCGGCCACAATTGAAGAACCTGAAAAAGAAAAATCGAAGATTAAAAAGGCAGATGAATTTCTAGCTTTGAGAAAAAAAGTTTCGGAACAATCGGATAACCTTCAACCTGCAGATTTCAGGGAATTCATTTCCATTGATGAAGCCAATAAAGAGGGAGAATATATATACCGCCTGGTCGACAAGGACAGGCTGCTTGCAAAATCGCATGAAGCAAATACCGAACAGGAAGCAAAGGAATTGCGAAATGAACTTTTTAATAATGCTGAAAAAGGGTATCATTTTTTAGAAATCTGTCTGGGCGGCGATGTGGTAGTAGCCCGCGCAGATAAGACAGGAGTCTGGTATCATTATGTCATTAAATGCAGGAAAAAAATTCTCAATCTCCCGGAAGAGACCATTCTTTTTGAAAGCTATATCGGTTATGCATCCGAGCAGGAAGCTGAAGACGCGTTCAATGAAAATTATATGACGGTCTTCCGAATGGCTCTTGATAAAATCAACTATGGCAGCGGAAAATATATAAATATTGAAGAAACATTTTCAGAACAGCATAATACTTGTATCAAGAGCGAAACTACTGTCGTTGTTCCCAAAGAAACTTATCAGTTGCTGGGTGCATATGATGAGGAAGTAATCCGTGAGTTACTCAGACTGGCAAGCAGCTACCCGGTCAGGATGATCGAAAAACAAACTGCTCCAACTATCCCGCAAACTCCAAAAAAAAATTGCCAAAACATTGCACCAAATTTTGTTTATGGCTTCGTTCTTTACAATATTCACGGGCATAGAATTGATTGGATGAGCATTTGTGCTTATGATACAGCCGACGAAGCAAGGCAGGAATTTTATTTCTTCCTCATGCTCCTCAACTATAAGGGTAATTATCATATTGACCTTGATTACGAGAACTGCAAATTTGTTGTTTATATCCGAGAAGTGCTGGCAGAAAGTATCAATAGATTTAAGGATGAGAAAGATGCCTGGGGAGAGCATGGAGTTGAAAAATTTGTTTGTGTCACTCAAACCTGTCATTCTTTTCATCAGCTCTTTGACAGTCAAAACTGTTGCGATACATTTTACGTTGCCTGCGGAAATACCGGTGTCATTCATCCATGCAGCTATGAATCAGCCGAAAGCAGAAATCAGGCATTGGAACTTTTATTCAGCAAAGGCCGGGAATTTATTCAAAAAAATCCGCCTGAAATTTTCTTCCCTCATGATTCCAATATCATCCGGGATCTGGAAGGAAGAGAACTGGCCATATTTTTAAACCAGGATACAGATTCAAATTTTACCAATTATTGCAACCACCTGATTGAGCTCATTGATTGTATCCTGGATGACACAAAGTATAAAGAGGATGAGCAAGGTTTCTTTCTTACCGGAAAATCCATTCATCACCCGGAAAAAATTGCTATCCCGGTCGACAAGAATATTTGTCTCAGGGAATGGAAAGAAAAGCTGATCGAACTGGCTTTTTATTTCCCCATCGCAAAAACTATTGATAAAAATAATAAGAAGAAATACTGTGTCGAAATAAAACTTCCATGTTTCAATCACGGAGGCTCTGATCTTCCCAGTGATGAGCCCTGTGGCTGCAATGGAAAAAAAACAGTGAAGAATGACAATTGTCATGTCGCCTGGAAAAGCGTTTGCTGTTTTGATACCTGCCGTGATGCTTTTGAGTTCTATTATAAAATTCTTCCTCTTTTGTTAAACTACCAGAATTATCATGCAGTATATGATTGCAAATGCGGGCCGTACAGAATTGAATTGGCTACCAAACATAATATCATTGCGCATAACCCACAATGTTATCATACGCCTGCAATGAATTGTGAAGCTGTAGAACGATCTAAAAAACTAATAAATGCAGAGGGCCTGCACCTGGTAGAACATATTTTATTGCGCCCACAATGTGAAGAAGATTGCAAATGTGCTTTTTATAAAGAACATGGTGAAAATAAAACGCATTGCCATTTTACCTGGGAAATACCAGGCAAACAGGATCCCTGCCATGGTCAAAAAAATATCTGTTTTGCTCCTGGAGCCGATCCCTATTCTTTTATTGCAACTATCGCGCTTCCAGCATGGCCCGCTCGTTTCCATAAAAAAGAAAACCGGCAGCTCCTTGAAGATATTTTATACAGGGAAGCGCCCGCACATGTCCTGATCCGTATTTTATGGCTGGCTCCACATGATCTTTGCTGCTTCGAGACATATTACAAAAAATGGGAGCGCTGGCTTGCGCAAAAAGCCATTTGCACCGGCATAACCCCCGCATGTGAATTTCTAAATTTCCTGTTCGAAAGAAATTTTGAATGTTTGAAAGATTGCGCTGAATGTCCACCCTGCAAAACAGATATTACTCAACCTTCCCCCTGTACAATTCTAAACACTTCTGCATCGAAGACTACAGATGAATATGAAATCCTCAACCAGGTCAACGAATTATTCTGCTGGGAAAAAATGGATTGCAAAGAATACAGATACATCGGATGTGCTGAAAAAGGGCCCGGGATCAGGCACCAGCCTCCTGCAGAAAAAGAAAACCAGGAATCAAATGAACCGCTCAGGATTGTACTGGAAGAAGAGATTGAAACCTCAGATTCCAAATTAAGATTTATCAATGAGCGGATAAATTCGTACAAATTTCATATCGACCAGATAATTGCAGAATCCGGCAGACATGAACTGTCTTTGAAAGCATCGGAATTTATATCTGATGAGTTAGCTTCTGCTGATCAATATAAGGCATTAGTATCCGGAATTCTTGCAAGCAAGACCGATCAAAGAAAAAAAATAAAAGGGCTAAGCAGTTCACATAAAAGAGAATTGATCAATCATTTGACAAAGCGCTACCTCGACAAACAGGTCCTGGTCAAAAAAAATATTTCTTCCTTGGAAGAGATGAAAGAATTTTTTGATCGGCTGAGGCAGAAAAAAATTGATACTTCCTCTATATATAAAGAATGGCAACCCGAAAAAGTAAAAAAATATGATAAAGATCTAAATACTAAATTAATCGAATCCTTACTGAACGTTAAATAATTTCCACTGTGCAGCATATCATCAAAAAACAAATTATCCAACTCCAACTCGATGGTAAACAAGATGCATTCCGTATACAACAGCTGATAAGCGAATATTACTGGAAGGAAATTATTCCCATTCTGCAAAAAGTATTTGACTCTATATCAAAGCCAGGAGAAATCATCAGAATGGATCAATTGGAAATTGACCTTGGCGCTATTTCAATCCGGGATATCGAACAGGGGAAATGGGCCATCAATCTTGAAACAGCATTGAAGGAGCAGCTGATTAAATTTCTCTCCCAGGTACATAAAAATAATGAACTTCAGAGGGAACCTACAATTCTTAGCGTTTTCAGGCAATGGCTGTATTATATGGAAAAAGGATGGCTGCCCTGGAATGTTTTGGAAGTAAATGAAGCCTGGTATGAAAAAACGCTTCAAACCCTGGCAACAGATTTTAAAAGCGTTACAGCATTAAGAAAGCAGGTATTAACAAACACTTCATTTACTAGGCGTGTGATTGCCCAGCACAATGACCGTTTCTTGAGTAACCTGGTGGAAACGCTCACTGCCGAAAAGCAGGAAAATCTTCCAGCTGCGATCCATGAACTCTACGAAATATTTTATCTCATTCATCAAAAGGGTTTCGGAGAAAAGATCCCTGTTCTTCCTGTCACTAATAAAAAAGATTTTCTCAAAAGAATATGGGAAATTATTCTATTGGCTTCCTCTAAAAATGAAATCAGTTTGAAAACGGAAACCTTAATTGAAAAAATTTTGGCTGTCCATACCATAGAAGCCGGGGTCTTAAAAAAAGTCAGGAAAGATTTGGCCCGAAAACTGGAAATCACCAGACCAATATTGAAAAAGCTAACAGAAGAAGAAAAAAATAAATGGATAAAGAGTGAATCAGAAGGGAAAAACACAAATAAAAAAAACACAGATCAAAAAAAACAATCAACTGTAACAAATCCGGAACAAAAAAAATCGGATAAGCCCCAGGATGAAAAAAAATATAAGCAACCCGAATCGAAACCTGAATTGGAAAATAAAGCGAATCGATTCGATAAAAATGACGAAAGCCCTCCAATTAATCCTTTAATCAATCAAAAAATTCCTCACAAGCAAGATCAACCAGATTGTAACGATGCAGGGATAGATAATCTCATAGTCGAAAATGAGAAAATCAGGAATTTGTTTGCGGATTTAACCCATGCCGTGCAAAAATCTACTCAGGATTCTATCGATGATGAGGGAGTTTTTGCCAGGCATGCAGGGATAATATTACTCCACCCTTTTCTTAATTCATTTTTTAAAAGGCTTGAGATGGTCCACGATAAAGAATTTGCAAACCTCATGGCGCATCAAAAAGCCCTGCATCTTTTGTATTATCTCAGCACTGGTCAAAAGCATCCGGATGAATATGAATTAGTGATTGCAAAAGTTCTCTGCGCTTATCCGCTGCAACAACCAGTGGAAACCGATATTGAATTGACAGAAATGGAATTGAATGAGGCGAATGATTTGCTCATAGCTGCCATTGCGCAATGGGAGGTTTTAAAAAACAGTTCTGCTGCTGCTTTGAGAGAAGGTTTTTTGCAGCGAAATGGAAAATTATTCAGCAAGAGCGACAAGTTATACCTGCAAGTGGAGAAAAGCGCCATAGATGTGCTTTTGGACCGCCTGCCATGGAATTTAAGCATGATCAAACTACCATGGATGAACGAAATGCTGAGAGTGGAATGGCGATAAAAAGCATCAAATATCAGACATGAAAGTTGCCCAGACCAGGCCGGCAGCAACAGTTGCAAAAAACAATTCTCCTTTTTTTAATAAAGAAGGGAGCCAGGGTTTTTTTAAATCCGATTCAAAAAAAAATGATGCATTCTTCAAAGCCAAAAACCACATACAAACCAAGCTGGATGTAGGAAGACCCGATGATCAATATGAAAAAGAGGCAGATGCGATGGCCGATAAAGTCGTGCAGCGCTTATCTGAACCTCCTGGCCTTCAGAAAAAACCTCTCAGTCCAGTTACACCTCTTATACAAACCAAATGTGCGGAATGTGAGAAAGAAGAAAAAATGCAAAAAAAAGAGGATGATACAGGCAAGAACAAAATTCAGAAAAAGGTTTTCGAAAATAATGGAATTACAGATTCAGATGGTAATGATGAGAAGATTTCTGCTAACAAAAAAGGCATCCAGAAAAAAGCAATTTTTGAAAGTAACGAACCAATTGCCGATCATGTAGTACAAAGAAAAGCAGGCGCTGAAGCCCGTTCAGCAAAGAATGCAATACAAAACAATTTCAACAGCGGAAATAGTGGTAATGCAAGTATTGGAAGTAATAAAGCAATAATTCAGGAAAAAGCCGTTGAGCAGGATATTAAGAAAGAAAAAGAAGAGGAAAAAAATTCCGGGAAAGAAAAGCTTCAGAAAAAACCAATATTTGAGAGCAATGCCGAGCCGCCTGATGAAGGAAAAGATATTCAACGCAAATGTGCAGAATGCGAAAAGGAAGAGAAATTGCAGAAAAAAACTGATTCAACCCATCAATCAAAATCTTCTTCAAATATTGAAAGCAGTCTGACTTCTTCCAAAGGTTCCGGCTCGCATCTTCCTCAGAATACCAGGCATGAGATGGAATCTTCTTTTGGTGCTGATTTCTCTGAGGTTCGTATACATCACGACAGCGCCGCCGAACAATTAAGCAAAGATTTAAATGCACAGGCCTTCACACATGGAAATGATATTTATTTTAATTCCGGCAAATATGATACGAATTCCACTTCGGGAAAACATTTACTGGCGCATGAACTGACACATACTATGCAGCAAGGTTCTAATGCAAGGAAAAAACCAGACGATGCTAAAGTATCCAATGAAATACAACTCAAAAAAGGCTCAACTCCTCCTTCAAGTGGAGGTACAGCCTCTGGAGCTGGGCAATTATCTGATGGCTCAGTAGTGGGTGAAGATGTAGTTCTTGAAAATTTTCCATTGAAGCACTACGATTTTGGTCAAAAGCATATAGATGCACCCAAAACATTGGTTAATGGACAACCTATTTTGAAAGTAGGCGAAAGGAAAACCAACCAGGATTCTAAATGGAAGCAAATGGTAAAAGATGATGTTAAGAATTCAATTGTCAAACGAAGTGCTGATGAAGGGTTGACCAATAAAATAATAATAGAACGTAAGAATAAAAAATTTGGCCCAGGAAAGCCTTCTGAGTTAGCAGAGAAAGATGAATTTATAAATCCCCAATGGGACATTCATGGGAATGATGTTACAAATGAAATTGAACACAAGGTTGATGCATTAATTGCAGGAAACAACAAAGCCGATGATGAATCTAATTTAATGCTACTTGACAAAAAGACAAACCGATCTATCGGAAGCGGTCACGTTAGAAGCATAATTAAAAATAGCGTGGATAAAGTTTTAGAGGATGCAACAGATTTAAGCAGTCTTAAGCAAAAATCTTTTGCCCCCTTGCGGAAAAACAAACATATAAAAATAAAAAGTGGTGAGAACACTGATCAGGTCAATCCAACATCTGTATGGGAAGCAAAAGACTTCAAGGAGGACAAACTGAATAATAATAAGGAACCAAACCCACTTGGTAAAAAATATTTTGAGATTATTTCAGGTAAAGTGCCAAAGGGCAGCTTCATCCTAAAAAACAAAAGTAACCCTTTAGGATATGTTGTGAAGTTTAAGGAAAAGAATGAATTTATAGAATTAAAACCGGATAAGGAAGATAAGCCGACAGAAATTAAAGCGACAATAAAACAATTGTGGAAGCAGGACAAAGGTAAATCAGGAGGTGTATTTGAATCAATGATGAAACCCAAGACAGTTGATTTGGTTCAAAATCCTGCCGATCCTGAAGAATGGACAATGAACCTTCCGTCATTTAATGATTCTTTTAATGTTAAATATTTAAGCCCTCTTATTCTCGATGAAAGTGGCGCTGATTTTAATCCTTACTCCGGGATTGAAACAAAAGGTAAAGTGAAATCTGATATACCCATTTTACGAGATCTTGATATTTCATTTAAAGCTAGTGGATCAAATTTTACAATTAGCACTGAAATAGACACCGACTATTTTAATGATAAAATACCAAAGCCATTCACTATTGATTATACCACGTTTGACATCTCGGCAAGTACAGAGGATGGATTGAGTGTGGGTGGAGAGATTGGGTTTGGGATTGAAAAAATTGGCAAGGGTAATATAAGAGCGGGCATAGGCAAAGACGGATTTTCATTACAGGGCAATTTCAATTTTGACAGTAAGCTATTCCAGCGTGCAGCAATCAGGTTCAGTTATATAAAGAATCAATGGGAAATCGGAGGAGATTTAGAGCTCAAAGAAAATGCGTTAAAAGGTATTAAATCCGGGAGTTTATCTGTCAGCTATGCTAATAATACAGTTCAGGCTCAGGGAACTGCTGTTCCGGCGATCAAAGGGTTTAAACAAATTCAACTTGGCCTTACAGCAGGACCTGAAGGATTTGAAATTGATGGTGGTATTGAAGTTGAAAAACTCCCGGGAATAAAAAGCGGTAAGGGAAATGTCAAAATAATCAAGAAAGATGATGATTACAGTTTTGAGGGTTCAGGTAAAATCCTTCCTGATGTTCCCGGCATTGAGTCTGAAATCGACTTTACAATTAATAATGGTTTATTTAATGTTGATGTCAATATTAATTATAACCATAACCGGCTTTCAGGTTCCCTCCATCTTGGAATTACAAATGAAGGAGTTGGAGATGATGGCAAACCAAACAATAAAATATCTGATAACATCTCATTCTTTGGAGGAGGAACGCTGGGATTAGAGATTACTGAAAACCTGAAAGCAACTGCAGGAGTTAATATTCTCAGAAATGGAGAAATAGAAGTATCAGGCAAAATTGAATTACCAAAAGCGTTCCAGTTATTCCCCGCCCCACTTCCAAAAGTAGAAAAGGATCTAATACCTATACCAGCTATTCACATACCAATATTTGCAATTCCACTCGGCGTTGCAAACATAGGGCTTGAAGCTACGATTGCTCCTCACGTTAAAGCCGAAGCCGAAATTGGTCCCGGATTGCTTACGAATGTGTTTGCAGAAATAAAGTATAACCCTGCAAAGCCTGATGAAATGACCATAACGGGCGGAGCTGATTTCGAGATGCGTGTGTATGCGATGATAAAAGTTGGTGTTGATTTAGATCTTGGCTTGAGTGTGGGAGTTGCATCAATTTCAGGAGGAATTGGCTTGAATGCCGGCGTTATTCTTGAAGCAAAACAACCATTACTGCATACAGAATTGAAATGGAGTCCTAAATCTGGCTTTGACTTCCAGGGCCTCGCCCAGGTAGTTCTTTCACCAAAGCTATTTTTCAGCGGCGACGCGCACGTAAAGGCACATGTGGTATTATTGGGAGATTATACATTGCTAGAGAAACAACTTGTAAATAAAGAATTTGATCCGGGGCTCGATTTCGGAATGAAGTTGCCATTCCATTACCAGCAGGGGCAACCATTCAAATTAAGCTTTAGTGACATAGAATTTGTCTATCCTAAATTTGATGGACAAACTTTGAATAAGCTGAAGGATAGCATTGTCGTCCCACTAAAAGAAGAATTCATAAGTAACTAAATTAAATTGCCATGGAAGAAAATTATTTATCATCGACTATTTCAGAAGCTGTCAAATTGCATCTTGCAGGTAAATTTGAAGAAGCCGAAAAAAAATATAGCAAGATTTTAGAAGAGGATCCATCTAATCATGTAGTTCATAATAATCTTGGGTTTCTTTATACACAGAGGAAGATGTATAACGAAGCAATAAATGAGTATCATAAAGCAATTTCAATAAGAGAGGATTATGCAACAGCTTATAAAAACCAGGGAATCACCTTTATGATGATGAATTCTTTGGATGAAGCGGAAAATTCATTTCTTGCAGCAGCGTCACAAGATGAAAATGACGAGTCTGTATATGAAAATATTGCTAAATTATATTACCTGAAAGGCGAATGGAATAAATCCGAGATTTATTGGAAAAAGTCCTATCAACTTTCAGGAGACAATAACAAACTAATTAATATCGCTCAGTCACTAACCCAGCAAGGCAAGCTTAAAGAAGCTTCCAGGTTGCTTGATAAAATTCTTGAGATGGATGATGAAAATGCTGTTGCGTATTTGCTTTTTGGAATAATAAATTTTATTTCAGGTGACTATGGCACGGCTTTAAAATGTTTCAGACATGCGCTTGGAAAAGAACCGGAAAACACTGAGATACGCCATTATTTAGCAATCACAATGCTAAGGCTTGGCATGACAAGAGAAGCAAAAGATGAATTGCAAAGAATCATTTTACTTGACCCGATGAATGTAGAATCCCTGAATGACATGGCTGTCCTTGATTTAGCCGCTAATCAAACTGAATCTTCACTTAAATACCTTGATGAAACACTCAAACAGGATTCAAAAAATGCAAAGGCACTTTACTATAAAGCAGCCATTTATACTAAACAGGGAAAGACCGAAGAAGCACGCATCCTGCTGACAACCATCCTTGAATCTGCAACACCTGAATACCAGGATGCTGCGGGTGAATTACTCGCCTCATTAAATTAGGATTTTAATAAACTAAAATCATCAACATGTCATATCGTTCAAGATTATACAATCACCGTAATGCTCAATCTCCCGAAGGAACAAAAAAGAACCCTTTTTTCTCGAAGCAACATGAAAGCAATGATGCCAAAGAAAAAAAAGTTTTTTTCCAGGCCAAACATGAAGTCAATAGCCCCGACGATCAATATGAACAGGAAGCAGACCATGTAGCTAATGCCGTAGTGAATAATAAATCAAATAAAAAAGCAAAACAGGGAAAACCAATCAGCAGTATACAGCGACTCGCTACTTCCACAGAAGATGAAAAGCTGGGCACCAATGACGCGAGAATGGAAAGGGATAAAGAGGATAAACTAAAACCTGTTCAAAAAATGAGTGAGCATAAGAAAGAAGATGAAATGAAAGGAATACAAAAAAAAGGCGAAGCCTCCGAGAAAGAAAAAGAGAAACCTGTCCAAAAGATGGGTGAGCATAAGAAAGAAGATGAAATGAAAGGAGTGCAGAAAAAATCTGAAGGCGCCGAGAAAGAAAAAGAGAAACCTGTCCAAAAGATGGGTGAGCATAAGAAAGAAGATGAAATGAAAGGAGTGCAGAAAAAATCTGAAG
>DATJXY010000114.1:0-34935 GCA_035499855.1 Puia sp. | reverse complement strand
ACCAATGCATCTTATTATGGAGTGGAAAGAAGCGCGGATGGCAGCACATGGCAACCTTTAGGAACTGTCAAGGCGAAAGGCTTTTCTTCAACAACTACAAATTATCAATATAAAGATGCCAATCCTCTCAATGGAACGAATTATTATCGTTTGAGAATGGTGGATCTGGATGGAAAGTATAAATACAGCAATGTGGTTTCCGTATCATCAGACGCAAAAACAGAATCACTGGTGATCTACAACAATCCGTTTACGGATATGATACGCGTAAAAGTGAATATTCCTTCGGCTGATAACCTTGTTATAACGGTAACGGATATCATCGGGAAAACATATCTCCGTCAAACCTATCATGCCGGTGCAGGAGATAATTTTATTAATCTGAATCCGCAGGGGGCAGCCCAGGGATTATATTTATTGCATATCCGGGGCAATGCCTATGACAAAACTGTAAAACTGGTTAAGGAATAAAGAATAGACCTGTATTATTACCACAGTTTAAATCTGCGATTGACCGGCAGTTTGAACTGTGGTATTTTTTTAATGAAATTGAAGCATTCATATTATGAATTTGCCGGTGAAGGGATTTATTTTCGATTTGAACGGGACTATGATTGACGATATGCAATACCATATTAATGCATGGTATCATTTGTTAAATGATGAGCTGGGCGCAAATCTCGACTATAATCAGGTTAAGAGCCAGATGTATGGAAAGAATGAAGAACTCCTGGTGAGGGTTTTCGGTAAAGGGTATTTCACGAAACAAGAAATGGATCGTCTCTCACTGGAAAAAGAAAAAAGATATCAAAAAGATTATCAACCGAAGCTCGCATTAATCAAGGGACTGCCCGAATTACTTGAAAAAGCTCATCAAAAAAATATCCTCATGGCCATTGGGTCGGCAGCTATTCCTTTCAATATTGATTTTGTATTGGATAATCTGCACATCCGGCAGTATTTCAAAGCCATCGTCAGCGCTGAGAATGTCCGGAAAAGCAAACCGGATCCTGAGACCTACATGAAGGCTGCTTCTTTGCTGCAATTATCAACAGCGGATTGTCTTGTATTTGAGGACGCCCCGAAGGGAGTCGAATCTGCGTTGAATGCCGGCATGAAATGTTTGGTTATAACAACCATGCATAAACGCGAAGAGTTTTCAGCCTATTCCAATATTTTATCCTTCATACAGGATTATACAGACCCTCAGTTGCTGCAATTTTTTTAAATCACATTTCGGGATTGTTCATATTCCGGGTTTTCCAATCAAATATTTCATATTTCAAAGCTTTGTGCATAAAATTTCAGCATTTTTTTTATGGGAAAAATCATCCCAGATCAGGAATGGGATTTTTGGAAGGCCTTTCTAATTTATTTAGAATCATAGGCCATTTTTTGGTATATCAGTTGAAACCATTAGTCAAACTTCATAACTATGGTATCACAATTGCCTGTCAAATTTCTACAGCAGAAAATTAAGCAACTACAAACTGCCTTATTTTTTACAGATTCGGATGCTGTATTAAAAATACCGACCCATGTAATTACAGCAGCTGAAATGGATGAATCGGGACAGATATGGTTCTTTATTCCAAGGCCTGCTCAACATATAGATGCTTTTGACCAGGATTTTCCTGTAAAACTGGATTTCTTTAAAAAAGGAAAGGATTTCTACCTTAAAATACAGGGTATAGCTTCTTTTATTACCAACAAAGAAGAATTAAAAGAAATCGTTTCTGCGGAAACCAGTAAAAAAATAGAAGATAGGAAGCTCGTAGCTATAAGGGTAAAAATAAGAAATGCAGACTATTTTGAGAATATGCCTAAACCAGCTTCTGTGAATTGGATTATCACAGGGAAAAATCATTTATATAACTGGTTGTTTAATTCACAATATGATTACAAAAACCCTCAGTTGATTACGATTCCAATTACCGTCGATCACAGGGAGGCTTATACTGAATAATAAAAAAGCAACAGAATTCAATTATTTCCTGTTGCTATTTTTTATGCTTTGGATATCGGTAATAATTCATTGTATAATCAGCTTAATACAACTTTTTTATTACTCAATACACTTACAAGTAACATGAGAGAGACTACTGAAGTCAGTGTCAGCAGGGCCGAAACCCCGTAGTGGAAATGCATAAACAATCTGTTACTCGCAATACCGGTCATGGCGATTAAAATGACCATTAAAAAAGTAAACAAGGTTTTCATTTTTATAAGTTTTAAGATTTACAATGTGTACGGTTATAAGTACATATTAAAGACCCCGTTTTTAAAAGGAAGTTTATTAAAGAAATCTTAATCCTTGCATTTTTATGATTGTCAATATATTGCAGAGGGTTCTATTTTTGAAGCACTTCTTATTTTCCTGTTTTTTTCTTCCACTTTTAGATCGTCAGAATGAACGGAATCTGAATTTCAGAGATCGGTCGTGTTAATCATGTCTCACTATTTGATCGAAGTGCAACCGGTCAATAATCAATAAAACCATTTTTGAAGAAGCTCAAATCCTGGCGATTAATTTTTGCAGTAATTCCATTTTCGGGAATAATTAAGGGCCGGATCAGTTTTTTTAGCAAGGAATTTGCATATAGGAATGGTGAACTCAATATGTGTTTTGGAATGAACCAACTGATGTACGAACTAAAATCCCGATTTCCGCATCAAGCATTATTTTAAAAAATTTAAATTATGAAAAGCATTTTTTTTCTTTTTTCTGCGATGATCCTTTCTTCTATTGCAATGGGACAACTAAAAACCAAGCCCACCTGCGGAACCTTTGTCGTTGATATTCTGAATGGCAAAGTGAATAATATCAAACCTGATTTTCCGATTCCTCAGATTAAAGAAGACCTGCCTTGTTTTACCAGTGCAGAGGATGAAAGCAACAGCGCCAAATGCGGTGGCGGGGTTTTTTATAAAGACAGGGATATTTATTTTTATACCCAGCGCGATTATATTGAGATTGGCGAAAAATTTAAAGGACAGTTAAGCATTCCACTCATGGGAGCCAGCCGCGGCAGTTTATTCAAATGGCTGGGAAATCCCAAAATGAAAGATCCTTCATGGGATGCATTCCAAATGTCATATGGTACCCTGGTATTGCACTATAATTCGGCAGGTAAAGTGAGGTTGATTCAATTCAGTACAAGAAATACTGATGAATTGAGTTTGTGCGAATAGAATATAACGCTGTTATTGTCATAAGACACTTAAATCAGCTGACTGGAACTTTATCATTCGTCTAATATTTATTTTTGACGCCTGGGTTTTCTTTTATAAAACCCTGAACTATCCGCCTTTTCATATTGTTGACCTTTGACTACACCCTCTCTTTTTTTTTACAACAAAAAAAGAGGAGCTATTTTCTAAAATTGTAACTTTTCATAAAACTTTTTATGCATAGCGCCCGGCTTCCAAGGACTTTATTTTTTTTATTGATAACTGCTTTCTTTCTTTCAATGTCTGCTTCCCCGTATGATGAGCATAAAACTTTGGCAATAGGTTCTGTTGCTCCCGATTTTAATTTGAAAGGAGTAAATGGAAAGATGTACTCACTTGCTTCTTTTAAAACAGCCAATATATTGGTGATCATTTTTACCTGCAATCATTGTCCTACTGCACAGGCATATGAAGACAGAATCATTGGCATTACCAGGGATTATGCGAATAAAGGAGTTGCTGTCGTTGCCATCATGCCCAATGATCCCAAATCGATTCGCCTTGATGAACTGGGATATACAGACCTGAGCGATACTTATGAAGAAATGAAAATCAGGGCAAAAACAAAGCATTTTAATTTCCCATATTTATATGATGGGGATACCGAATCCGCTGCAAGAGCATATGGACCTGTCGCCACACCCCACGTTTTTATTTTTGATAAGCAGAGAAAATTGAGGTATCAGGGCAGGATTGATGATGTGGAAAAACCTACCAAAACACCACATGTCACGGATACACGAAATGCTATTGATGCGCTTTTAAATAACCAGGAATTAACTGTTCAAACGACCAAGGTTTTCGGATGTTCGATTAAATGGACAGAAAAAAGCGATTGGATAGAAAAAGCAACACAGGAATGGGCGAAGGAACCGGTAAAACTTGATATGATTGATGAAGACGGAATTAAGAACCTGATCAAAAATAATTCTGACAAATTAAGATTGATTAATGTCTGGGCTACCTGGTGTGGTCCATGCGTAACCGAATACCCGGAGTTCATCAATATGAACAGGATGTATAGACGAAGAGATTTTGAATTCTACAGTATCAGCGCCGATGATCCCTCCAAAAAAGAAAAAGTGCTTCAGTTCCTGCAGAAGCAGCAGTCTTCGGTTACCAATTATCTTTTCAATTCTGATGATAAATACAAACTAATCAATGCGATTGATACGGCCTGGCAGGGCGCTTTACCTTACACAATCCTGGTTGAGCCGGGGGGTAAAATTGTGTTTCAAAAACAGGGGGAGATTGATGTACAACAAATGAAAACAATAATTGTGGACAATCCACTGATTGGGAGATATTATTGAAAAAGGATCTATAAAAGCAGTGCAGGACAATTATAAAAAACAGGCAGCCGCGAAAGCAGTTACATTGATAAAAGATCAAAGCATTGTTGGATTGGGCGCTGGTTCTACAATTGCATTTGTGGTTGAGTTTTTAAAACCTGAGATCGAAAATGGATTGAATATTCAGTTGCTGACTTCTTCTGAAGAAACCCGTCGTTTATTAAAGCAGAATAAGATCGATGTGTCGGAGACAAACTCTTTCGCAGGGATAGATATTTATCTGGATAGTTGTGATCAGTTCGACAAAGATTTAAATGCATTAAAAAGTGGCGGAGGCATACATACCCAGGAGAAATTACTTGCATGTATGGCACGGGAATTTGTGCTTGTTTGTGATGAGGCAAAGTATACTGAAAAACTGGAAACAAGATTTCCATTAGTGATCGAAATAATTCCGGAATCTGTAAATTTTGTTCATTCACAAATACAAAATTTTTTCCGGGGGGTAAGAACCCTGCTCAGGAAAAAAGAAAATCGGGCTGAGCCAGTCATTACTGTCAATGGGAATTACCTTTTGGATTGCTGGTTTAGTGAATGGCCCGAACTTTCCGGGATCAACCCTTCAGTAAAAACAATTGCCGGAGTGGTTGAAACATCTTTGTTTTATAATATTGCAGTGAAGGCAATCCTCTCGGGCGAAAACGGAACCCGTACCTTAGAGAAGAGAAAAAAATGAATTTTCCATATCGGAATACTTAGATCATTGAGATTAATTTTTAAAGAGTCTATATGAGAAATGCATCCTGGTTTTCTTTTTTTTATTGTGTTGTGAGTTTATTGATTCCATTTAGCTTGTCTGCCCAGCTCCTCCAGGTAAAACAGGTAAAGCTTAGTAATTTTAATTTGCAATCCTCGGCCATCATATCTGAATCAGGTGATTCAATATCCGGCGTGAATTATATTTCAAAAAATTATTGGTTCCCCGTAAAAGTCCCTTCTACAGTGCTTACGGGACTGGTTGCGAACAAAGTTTATCCCGATCCTCATTTTGATTTGAATAATATGCTGATTCCTGACGCTTCTGATTTGTTCAATGAGGAATATCACCTGGAACAATATAGTCATCTGCCGAATATTGGTAATCCCTGGAAAAAACCTTATTGGTACAGGACAACATTCAAAGTCCCTTCGGCAGATAAGGAAAAAAATTTTCAGCTGATTTTTAAAGGAATAAATTATCGGGCAGAAGTCTGGTTGAATGGACAAGAGATTGCCGATTCAGCGCAGATGGTGGGTATGTTTGCAGAATACACCATCGATGTAACAAAAGAAATTAGGGCAGGTGAAGAAAATGCGCTTGCCGTGAAAATATATCCACTGGATTTTGCAGGACTTCCTTCACACCCCCAGTTAAAAGCAATGGGGGATTTTTATGCAAATGGCGGACCATCGGGAGATATCGGTAAAAATGTTACAATGCTTTGTTCTATTGGTTGGGACTGGATTCCGGAAGTGCGGGACAGGAATATCGGCATCTGGCAACCCGTTTATCTTCGGACTACTGGGAATGTTGTGATCAGCAGGCCACAGGTCATTACCGAACTTCCTTCTTTAAAAGACACAGGAACCGCAACAATTAGTTTAAAACTAAATCTGCAGAATAAAAAAGATACGATCCAAAGCGGAAAACTAAAAGTTATCATCAGTCCCGAAAATTTTGCAGGTACTTCGATTTCATTTAGTAAAGACATTTCTCTTGACAGCGCGGGATCAGCAGATATTGCTCTGACAGCTGATTCAGTAAAAGAACTCTTGATTCATCAGCCTCATCTATGGTGGCCTAACGGGTATGGATATCCCAGCTTATACCGGATGCGTATTCAGTTTATCTCAAAAAATAAAGTATCAGATGAATCTTCTTTCGTTTTCGGAATTCGCACAGTCAGTTCAGCAGTAGAAGAGGTCAAAGGATGGTACAGGAGAGATTTTTTTGTGAATGGAAAAAAAATTCATCTCGTGGGCGGGGCCTGGGTTCCTGATATGATGCTGAATCGCGATTCGCAGCGATATGATTATGAGCTTCGGCTTTGCAGGAATGCGAACGTGAATCTCGTTCGAATCTGGGGAGGAGGTATTGCAGAAACCGATGATTTCTACGAACTGGCCGATCGATATGGTTTATTGATCTGGCAGGATTTCTGGGTTACGGGGGATACGCAAGGTGAATTCAAAGGCTCACCTGACTGGCCTGTACAGGGAACTGTTTTCATCAGGAATATTATCAGTACAATTTATCGTATTCGCAATCATCCTAGCTTGTTAGTATGGACAGGAGGGAATGAAGGACATGCCCGCGAAGAATTGTACAATGCGATGCGCGATAATGTTGCTGAACTGGATGGAACAAGACCCTTTATTCCGAGCTCATCCGGATTTGCGCGACAACAAAAAGGATGGAAAGGATCCTGGCCCGATGATAAACCTGCCGGCGTATACAGTGGAGGTCCATATTCCTGGCAGGATGCTTCTCAATATTATAAATTGGTAAACAATGGGAGAGACTGGCTATTCAAAGATGAAGTAGGGCTCCCATCACAACCTCCTTATTCAATACTACCGAAAATTATTTCCAATCTTGTACCTGACAGTACAGTAGCATTTCCATTGAACAATATCTGGGGATATCATGATGCATGTTCAGGAAACGGGAAATATGATTTGTATTACAAAGGCATGGTTAAAGAATACGGAGCTCCGGCAAGCTTCAGGGATTATTCAGATAAAATGCAATTGATGAATGCCAATGGTTACAGGGGAATTTTTGAAGCAGTTGCACACCGGCTCAATGAAACGGGAGGTGTTATGCTTTGGAAATTGAATGCGGCTTTTCCCAGTGTCATGTGGCAAATTTATGATTGGTATATGAAACCCAATTCGGGATATTATTTCATGCAGAACGCCTGCCAGCCTGTTCATGCAATGCTCAACCTCGATGACTCTTCAGTCACGGTGGTTAACCGCACTTATCATATCTATTCTTCACTTTTGCTGCAGGCAGAAATATTGGATATGAACGGGAACTCTTTATACAAAAGAGACAGTACCATTTATCTCGATAGTACCGATGTGGAACCTGTATTTTCACTGGCTGATATGATTCCTAAATCGGACAGTGTTTTTTTTGTCGACCTGAATGTAAAAGATACACACGGAAAATTGCTTTCACATAATGTTTACTGGATGGCTCCCAACCAGGACTATACCATGCTTCAGCAAATGCCAGGCACGCAGGTCCAGGTAAAATTAATCAGGACCACGAGAGAAAAAGATATGCGTAGTTGGACCCTGCAATTCACGAATAATACTGACCGCCTTGCTTTTTTCATCAATCCGCAAGTGATGAAGGACAATGAAGAAGTGCTGCCCAGTTATTGGTCGGATAACTATTTTTCTCTTTCACCGCATGAGAATATAACGGTGACGGTTAGTTGCCCATTGACAAAACTCCAGAATGAATGGGCTACACTCCGGGTAGAAGGATGGAATGTTGAAAAAAAGGAATTGAGTTTACCGCCGGTTTTGAAGATAGAAAGTATAAAATAAAGAATGTGAAAAGTAAAATCTAAGAACCGTTACGATCATTCATCATTTTTTCTTTCATTCAATTTATATCTTTCATTATGGTAATTATTGAATCCTATTCTACGGCAGTTATTCTGTGTATTATTACTATGCTTTGCTGGGGTTCCTGGGCCAATACGATGAAGCTGACCGGCAGGAACTGGGTTTTTCAATTGTATTATTGGGATTATTCCCTCGGGGTGCTCATTTTTTCACTTCTTCTTGCATTGACGCTTGGAAGCATGGGAACTGCGGGTCGCTCCTTTGCGCATGATATATCACAAGCTGATTGGAAATATATTTTCTACGCCTTATTAGCAGGCGCTGTTTTTAATTTAGCGAATGTGTTGCTGGTAACCGCAATCGGTATTGCCGGAATGGCAATTGCTTTCCCGATTGGCATCGGGCTGGCTCTTGTCCTCGGAGTCGTTTTCGGATATATTACAAAACCTGCCGGCAATCCATTTTTAATTTTCGCCGGGCTTGTTGCTGTCGTGATCGCAATTATTATGGATGGCATTGCTTACAGCAAAATTCCGGGCGAAGGGAAAAAATCCGTAAAAAAAGGAATTGTTATTTCAATCCTGGCGGGAGGCTTCATGGGATTTTTTTATCCCATCCTGGTATTATCCATTTCAACCAATTGGATAGAACCGGAAACAGGGAAACTGACGCCCTATACCGCAATTGTATTTTTTTCACTTGGATTGTTCCTTTCATCATTTCTCTGGAATTATTATTTCATGAGAAAACCATTGAGCGGAAATGCAGTTGCGTTTGCAGATTATTTCAACAGGGGATCAGTAAAAGATCATCTGGTTGGAATATTAGGAGGGTTGATATGGTGTACCGGTTTTTCATTGATGACACTTGCAGCTGACAAGGCAGGGGCTGCTATTTCTTATGGGCTCGGACAGGGTGCAACGATGATAGCCGTTATATGGGGAATTTTTATCTGGAAAGAATTTGGAAGCGCTCCAAAGAGTGCTAATAAATTACTGGCCATCATGTTTGTTTTTTATTTGCTGGGACTTTCACTGCTGGTCATTGCCAAACTTTAATAATATTCTGCGGATTAATATTGAAATTTCATCTCTCACAGATTATCCTGATTGGCACAGATTTTTCTAATACATCATCAAAGAAATCTGTGCAATCTATGAAAAAAGTAAAAAAATCATATCTCTGCGCGCTTCATAGTTGGAACTAAAAAATGGATGCAGGTCCAGGCTACCAGGTATCCAAATCCGCAAACAATAAAAATGATATTGTAACCTGAATTGATTTTTCCAATTAATTTGAAATGATCAAGAATGATTCCGATGAACAATGGAAACAGAATCCCTCCAATCGAGCCCATCATTCCTCCAATCCCAACGACAGAACTGACCGTCCTTTTCGGAAACATATCAGAGACAGTTGTAAAAATATTCGCGCTCCATGCCTGGTGGGCAGCGGCAGCCAGACTAATCAGGCTTACAGCAGTCCATACATTATCTGCGAACTGAATAAAAATGATGGGAACTACCAGGCAGGCATAAAATAGCATGGATGTTTTTCTAGCTTTATATATTGGCCATCCGATTTTTATGAGTCTGCCAGGTAACCATCCTCCCAAAACGCTTCCAAAACCAGCAACGAAATAGACTGTGGATACGTATATCCATGACTGTTGTAAATCGAGTTTATATACAGTATTGAAATAAGAAGGTATCCAGAAAAGATAAAACCACCATATCGGGTCAGTCAGGAATTTGCCAAGGATGAAAGCCCATGTCTGCCTGATGGTGATGAGTTTCCCCCAACCAACTGCAGAACCTTTTTCTTTTATTTCTTCGGGAGCATCGCTATGGATATATTCGAATTCGGCTCTATTCACTCTTTTTTGTTTTTCAGGCGGATTATAATAAATCAGCCAGAAGATAATCCATATGAATCCTGCTAACCCAGTCCAGATAAAAGCTTCACGCCACCCATAATGATGATAGAGCCACATAATCAAAAAAGGGCCGATCATGGCAGCGATATTGGTTCCGCTATTAAAGATTCCGGTGGCAAAAGCTCTTTCTTTTCTTGGAAACCATTCTGCAACAGCTTTGATCGATGCAGGAAAATTTCCGGATTCACCAAGACCGAGCACAGTTCTTGCGATTCCAAATCCCAGAGTGCTTCTAACCAATGCATGCGCCATGGCGGCAAAACTCCAAATAACTACACAGATGGAATATCCCAATTTCGTTCCTGTAAAATCAATACTTCTTCCTGCAAACAGCAATCCTGCGGCATATGCAGCAGTAAAAGCCATCACAATATTGCTATAATCTTTTTCCGACCAGTTGAAGTCATGAGCGAGATAATCTTTCAACAATCCAATCACCTGCCTGTCGACATAGTTGATAGTAGTTGCAAAAAAAAGCAGGGTTACAATAACCCATCTGTAATTCGTCGCTTTTGGTTCGCTCATGAAAAATTGTTGTTTCGAAAAGATACCTGATTCTTTCGGACTTTACTTCCTTTTCTGTCTTTCCTGACTAATTATACTCCATTCGAGCCCTCTCAGTTCAGCAAGTCCCCGCAACCTTCCAATGGCAGTATATCCGGGATAACTTTTTTTGTGAAGGTCATCCAGCATCTGATGTCCATGATCGGGACGCATGGGAATGGACTCAGCTTTTTCCTGCATCAGCTCCACAATTTCCTTTATCACTGCGTACATATCAACATCTCCATCTAAATGATCTGCCTCATAAAAATTTCCTTCTTCGTCCCGTTTCGTACTTCTGAGATGGAGAAAATGAATATATGGCCCAAGGCGTTTAACCATGCCCGGTAGATCATTATCGGCCCTGACCCCATATGAGCCGGTACAAAAACATAAACCATTTGCGGGTGATGGAGCTGATTCCAATAATTCTTTTGCATCTTGTTCTGTGCTTACAATGCGTGGCAGCCCCAGGATTGGGTAGGGAGGATCGTCGGGATGAATTGCCATTTTCAATCCTGATTCTGCCGCGACAGGTACTACTTGTTGCAAGAAATAAAAAAGATGTTTTTTTAATTTTTTTGAATCGATGTCTTCATAAGTTTTTAATGCCGATAATATTTGTTCTTCGGTGAATCTTTCCTCACTTCCAGGCAATCCCAATAATGCATTTCGGTAAAGACTTTCTTTTTCCTGTTCTGTCATAATTGCCAGTCTTTTTCTTGCCTTATCTGTTTCTTCTTTTGTGTAATCTTTTTCAGCTCCGGGTCTTTTTAGCAGGAAAAGATCAAAAGCGATGAAAGCAGATTTCTCAAACCGGAGAGCACGGCTTTTATCTGGCATCTCATAGGCAATATCTGTGCGCATCCAGTCGAGGATCGGCATGAAATTATAGGTTACTACTTTCAAACCGCATGAAGCTACATTTCGCAAGCTCTGTTTATAATTATCAATATAGGACTGATAATTGCCTGTTTGTTTTTTGATATCCTCATGTACAGGCAGACTTTCGATTACTGTCCATCTCATACCTGTTGCTTCGATCTCGTCTTTTCTTTTTTTGATTTCTTCTATTGTCCATATTTGTCCGACAGGTATATGATGTAATGCTGTAACCACTCCTGTGCATCCGGCCTGTCTGATATCCCACAGGCTGACAGGATCATTCGGCCCAAACCAGCGCATGGTTTTTTCCATTAAAATCATGAGTTATTTTTTGCTAAGCTATGGATTTATTAACCTCCGGGGTTTTTTGGAACCCCGGAGGTTAATTTTGGATAAACGATTATGGATGATCTTGTAAAAGCAAGCTAATCATTGCATTTCAGGATATTTTTCAATGTGCAAACAACTATGCGACAAAAATACAAGTTGATCCTACCTCCGGGGTTCTAAAAAACCCCGGAGGTTTAATGTTATTGCACCGTAATCTCCCCTTCCACAGCTTTTGCTGCACCCAGTTCTTCACTTCTTTTGCCAGGGAGTGAACCGGAGATACTTATTTTATATTTTCCGGCAGGATGAATGTTTTGTCCTTCCTGATTGACTAATTGAAGCATGGAAGGACTGATATTGAACTGTACTGTTTCTGCCGAGCCCGGAGCGAGTGTTATCCTTTTGAATGACTTCAACGCATATAAAGGCGCTTCCACATTTCTTCCTTCATAGCTGATATAAAGCTGTATTACCTCATCGGCCGCCGATTTTCCGGTATTCGTTACCGTTACTGAAGCCATGGCGGACTCATTTTTTTTAATCACGTTTTTGGATAACCGAAGATTACTGTAGGAAAATCTGGTGTAGCTAAGCCCGTAGCCAAAAGGATACATGGGCTCTGCCGTCATATACCGATAGGTTCTTCCTTTCATAGAATAATCTTCGTAGGGAGGCAATTGGTCAAAAGATTTTGGGAAGGTGATCGGAAGTCTTCCCGAAGGGGAAACTTTTCCGAAGATGATATCAGCCACTGCATTTCCACCTTCTTCCCCGGGATACCATACGAGGAGCACGGCATCTGCCAATTTATGCACTTCGGAAAGATTCATCGGGCTGCCACCCGTAATGACGGCAATGACTGGTTTATTATTATTCTCTTTTAATCTTCTGAGATATTCGATCTGGTTGGCGGGAAGATTGTAATCCAGCCTGTCGCCTGCATAAGGAGATGCGATCGACTCGCCTTCTTCTCCTTCCAGTAAACCGGAAATTCCCATCACAACTATTGTCGCATCTGAAGTCCTTGCTTCCCCGGAAGACCAGTCATTCGGTGTCACATTATTTCTGTCCAATAATATTCCCTGGCGATAATGCATCTGGCTTCCGGGTAGAATTTGCTCCGCCAATCCTTCTAATACTGTTACCAGATTATTATTGACGCCATAATAATTTCCGATCAGTACATCGATATTCGATGCATTCGGACCAGTGACGAAATAAGTTTTGAGATCATTTTTTAAAGGCAGAACACCGTTGTTCTTTAACAATACAATTGATTTCTGTGCTGCCGTCCTCGCCAGGTTTCTATTTGCTTCACTATTGATGACGGACTCGGGAATGTGGTCGTAAGGATTGGGTGAATTACCAGTAACTGCATCAAATAATCCAAGTTTAAACCGGGTTCTTAATAGAATCTGCAGGGAACTGTCGATTTGTTTTTCCGTTACAAGATTTTGTTTGACTGCTTCGATCAAAGAAGGATAAAAACTATTTCCGCAATTCAGATTTACTCCTTTACTCAATGCAAGAGCAGAGGCCTGCACATCATTTGCAACAAATTTATGTCCCTGGTAAAAATCACTAATTGCCCAGCAGTCGGAAACAACATGACCTTTGAATTGCCATTGCCTACGCAATACATCCTGTAACAAATAAGTATTGCCGCAGCAAGGTTCATTATTGGTCCGGTTATAAGCGCACATCACGGCTTCCACTTTTGCATCGACCAGCGCATGAAAGGCGGGAAGATAGGTTTCCCATAAGTCTTTCATCGATGGCTGTGCATTGAATTCATGACGCAATTTTTCCGGACCGCTGTGCACGGCAAAATGTTTGGCGCATGCGGCCACTTTCAAATACTTCGGATCATTTCCCTGCATTCCTTTTACAAAAGCAACACCGAGCGTTGCAGTGAGATATGGATCTTCTCCATAAGTTTCCTGACCTCTTCCCCAACGTGGATCACGAAATATATTAATATTCGGAGTCCAGAAAGTAAGTCCGCTATACCACAGATGATATCCTTTTTTAACAGATGCATTGTACATGGCACGCGCTTCATCTGAAATCGCAGATGCTATGTTATAGATAAGTGTGTCATCAAAAGTTGCCGCCATTCCAATGGCCTGGGGGAAAATAGTTGCGACACCTGAGCGTGCTACTCCATGCAATGCTTCATTCCACCAATTGTAAGCAGGAATATTCAGACGTGGAATGGCAGGTGCATTATACATCATCTGCTGCACTTTTTCTTCCAGTGTCAATTGTGATACCAGGTTTTTCACTCTCGCATCTAATGGTAAATTCGGATCCTGCCAGGAATTGTTTTGGCTGATTGCAAAAAAATATGCTGATCCAACCAGGCCAATCGTTAAAAAAAATTTCTTCATTATATGTTTTTTATATCGATCGGAAAAATCTGTTCAGTTACTTGTTCACCATTGATCTTACTCAAAACGCATTATCGCCGGGTCCCGCAAACTCTCTCATTATGCAAGTTACTACAGCGGAGACCCCGCGGTGACCTTAGGTTTCACCCAAAGGCGCCAAGTTTGCAAAGATGCAAAGGCTTTTTGTGCCTTGGTTATCTTGGTCCTGTCTTTGCGGGATGAAAAAAATCTTTATGTCATTTTAATTTATCCGGCAACTCCTACAGGCGAAAAATAAAGAAACGCTATTAAGATAAATACCAGCACGATGAGAGATAAGATTACATCTGTTTTATTCCAGCTTGCCCTGGATGCAGCCCGATCTTCGGCTACAGTCGTTGCAAAAGTCAATCCTCTCAATTGCGTATCGGACGGTTTTTCCGTAAGCAAGCTCACTATAACCATAATTCCGATCGAAACAAAGAAAAGGCTGATGCAGAAATACAAAAAATTCATTGTTGCGAAATCATAAAAGAATCCACCCAGCTTATTTTTCTGCAATTCGAGCACGATGCGTACCAATCCGATTATAAATCCAATCACCATTGCACTATATGCACCTTTTGCATTGATACGCTTTGAAAAAACTCCCAGCAAAAAAACGGCTGCAATCGGAGGGGCCAGATAAGATTGCACGCTTTGAAGATATTGATAGAGGACCCCTGATATACCTTTCATGATAGGAATCCAGATCATGCCCAATACGACAGCAATGCCCGTTGTAATGCGACCTACTTTTACCAATTCTTTGTTTTGTGCTTCCGGCTTAAATCTTTTGTAAATATCCATTGTGAACAAAGTAGAACAGGCATTATAAACTGCCGCAAGTGAACTCATCAGTGCTGCCAGTAAACCACCTGCCAGCAAACCGCGGAGCCCGACAGGCATCAGCTCTTTCACTAATGTCGGGAAAGCCTGATCAGTATTGGGCAATTGTATTTTTCCCTGCTGTGCCAGGGAAAAAGCAATCATTCCCGGAATCATAAAAATGAAGAACGGAAATAATTTCAGATATGCTGCGAAAATAGTTCCTCTTCTGGCTTGCTTTTCATCGCGACCTGCGAGACAACGTTGTACGATATGCTGATCGGTACACCAATACCATAAACCAACTATCGGTGATGCAAATAATATCCCTGCCCATGGAAAATCAGGATCAGAAAGTGGCGGAAACATATTCAATTTTTCTTTTGGCAATGAGTTCACCAATTCATGCCATCCTCCGATTTTATGCAGACCTACCAACATCAGCGTGAGTGATCCAACTATTAAAATAATTGCTTGTAAGGTTTCAGTGTACATGACAGCATGCAGACCACCGAGTACAGTATACACCCCTGTGATCACAACAAGAATGATGGCGCCGGTCCAGAAATCGACTCCTAAGAATGAAGTCACTACCAATGCACCTGCATAAATTGTGACAGATACTTTCGCAATGATATAACTGAGCAATTGTATAACGGAAAGCAACATGCGAGATTTGCTGTTATACCTTCTTTCAAGAAATTCCGGCATGGTATACACCATACTTCGCATATAGAAGGGAACGAATACCCAGCCTAAAACCAGGATGATCCAGGAATGCAATTCATAGTGTCCCATCACCAATCCGCTATTGGCTGCAGTGCCTGCAAGCCCCACAATATGCTCTGAGCCGATATTCGATGCAAGAATAGAAGCGCCGATGACAAACCATCCCAGGTTCCTGTTTGCCAGAAAATAATCCTGGGGTGAATCTTTTTTTCGCCGGATAGACCAGATAGAGATGCCGGCAATCACGGCAAGGTATAGGCCGACAAAGATCCAGTCAACAAATCCAAGAAAATGCATTTGCCAAATTTTTATGATAAAAAGCTAAGGACTAAAAAAAAGGAAGGGATGAACTGTTGCATCCCCCCTTTGTTTGCTTCTACCATTGTGAAATGTAAACTATAAAATCGAAACTCAGAACTTATTAGTTTTTTTATTTTTCATTTTACAAATAAATAATTGATCAGTATCCCTGATTCTGAGGGAAGGCCGGTCCCTCTGTTACCAGGTCGATTTCCTGTTGCGGAATAGGTCTTAAAATATGATAGGATTGGATATAAGGCGCAGCTTCAGGATTCCAGGCTGTAACCCTGCTCACAAGTGATTGGGTTCTTACCAGGTCCCACCATCTCTGCCATTCTCCATAAAACTCACGGGTACGCTCATCCAAAATAAAATCAAGGGTAACATCGCTTGGAGCAATGGTCACTGCAGCAACTGCCGCTGCATTCTGTGCACTGTTATTCGTGCTTCTATATGCAGCTCTTTGTCTTATCACATTGATCATCGCAGCGGCATTATTCAAATCTCCTGCCTTAAATGCAGCTTCGGCTGCAATCAGGTATACATCGGAGAATCTGAAAATAACCACAGGTCTTGTTGAAGGATCATTCACACCGGTTCTGTTTGGATCATCAAACTTTTTTACAGGAGGGTAATAGCTGTTTGTCCACATGCTTGGTGTAATGATAAGTCCCCTGAAGGGAACGGCGCCATTGAATTGAGGAGCGCCTGTAACTTCATGATCGGGCATCCATACGGCGGTGTCCACACCTACCGTCATTGTATAACCGATTCCTCTTGAATTATTCGCGGCTCCGGCAGTTGTAGAAACATTCGCAGTATTTGCTATCCAAACTGTCTGGAAAGTTTTATCATACCGTGAATCGTTTACTCTGTCCGAAAAAGCTTCATCAAATAAATAATTCTTTCCTGAATTGGCGCCACTGGTCCAGACATAACTATTAGGCCTGACACGAATATAGGGCCGTCCGTTCGCTACATCTCTTGTCATCATAGTAGGGCCTGAATTAGTCAGAACACCCGAGCCATTCAGATAGGAATTGATACCACTCAAAGAAGGATAATTCCATCTGTTGAACCATGGAGTGAGATTTTGTGCATTTCCACCGGAAGCTCCGGGCGAATATTGCCCGTATTTCGGGTCGCTGCTATGATCGCTGGTGAAAAGTGTCTCCTTTCCATAATCGTTGGCTGGTTTGAATGCATCAGCATAATCCTGCCAGAGATCGCATCCATAAATAGCTTTGTTAGTAATCAAATCAGAAGCTATACTGAATGCTTGTGAAAAATCGGACGAGTTATTGGTGAGCCAGCCCCTGGTGAGATATACTTTCGCCAGTAAATATTTAGCTGTTGCCTGGCTTGCTGCCTTACCACCAAAAGGATTTGCAGCGGTTGAAGAAGAAGGAGAGCTTACCTGCAATCCAGTGGAAGCATCGGTGAGGTCCTGGATGATCTGCGTATATACATCAGCGGCAGGTTGCCTGGAATCTGCAGCTGAAGGAACGGTGATGAATGTGGTATGCAAAGGAACATCCCCGAAAGTCTGAACAAGATAGAAATACCAAAACGCTCTCAGAAATTTTGCCTGGCCAAGATATTGTTGTTTGACACTGTCAGGTAAGGCAGCTGATGGTCCATATTGCAAAACTCCATTTAAGGTATTGATATCCTGGTAGGCGATATTCCAAAAACTTCCGTTCATATCGGAACTTGCCAATCCATTATAAGTAAAAAATTTCGGCGCGCTGTTACTGGCCCCCATCAGATGCTCGTCTGTGCCGCCAACTGTTTGCAATGTAAATCCTTCTGTTCCCCATTCACTGCGCAGATCATTATATACACCGGCTATACCACCCAGAAGACCGGAAGGAGTTGCAAGGAAAGAAGGCACAATTAAAGACCTTGGATGCTCCTCCAATACTTTTTTACAACCATCCGAAAAAACGATGATCGCAAAAATTATTAATAAACTTATTTTATACTGCCTCTTCATATAGAGTAATTTTTATGGTTTAAAATTTCAGATTTATTCCAAAATTGAATTGCCTGGTGGAAGGATTGTTTGCATTCACTGTGACCAAACGTCCCTGGCCGGTCACCCCGCCGCTTCCCACACTGCCGCCTGCAGTCGGAGAAGTAACAGCACCCCCATAACCATTTCCTTCTGGATCAGGTCCATAACCATCCTTTACGAATGGTGAATAAATAATGAAGGGATTCACTGCTGTCACATACACTCTCAGATAACTGAGGCCAACTTTCTTAATTACTGAAGCAGGGATTTCATATCCTAAATTGATGCTGCGGCATTTGATGAAGGAACCGTCCACATAACCGAGCGTCGAAGCAAATAAGAACCTGTCCGTTCCCGCATCAGGCGCCGGAAAATCATTGGTCGGATTGCTTCTTGTCCAGTAATTAACTTTCAACTGGTTCACGCGACCCTGCATGAAGAAAGGAAATCCCTGCGCACCACCATCGGCCGTTACATAAGGAACAACTACTTTCATTCCCATTCTTGCATAGATCACGATCGACATGTCGAAGTTTTTATAAGTAAATGTGTTTGTGATACCACCTTCCCATTGCGGCTGAAAATTTCCAATTATCTGCCGGTCGTTCTGATCAATCTTCCCATCTCCATTCAAATCCTGCACCCTGATCTGACCGGGGAATTGAACCGGACTGGTCTGCTGAGCTAATAAACCTTTTGCTGAATCTTCTGTTTGCCAGATACCAATTTTCTTTACATCATAGATTACTGTCAGTGGCTGTCCTACGAACCATCCGTTTCCGATATCATTTTTCTGGTTCGGTGCAGTGAGGTAAGTGATTTTCTCTCTGTTGAAGAAGAAGTTTACATCCATTGTCCAGTTAAAGCCGCCAGTTCTGTTTTGTACAATAATACCGCTTAAATTAATTTCCATTCCGTGTCCTTCGGTTTTACCAAGATTTTTATAGGTGCTGCTTGCACCATTGCTTGGTGGTAACTGATAAGGAAGAAGAATATCTTTTGTCTCTTGTTTGTATACATCTACAGAACCACTGAGACGGTTTTTCAATAAACTGAAATCGAGTCCCACATTCCATTGTGAAGTAGATTGCCAGTGTAAATTACTGTTCGCAAGTTGTGTTACTGTGTATGCAGCCTGCTGACCTGCTGAACCTTGTCCAAAATTATACGTACTTGTGCTCAGTGCGCCCAATGTGGAATATGGAGCTACTCCCTGGTTACCTGTAATACCCCATCCTCCTCTTAGTTTCAGGTTATTGACGAAAGAAACATTTTGCATGAATTTCTCATTGGAAATATTCCATCCGAGAGAAAATGCAGGGTAAGTGAAATACTGATGTCCCGGTGATAAAACAGAAGAACCATCTGTTCTTATTGTTGCCGTTAAAAGATAACGGTTATCGTATGCATAGTTTGCACGGGCCATATAAGATAGTAAACCCCATTCATTTAAAAAATTGGCCGGAGCTCCTGTTGTTGGATTGGGCGTTGCAGCAGTTACTGTTCCCGCTAATGCGAGGTTGCTGTTTTGCACATAATCTGCGGGGAATCCAAGTCCATTGAAACTGCTTTGCTGGTCATGATTTTTTTGCGTGCTGAATAAAGCGGTAATACCGATTCTGTGTTTTTCCTTTATTGTTTTTTCGTAATACAAAAGATTTTCTATCAGGTAAGACCAGGCTTCTTCATTCGTCACATTGGCATTAGCCTGTGAAAATGTAGTGGCTGTCGGGTTGGTAAAAGTATTTGGTCCATTGTAGCTGTCGCCTTGTACCTGCCAGTAATCCAAACCCACATTGATCCGGTATTTCAGATCAGGGGTGAACTGGATCTCACCATATAAACTGTTGAATGTTCTCAATCTCCTGTTCCTCGCAAGTATCGCATCAGTGTTTGTTTTTAAAGTAAGCGGACTGACTATATTTGGTCCGTCTATTGAACCTGCAGCAGGTCTCAGATTTACAGATCCGTCAGAATTATAAGGAGAAGCCAGAGGAGTCGTCCTGATCAGGCCTCCCGGAACACCACTTCCACCCGGAGTATTTAAATAAGAAAGCGTATTCATTGAATTGACGCCGACTTTCAGCCAGTTGTTAATTCTTGAATCAATAGTTGTACGTAAAGAGTATCTTTCAAATTTCTGATTAGGAATAATTCCTGTTTCATTGAAATATCCGGCTCCAAGACCATATTGTGTTCCTTCACTGCCGCCGGTGATTCCGATTTGATGATTGGTTGTAAATCCATGTTGGTAGATCAGATCCTGCCAGTCGGTAGATTCGCCTGCAGCAAGGGCTGCCTGCTCTGCTGGAGTCAGTGCATAAGCTGTCGTTCCCGGTGCACTGCGATTGTATGTAGCCGCATCCTGTTTGAATTGCGCATACTCGGGACCGTTAAATACTTTTAATTTACCCATGATGCTTGATATGCCGTAGTAACCGTTATAACTGATCACTGGTTTTCCAGATTTGCCTCTTTTTGTTGTTACGATAATAATTCCGCCGGCACCTCTTGAACCATAGATAGCAGTTGCAGATGCATCTTTTAAAACTTCTATTTTTTCGATATCATCCGGATTCAGGTCATTGATATTTCCATTGAATGGGATGCCATCCAAAATCATTAGTGGCTGATCCAATGCATCGCTGCTGGCCTGACTATTGCTCATGGTGCGATTTCCCCTGATGCGTATTTGTCCGCCGCCTCCGGGAGTAGCGCTATTGGTAATAACATCCACACCTGCAGTTCGCCCTTTGAGTTGTGAAACCAAATCCGGTGCAGGTACCTGTCTTAGTACATCTCCATTTAAGCTAACTACAGCACCTGTAACATCCCGTTTGCGCTGGGTTCCATAACCTACAACTACAACTTCGTTCATGCCCCCTGCAAGAGAATTCAGGGTTACGGGAATTTTTGTCCGGTTATTAATAATTATCTCTACCGAACTGTAACCGACAGATGAGACTACCAGTGTAGCATTGGGAGGAGCCATTATTTCGAAATCGCCATTGTCATTACCGGTTGTACCAACCGTAGTTCCTTTTATAAGAAGAGAGGGCTTTGGTACAGGCTGTCCTTTTTCATTGAGGACCCTGCCTGTTACCCGGATATTATTCTGGGCAGATACATGGAGGGTAAAAATGAAAACGGTCAAAAAAAATGTAAGCGATTTAAATTTTTTGGAAAGCTGAGCCGGCGGCTTATTTACGCCTGTCACATTTTTCCTGAAGGGGGCTTTCATAAACAGTCTGTTTTAATAATTGATGGTTTTAGTTTCCTAAACAGTTTGCTTTAAACAAGTCATTCTATGTAGAGTGATTTTCACTGCATGATATTTCTGTTTTATATTGGATGATTGAATAAACAAGTTCCCTGCTGGCATGAAACCATTTACCAGTAAGTGTTTTAGAAGAATATGTTTTTGGATCAGGTTTCTGTTTGAACGATTAGTTAAGATGGGGCATAAAGAAATATACTGAAGATCCGGCCTGAAAAAAAGCAGGTGAAAGCATTTGGCAGCGTTTTGTGTGAGCACCATACTCAATCGTTAATGTTAAGCAAGTCTGGCGGCAAGAACCCGTTTTCAGGTCTAAATTAAAAAGAAATTTCAAAAATGTAAGCGATTACAATTTTTTTTTTAAAAAAACTTTTGTATAGCTTTACAGTCGTCATGTAAACGATTGTATGTTGAATTCAAAAGAAATTACGATTTATGACCTCGCCCGTAAGCTGAATATTTCCATCGCTACTGTTAGTCGTGCCCTCAAAAACGATCCTGTAGTCAGTAAGAAAACCAAAAAAAGAATATTTGATCTGGCAGAAGAAATGGGTTATCGATCCAATCATTTTGCCAGGAATCTTCGAAATCAGCGTACAGATACCATTGGTGTGATTGTGCCGAAATTGAATAGTTATTTCATGTCGACAGTTATCGCCGGGATAGAAAATGGGGTCAACCACGCTGGATATAATCTCATTATCAGCCAGTCTTCTGAATCTACTTCAAAGGAAATTGCCAGTGCAAGGACCATGTTCAATAACCGGGTCGACGGATTGCTGGTTTCCCTTGCCTATGATACTGACGATGTTTCTCATTTTGATATATTTTTTAAAAAAAATGTGCCTTTGATCTTTTTTGACCGAGTCACAGATCACAAACATTGTACGAATATCCTGATCGATAACCGGAAAGCAGCTTATGAGATTACGACGCATTTAATTAAGGAGGGCTGCAAACGGATCGTTCATATTACGGCAAGTTCCGGAAGCAATGTATATGTCGACCGGCTGGCAGGTTATAAACAGGCATTGAGCGATCACAAGCTGGTTTCGAAAAAAGAATATGTCATTCACAGCGATCTTAGTCAGGAAGCGGGAGCAGTTGCAGCCGAGAAGATCAGGCATATGCGACCATTGCCGGATGCCGTTTTTGTAGCCAACGATAATTGTGCAGTAGGATGCATGCTGGCTTTAAAGCATGCCGGCATCGATATTCCGGGAACCATCGCTTTTGCGGGATTCAACAATGACCCCGTGTCGAAAGTGGTCGAACCTAATTTAACGACGATTAATTATCCTGGTTATGAAATGGGAGAGACGGCCGCAAGGCATCTTATCAATCATTTAAACGGTACGGCAGCAATTCATGCTACGAATACCATATTATTGCGTTCTGAATTAATCATTCGGGCATCATCAAAAAAATAATTTGCCCGGTTGTAGATTGTGATTACCTGAGAACCTGGGAATTTTAAAAATACCTGGAGTCATAAAATAGAACTCAGGTAAACTACTATTCAAAACTGTAATGAAAACGGCAAACCAAATAAAAACTGCGATTATTACCGGTGGCGCATCGGGGATTGGCTGGGCAATCACGGAGAAATTTACCAGGAATGGCCTGCGTTCGATAGTTATCGGAAGGGACCGGCAAAAACTGAAAAAAGCCAAATTAAAATTTGGGGAATTATGTGAACCTGTGAGTTATGATCTCAATGACCTGTCATCGATTCCGGATCTTGTAAAAAAATTAAAAGATGATTATGGAGAGCTGGATATCCTGGTGAATAATGCAGGTATCAATATGAAAAAAGATTTTACAAAAGTGAGCGACGAAGAATTTCAGCGGGTGATTCAGGTAAATGTAACGGCCGTGTTTTCTTTGTCGAGGGAAGTGGCAAAATGGATGATCAAAAAAGGAGAAGGTGTGATCATCAATATCAGTTCTATGGCAGCTCAATACGGATTGCCAAAAGTGATTGCCTACTCGGCTTCGAAAGCAGCTGTTGAAGGAATGACAAGGGCGATGGCCGTAGAACTATCCCCCAGGGGTATACGCGTAAATTGTATTGCCCCGGGATTTATTTCAACGGATATGTCAGCAAAGGCGCTCAATGGGGATAAGGAAAGAATGCAGAAGGTATTGTCAAGAACACCCATGGGCAAATTGGGTCAGCCATCTGATATTGCCGATACCGCCCTGTTCCTCGCATCAGATGCTGCGAAATATATCACAGGGGCAGTGCTGGCTGTCGACGGAGGTAATTCTATTGGATTCTGATCCCCACCCGCAAAGACTTTCGTAGAAAAATTTTGCATGAACCATTTCTTCAGTCGGGCTTTCTTTTCAATGGTTGATATGAAAAAAAAAATATTACTCTCATCAGCTTTTTTGTTCTTAATCATATCATTTCTTTTTGGACAGAATATTATCACAGAGAAAAAAGCAGCTATTTCATTTCCCATTGTTTCCTCTTTGGGAGGATCTGCTATTTATACGGATGAGAATGACTTCATGCTTGCTCAAAAAGCAGGAATATTTCTTCAGGACGATATCGAAAGAGTAACCGGAAAAAAGATTTCACTGGTTCATGAACTGCCTTCATCATCACATCATCTGATTATTGTCGGCACTTTGGAAAAATCTTCTTTGCTGCAACAACTGATGGCAGAAAAAAAAATAAACCTGAATTCAATTAAAGGAAAATGGGAAGCCTGGCATATACAGGTCATCAAAAAACCTTTTAAAGGAGTGGAAGATGCATTGATCATCGCGGGCAGCGACCGGCGAGGCGCTGCTTTTGCTGTGTTTGAATTATCCCGGCAAATGGGAGTATCTCCCTGGTATTGGTGGGCCGATGTGCCTGTAAAAAAGAAAACAGAATTGTATGCCAGTGAAAATATTTCTTTAACGGATTCCCCGCTTGTCAAATACAGGGGCATTTTTATCAATGATGAAGCGCCGGCTCTTTCCGGATGGAGCAGGGAAAAATTCGGCGGGTTCAATCATTTCTTTTATGAAAAAGTATTTGAACTGATCCTTCGTTTGAAAGGCAATTATCTCTGGCCTGCCATGTGGGGAAATGCTTTTTACGATGACGATTCATTGAATAAAAAAACTGCAGATGATTATGGCATCGTGATTGGAACATCTCACCATGAACCCCTGATGCGTGCGCATGATGAGTGGAGAAGATATGGAAGGGGGCCATGGAATTATGATAGTAATGCTGCCACATTGAGAAAATTCTGGGAAGAAGGGATGAGAAGAATAGGGAATACAGAAACTACAGTTACAATTGGAATGCGGGGAGATGGCGATAAGCCAATGACTGAAGGAACAGCAATTTCTTTGCTGGAGAGAATTGTGCGCGATCAACGGCATATCATTGAAGAAGTGACCGGGAAACCTGCATCTGAAAAACCACAGGTCTGGGCTCTTTATAAAGAAGTTCAGGATTATTATGACAAAGGAATGCGGGTACCCGACGACGTTACTTTATTATTATGTGATGATAATTGGGGAAATATCCGGAAGCTTCCCAGGTTGACAGATAAGCCGAGAAGCGGTGGTTATGGGATCTATTATCATTTTGACTATGTCGGCGACCCGAGAAATTATAAATGGCTAAATACAAACAGCATTCCACGCGTGTGGGAGCAGATGCACCTGGCCTGGGAATATGGAGTAAAACAAATCTGGGTCGTCAACGTGGGAGATATCAAACCAATGGAATTCCCGATTTCTTTTTTCCTGGATTATGCATGGAATCCAAAAAAAATTGGATCGGGTGAGCTTCAGCGTTATACCCGGCAATGGGCAGCCGCACAATTTGGAGAGACTCATTCAGCAGAGATTGCCGATATCATTTCAAAATATTCAAAATACAATGCCCGGCGCAAACCGGAATTACTGGATGCCGACACATATAGCATTCATCATTATAAAGAAGCAGACCGGGTGACCGATGCGTACGATGATTTACTTGTAAGAGCCGAAAAGACAGGAAATGAATTGCCCGCTGAATACAAAGACGCCTATTTTGAATTGGTGCTGCATCCTGTTAAAGCATGTTCGAATTTATTGCAATTGTACACGACAGTCGCATGGAACCGTTGGTTTGCATCTCAGGACTGGGTTATTGCCAATAAACTTGCTGATAAAGCAAAGCAATTGTACATAAAAGATTCTCTGATTTCTTTGGAATACAATCAAAAAATTGCCGGCGGCAAATGGAATCACATGATGGATCAAACGCATATCGGGTATACTTATTGGCAACAGCCTCCCTTCAATAAGATGCCGGAGGTTCGGTACGTTCCTGCAGATTCTGCAAGAGAGCAGGCAACTTTAATCGGCGCAAAGAATATTACTGCGCAGGAATTGGTTCCGGCAGGTTTTAAAGGGAATGGGTTTTATGAACAGGATGGTTATGTTTCGATAGAAGCGGATCATTACAGCAGGGCTATCAATAGCGGCAATATTCACTGGACGATTATACCGGATCTTGGTAAAACGGGTTCGGCCATTACTGTGTTCCCGGTAACTGCCTCGAACCAGACGCCAGGCGGTTCATCTTCATCTCTTCAATATGAATTTTATTCTTACGATTCCGGAGAATTGAAAGTGGAAGCATATTTTTCTCCCACGTTGAATTTTCACAATGATGAGGGTTTGCAATATGGCATCTCAATCGATGATGAAAAACCCCAGATCATCAGCATTAATAAGGATGATAATAATAAAAAGACCTGGGAAGACTGGGTGGCGAATAATATCATTATGAAAACATCTGACCATTTTGTTTCAAAACCGGGCAAACACCTGCTGAAATTCTGGATGGTTACGCCCGCTGTGGTATTACAAAAAATAGTAGTTGATTTTGGCGGAGTGAAAAAAAGTTATTTAGGACCGCCGGAAACAAGGATAGGAGTTCATCACACCAATGAAACCAATAATTGAATGTCAGTTCTAATCAGAAGGCTAAATACAAAAAAGTTTTTCATAATAGCATGCTGCTGTTTATTGAATATCGGAGCGGCTTTTTCAGAAGTCAGGCTGCCCCGGCTCATCAGCGATGGTATGATATTGCAAAGAGATGCGAAAGTAAGGATATGGGGATGGGCAAGTCCCGGTGAAAACATTTCTGTAAGCATTCATAAAAAAAAATACAATTGCACATCCGATGCAAATGGAAAATGGAATCTTTTACTGGATCCGGAAAAGGCCGGGGGCCCCTATGAAATGCAGATCGATGCCGGTAATCATATAACAGTGAAGGATATCCTTTTTGGAGAAGTATGGGTATGTTCAGGACAATCGAATATGGTGTTGCCGATGGAAAGAGTGAAAGAAAAATATCCTGATATCATTGCACAGGCGGGAAGTCTTGTTGTCAGGCAATTTTTTGTTCCCAACAGGTATGTTTTTTCTGCTCCCCAGGATGACCTCCCATCTGGTAACTGGGAATCTGCCAATCCCGAAACGGTTCTTCATTTTACTGCAGTTGGATATTTCTTTGCAAAATCTCTCTATGAAAAATATCATGTGCCGATTGGTTTAATTAACGCGAGTGTGGGAGGCACACCTGCTGAATCCTGGATGAGTGAAGATGCTTTGAAGAATTTTCCATCTGCATTGGAAATGGCAGAAAAATGCAGGGACAGCAATTATGTGCAAAATATCATCAGGCAGGATAATAATATTCGCACGGGCTGGTATGATTTGATATGGGAAGGCGATAAAGGACTTCATGAAGAAAAAAAATGGTTTGATGCAGATTATAATGCTTCAGATTGGCCGGTAATGCAGGTTCCTGGTTTTTGGGATGATCAGGGATTAAAACATGTGAATGGTGTGGTCTGGTTCAGGAAAGAAATTGAATTACCTGATGAGGCATCGGGGAAACCCGCAAAACTTTTACTGGGAAGGATTGTCGACCAGGATTCTGTATACATCAATGGTCATTTTGTGGGAACTACCGGTTATCAATATCCGCCAAGAAGATATGATGTCCCTCCAGGTGTTTTGAAAGGTGGAAGGAATATCATTGTCGTGCGGGTGATCAACAGCTCCGGGAAGGGGGGCTTTATTAAAGACAAACCCTATCGGCTGACAGTCGCGGGACAATCCACCGACCTGACAGGTGAATGGAAATATCAATTAGGAACGACCGCCAATCCATTACCGGCTCCGACTTTTTTCCAATATAAGCCATTGGGTTTATTCAATGCAATGATTGCTCCGCTTATTAACTATTCGGTCAGGGGAGTAATATGGTACCAGGGAGAAGCAAATACTTCCAGCCCCGGCGACTATGAAAAATTATTTACTGCATTGATAACGGATTGGAGACAGAAATGGAATCAGGGAAATTTTCCTTTTCTCTACGTGCAGCTTGCAAATTTTATGGAAACGAAAAACCAGCCTTCAGAAAGCAATTGGGCCGCCTTGCGTCAGGCTCAATTGGAAACACTTGCAATACCAAACACAGGAATGGCTGTCATCATTGACATTGGCGAATGGAATGATATCCATCCGCTGGACAAGGCAGACGTAGGTAAGCGACTTGCATTGGCCGCTGAAAAAATCGCTTACGGGGAAAAGAAAATTGTTTATTCGGGTCCTGTTTATCACTCAATGAAAATTGAAGGGAATAAGATTATTCTGAGTTTTACAAATACTGGCAGCGGACTGATCGCAAAAGGCAACAATGATTTGAAATATTTTTCTATTGCCGGGAATGATAAAAAATTTATCTGGGCAACAGCAAAAATAGAAGGCGATCATGTTGTTGTGTGGAACGATAATATATCGAACCCTGTAGCTGTGCGATATGCCTGGGCAGACAACCCGGAAGGAGCAAATCTCTATAATAAGGAAGGGTTACCGGCTTCGCCCTTCGGCACAGATAAATAGATGTGCAACGAAGATTCAGAAATTTATATTCCTACATACTATTTGATGTATTCCCGGAATACAGGAAAATATTACCGGCGTCACATTTTAAAATCGTTAGCCCCTGCTGTTTTTTCCAGGGCTTGTTTTCGAAGAAGCCTGGTTTTTCAGATGAAGTTTGATTGCAGGTGTTTTAAACAAAGAGCGGATTCTTTCTATTTTATACTGATCCCATCTGAAGCTGATATCTCCGACCAACGGGTCCAGGTCTTCAGTTTTGAAATCAACATTATTATTTTGGTAGATGGAGAAACCATCTTTTCCGGCTTCAGTGAAAGGAACATTTTTTCCTGACTCGCACAATTTTTTGATTTCAGCATCAGTTGATCTGTGTTTGGCGAGAAAAATAGTTGCAGTCAAAGCCCCCCTGAAAAAAAGCTCCAGTTTTTGCGAGTTATTGAGATTGAAGTTCAGCCAGCTGATATTTCCCGTATCTACCGAACGAACCGTTCTCCTATAAATTTCATTTTTCAGGAGAAAATCACGATCATAAAAAAAGCGCATCGTGGAAACAAGACTGCCTGTGAATTGAAGCAGATTACGGATATGGTCACTCGAAGATTGGTCATTATATCCCAATTTAATTCCGATGGTAGGTTTTCTCGGCAGCGGTATATTGGGATTATTAAATACGTTGATCGGGAAATTGGAAAGTATCCCACCGTCAACAAACATTGCTGATTTACCTAGATCCTTCTTTATCCTGGTATAATTGCCCCATTCGTCCTTGATAGCTTTTTCCTGCTCCTTATCATATTTAACCTGCAGCGGTCTGAAGAAAAAAGGAACCGACATGGATGCTCGAACATAATATGCGGGTGAAATTTCCCAATTATCTCCCCAATACATGCGATGCATTCCCGGAAATTCTACCTTGATTTCATTAGTCAGATCCGATGATACAATAACCAGTTCTTTGGTAAAAGTTCCGGGACCGGCAATTTTTTGTGGAATGGCATTGCAGGTTCTTTTTTCAAAAGCCATCACGATCTCCGGCATTTTTTTATCCAATTCATTTCGCCCGGACTGATTTTCGGGAGGATAAAGATGATCGATTTGTTCACTGATATAATCGATGCTGATACTGTTATTTGGAATCAGGGATAGTATTTGATCTATATTGTCCAGGTCTTGCCTTTGGGCATCGGGGAGAGCAGCGGGTTTTAGAGCATGTTCGTGTATTGCTTGTCGTTGACAGGGCGTATACGAAGGATTGAATTTTTCACCCAGCCTTTCTTTTAGTTGGGCTGCGGTAGATAAATTATTTTCTTCCACAATTTTTTTTATCCAATTCAAAAAATTATCTGCCGGGTTGATAGCAATTGGTTCCCTGCCTAATTTCTGCATTTGTTTTATTAAAGAACGAAGCGACAGTAATTTTATCACCCAGAAGATGGTTAATAAGAACAGGGCGCCTGCAATGATAAAAGTTGTGATGATTAAAAATGTCGATACAGATGACTGTGCGGAAAAGAAATTCAACACTAATGCAATGGCTGTTGTCAATACAGTTAGTATAGCGGTCAGGATGGCAAATGTTTTCAGGCGTTTGAATCGCAATGAAAAATTTTTTACCCCTTCATTTGTTTCGAAGGTTTTTAATATCAAATTGCGCCAGGCAGAAGAACCATCCACGAAATCGCTCAGGTTTTTTTCGCCTAGATATTCCAATACTTTTTCCGTTCTCGTTTCATAATACTTGTTTTGATCAAGACCTAATTGTTTAGCTTCTGATTTCGTGAGCACGGAAGCAAGCAACAAAGTATTGATCGAACCTGCACTTGTGCCTGCCATTTTCATGAATGAAATATTCATTTTTTCCAGGATATAAGTATAGCCTGCAAGTGCAACTCCGAATACGCCTCCGCCTTCCTGTACCAGGTCTACGCATTGTCTCCCGAATTCATCTTTGATATCTGAAATATAGAGAGGATCTCCGGAAGGAAATTTTTCCTGCAAGAAATCCAGAAGGCGGGTTACAGAATCCGTAAAAGTTTTTGGAGCAAGAGGAGCAATATTTTCAGGCATAGGTTTATATTTAACTTTTCCAAAGTTCTAATCTTTAGAAAAGTTATGGTTAATGACTCGATTTGTAGTGCTCAAGTAACTCATCGCCACCAAAATCATGTTGAAGGTCTCTCACTACCGTGTGCACATGATTCGCGTTATTCTGAGTATTATCGTATTCAATGATGAATGTTGGCCCCTGGATGCGGTAATAATGCGGATGCCCGGGCCCGGATTCAGTATGACCAGCCCATGCAAACCAGAGATTATTCAGTCCTGCTTTTTGAATTTCCTTCAGCATATCGTCAGCGAATAATTTGGTAAACCGGTGGACATAGAGATTGATAAGCTGTAATAATTGCTGTTGTTGTGAAACGGTCATTTCGGAATATCGGATTCCGGAAGGGTGTTCAATCATTGCTTTCCGGTTGATGGAAGTCACAATATCGGACGGCGCATTGGATTCAATCATTGTTTTTTTCATCTCATCATCCGAGAAGCTGCGAAGCAAATTGAAAGCCATCTCTTTTTCGTCCTTTAATATTTCCTTCCCTTTTTCCGGTCCGTCGGGTACGATGGCTGGATTTGCTCCGAGAAAACCAGGAGTCGCGGCGATTAGTTTTTTATTCTGAACTGAGAAATTGAATGATACGTGGTGCCCCTCCAGGCGCCAGCCCCAGATAGTATTATTTCCCGGCACGCCAAAAATGGTGTAATAATATTTCCCCGGATCACGGAAATGGTCATTCGCTTTCCGGTGTTCCAGTTCTTTTAAAATGACTTCCAGTGAAATGATTTCTTTTATTTTATTGGTTGCCGGTTCGCTCAGACAGGTTTTTATCAAATCGAAGGCCGCCTGCTGCTGAGCAGCATTTAATTCATCCATCGGAATTCCTTTGCGATTATCAATGGGGAAATAGTGGAATCCATATCGCTCATCTGAATCGAATGGGAAAAGAGTTTTCGCTTTCTGATTTGAATCGAGCAGGTTGATAAATTTATTAACAGCTGAAACTACATCCTGGCTATAGCCAGGAATGAAGAAAAGGTTGATTGAAATAAACAAGAGCAACCGTCGGATCATAAGAGATATCGTTATGGAAGCAAAAATAACAATTGGATCGATTAATAAACGTGGGAAGGAGATTTGTTTTCAAAATCCCGGATAGCATCGACCATATCTTTGGCGAGTTCTTCCGAAAGATCGACCAGCTGCTGGTAGGCAGAATCAATCCGCACAGCACTGATGGTTTCCCAGTTCGAAACAGAACGGGCAAAAGAAAATGAAAATGCGAAATCGTCCCTTGTCGGTTCCATATCCTTTCTCGGAACAAGATATGCATGGCATGAATAATGGATTGTGTTTCCCGTGATTTCATCTGTGTAAGAAATCTTAGCATGCACACCAATATCAAATTCAATCCAAAATTCTTTCATGCAATTCTATTTTGACAGCTACACCCGCTTTTATATTCTAAAAATCATGCCATCATTTGTTGTATTGGAGATGAAAACCGTTGACTATTATTAATCTATTGAAGTTTTTTTGTGGATAAAAAAAATTAAAAGCTGGCACAAGTTTGTCTCAGGCTTAATTGAAGCAAGCCGGAAATTAATCAAAGATAGTCGGACCGGCTTGCGCCCGTTATCAAGTCTCCACAGGTTTCTTCTTTATAAAAAAAGCGATGGAGCTATTCCATCGCTTTTACTCAATCCGGTCATTATTTAACCAATGATAATTTCCCGCTTTACAGATTCTTTGCCAGGAATAACGGGGAGGGATACCTGAAGAACACCATCCACGTATTTAGCGGCAATATTTGCTGCATCAATGGATTCATCGAGGGTAAATGTGCGGACGAATCCTCCACGGCTGTATTCCCTCATCACCCAGTCAGGTCTCGGAAAACCTTCAGGCGGAGTATAGGAAATGATGAGTTCATTTCCTTTCACATCCAGGTGAAAATGTTCCCTGATCCTTCCTGGTGCAAATACCAGCATTTCATAACTGGTTTCAGTTTTAAAAATATTGACGGCGGCTCTTTTCATTGTCCGGATAAACAGGTGCCGGTCCCTGTTTCCGTAATGGCCTTTTGCGGCCCATGACTGATCGTAGTTCATGATCTTGTTTTTTGATTAAGAATAAAATACCATTCAGATAGACGAATCAATGAAATAAATATTTTAATTTCCGGTATAAGCGATATCCTGATTTTTTAATTTTGTAATGTGCGTCAAAAACTGGCGCAGGCTTGTCCGGCTATCTTTCATTAAATTGTATTTTGTTGTTTCGGTTCGTAAGACATGTTTTCCAGAATAAGAGCAAAGAATAATCTAAAAAAAAATGAAACAGAAAGATTTCCATTGCAGCATAACTATCAATACTCCTGTCGAAAAGGTTTTTGAAGCCGTAGCTTCGGGAATACCAGGGTGGTGGGGTAAGGAAATGGAGGGAAGTTCAAATAAATTAAATGACGTTTTTACTGTTCACTTTGGTAAAACATCGGGTACCATGAGAATAGCAGAATTTATCCCAAATAATAGAATTGTATGGCAGGTGATGAACTGCTATCTGGATGTGTTTAAAGACAAAACCCAGTGGAATGGAACTTCAATCATCTGGGAATTTTCAACAGATGGAGATTCAACAATCCTGGATATGACCCATGCAGGACTTACACCCGCACTGGAATGTTATAAGGATTGCGAGGGAGGCTGGACTTTTTTTGTAACCCAGAGTCTCTTTAAACTGATTACAGAAGGAAAGGGGTTGCCAGGCACAGGTATCAGGGCAAGAATTTCATGTGGCGATCGGACTTACGAAGGTACACTCTACCATAAAGAGGATTTGCTCCCGGAAATCCCGAAGAGAAGCATAGTCATCGACGTAAAGGAAAGGGAAGGAGAGGAAGTATTGTCTTCTTATTCGGTCCGCGTTTTAAATAGCGAAACCTTCAATCCGTCGGCATTCCATGGAGATTATTATATGATTGTTGAAAATAAACCAGTCTATGAAAATATCTCACCCCTGGAAGATCTTTCTGAAGCTACTGTTTCTTAAAGAAAATTAAGGAAGACATGGCTACATTTATATAACTCTTCCCAAACAATATCCGGATTTTCTAATTTTGCAGTATTGCCTCTTAAGATTAAAGTGAATTCCCCGGTTAACTGATTATTAGGTGCGTTTAAAATTTTAAACCAGTAAATCTTTTATTATGAAATATAGAAAACTCGGAAAAACCGGTGTTGAACTTTCTGCCATCGGTCTGGGTTGTATGGGCATGAGCTTTGCTTATGGTCCGCGAAATGATGACGAATCCCTCGCAACATTGCATAGGGCGATTGATCTTGGAATTAATTTTTGGGATACTGCCGATATGTATGGCTTTGGCCATAATGAGGAATTGATATCAAAAGTGTTGGTGCCAAACCGGGATAAAATTTTTATTGCGACTAAGTTTGGATTCAGGCTAAAACCGGGAGGAGGCGGCACTTATTTTGACGGATCCCCGGCTTATCTGAAAGAAGCGGTTGAAAAAAGTTTGAAGCGCCTGAAAATTCATACGATCGATCTTTATTATGCACATCGCATCGATCAGCAGGTTCCGGTTGAAGAAATGGTTGGTGCAATGGCTGATCTGGTGAAAGAAGGAAAAGTAAAATATCTTGGGTTGTCTGAAGCTTCCGCAAAATCTTTGCGAAGAGCAAATTCAGTTCACCCAATTGCTGCCTTGCAAAGTGAATATTCTCTGCTCTCGAGAGATATTGAAGGTGAAATAATTGATACGGCAAGAGAGCTGGGCATTGCCATTGTTCCTTATTCTCCCCTGGCGAGAGGATTGATCACGGCAACTGTCAATGACAAAGATCAGTTGGCACAGGATGATTTTCGGAGAACTGTTCCTCGCTTTAATGAAGAGCATTGGCAAAACAACCAGCAGCTGGTAGATGATTTTGCGGCAATGGCAAAAGAAAAAAAATGCACGCCTGCGCAATTAGCCCTTGCCTGGGTATTGGCTCAGGGTGAGGATATGATCCCGATACCGGGCACAAAAAAAAGAAAATACCTCGAAGAAAATGCAGCTGCTGCAGATTTGACATTGACTAAAAATGATCTGGATGCGATGGAAGCGCTGCTTCTTAAGTATCCGCATATTGGTCAACGCTACAGTGAGGGCGCTTTACGTTTAGTGAATCAGTAAGAGCTTATATAAAGACCGCAGAGACGGAGGGGCGCAGAGAATCAACTCGCGTCTCTGCGCCTGTAATAAAGTTTGTTATTTAAAATGTTTATCGTAATATTGCAATATTAGATTAATAAAAATGGGAGCTACTAAAACAGAACATTTTACCGACAAACAAAACGCTATTGCGACACTTGCGAAAGCTTTGGGGCATCCGGCAAGAATTGCAATTGTTGAATATTTAATTAAAGTTGAGGATTGCATTTGCGGCGACATCGTAAACGAATTGCCGCTTGCTCAGCCTACAGTTTCACAGCATCTGAAAGAACTCAAAAATGCAGGCCTTATAAAGGGAAATATCGAGGGTAATGCTATTTGTTA
>DATJXY010000113.1:0-19109 GCA_035499855.1 Puia sp. | reverse complement strand
GTAAAAAGTATATATGCCAATAAGATAATTATTAGAAACGAGGTAAAGCTTTTAAAATAATTTCTTATTCTTCCGAATGAATTAATAAAATCTTGAAAGAAGAAAATTATGCTAATTAAACTCGTTATTATTTGATAAATATTAATTATTGCAAGCATTTCCCTAATCATTATTTTTTTCATCATCAATATGCATATACCACGAATTGTTTGTCTCGTATCGTCACCTGAAAGTGACGATACGATGCTTATTTCTGCATCGTCCCCTGCGGGAGACGATGCAGGACGTCAAGGCTTTAGAATCAATTCACGAATGCCTGCGGAAACACTCGCGGCAGTTTCTGTTTTTTTATCTTTCCACCAAATTTTCCGAGATTAAGTATGCCGCAATTTCACTGATAAGCGGTGTGGCTTTTGCATCCTGAATATAAATTCGAAAACTGCGAACAATCTTCGTTGGGAAAGTGAGAATGCGTTTATGACCGATTGTTTTTCCCTTCTGTTCAAAATGTGTATTGTCTTCATTCAATATATCTATTGAAAAATTGATCACTCTTTGTCCCATCTGAATCGGTTCCTGCAACACGATACAATTGATCCCAATCGGTCGGCTGAATTTTATTTCGATATAATTCTTTTTATAATCATTCCCCAATGAAATAAAGGTGCGGCTGTCATGATCAGTGATCGCGCTTAAATTTTTTACCGCGTGTCCGGTTTTAATCATCCCTGCGTGAACCAATGAAGTTTTAAAACTTTCATCCATTAAATTTCTGAATCCGATTAAAGAGGCAGAATCCTCAGGACTGAAAAGCCCATTCCTGTTTGGGGGAACATTTAGTAAGAAAGATCCATTGCGGCCGACAGATTTGAGATACAGTTCGAATAATTGTTCAGGTGTTTTTACTTTTGAATCTTCAGACTGGTGATAGAACCAGCCTGGACGAATGCTGACATCACATTCAGCCGGTATCCAGTTTTTCCCATTGATATTTCCATGATTGAGCGTATCGTTAGGCGGAGCTCCGGCGCCGCGTGAAAAACCTGCAGTATCCAAAAACGACCAATCAGGGTCTCCTGCTATTCCATTCTCATTGCCCACCCAGCGGATATCAGGCCCGATATCACTGAACACAACTGTATTGGGTGCGATGACCCGCATCGTTTTTTCGAAACGGTGAAAATCGTATACCTGTTTTTTCCCATTTGGACCTTCCCCGTTCGCTCCGTCCCACCAGAATTCGAACAGAGGTCCGTATTGCTGTACAATTTCCTTCATCATATTTACGTAAACATCATTGTATTCCGGAGTTCCATATTTCGGATGGTTACGATCCCACGGTGACAGGTAAACGCCGAAAGCCAATCCATATTCCCTGCATGCAGCAGCCAGTTCTTTCAATACATCTCCCTTTCCATTCCGCCATTTACTTTCTCTCACAGTATGCGTACTGTATTTACTTGGCCACAGGCAAAAACCGTCGTGATGTTTGGCTGTAATGATAATGCCTTTTGCGCCTGCTGCTTTCGCGATGCGGCACCATTGCCTGCAATTCAGCTGCGTGGGATTGAAGACTTCTTCGTGTTCGGTTCCCTTTCCCCATTCGAGATCAGTAAAAGTATTGGGACCGAAATGAGCAAACAGGTAAAATTCCATATCCTGCCATCGTAATTGTCTCTGAGATGGCAGAGGCCCCGGGGATTTGACAGATTGTGCTGATACAATTATAACAGCACAGCAGATACAAATAAATATAAGTATTTTTTTGGCGAGCATGGCATTAGAGTTTTGTCCATTAACCTGGTGAACTATCATGAATCAAACAAAAATAAATGAAAAAGGCCCGCTAAGAATAGCAGGCCGGTAAAATTTGTCGCCAAAGATTTGTCATACTAAGTAAAGAATCCAATATTACCTGAATATTAATCCTGTCTTATCAAAATAAAAACCCGGGTATGAAGATACCCGGGAAAGCCTATGATGGCTAATGCCAATTGCCCGCTAAGAATAGAAGGCCATTGCTCTTTGATTCAATGAAATTCCCTTGTCTCAAAACTATAAGGAGCATATTACATAAACGTTATGCAGGTTTTATTAAAATAAAAAAGGGAAGAAGAATGATCTTAATAAAATAATACTATCCCGCGCAATACATATCCGCGCCCAGGTGGCCATAAAAGTAATTTTCTCGCAAATTTCACGGATGTACAGAGATGTTATTCGCAAAAAAACTGTGCAACTCAATGAATTCTCTGTGAAATATTGGCTCCGGAAACACAAAATGCTTCAATCATTGAACATTGATTATTGCCTGTTGAATATTGAAAATTTTCTCTTATAAATCAAATACGAGTGCCGCTGCACCTAGAAATCCTGCTTTGTTTCCAAGCTGCGCTAATTCAACAGAAACATGTTGCGAAGTTTCTTTCATGGCTCTTGCCAATGATTTTTCCCTGATTTTTTCGATATAAAAATCTCCTGCTTCGGAAATACCGCCTCCGATAACGACTTTCTGGGGACTGAAAACATTGATGAATCCGGCAATTCCATAGCTGAGATATTCAAAATGATGATTCATGGCTATTATAGCTGCATCCTGGTTTTTCAGATATTGGGCAACAATTAATTTACCATCCAGATCTTCAGGAATATTCATTTTATTTTGAATCAGCAAATTCTTGTATTCTTCAATCAAAGCCTGAACAGATGCTTCAGCTTCCATACATCCTCTGGCCCCGCAACTACACACTCTTCCTTGAAACTTCACAAACACATGTCCCATTTCAGCGCCCCGGTTTCGATAACCTGCATATAATTTTCCATTCAGTACCATCGCCCCGCCAATTCCCGTACCGATTGTGAGAAAAATAACATCCGTCATGCCTCGGGCCGTACCAAAACGCTGTTCAGCCAATCCCATTACGTTGGCATCATTTTCAACTACAACTGGTAGCCGAAAAAAATCTTCTATTAATTTTCCCAGCGGCATGCCTTCCATCTCCGGTAAATTTCCAATGCATCCGGTGACGAGGCCTTCGTCGATAATACCCGGGGCCCCGATCCCGATTCCACTGACGGGCATTTTCCCTGATGCCGCAAAATCCAGGACCTCCTTCACGGCCCTCCTAACGTTATCCAATACATGCTCCTTCCCCTTGCCTGATTGGGTAGGACTGATCGATTCATATACAATATTTCCTTCCTGATCTACAAGAGCATATTTAATTTTGGTTCCACCTATATCCAATCCGACCGCGTATTGCATTTTTTTATTTTAATATTTATATTCAGGGTTCTTAATTCCCATACGCATCTTTATCAACCAGGCAAATGGTATTTGAATGGAGATATAATAATGAAGCCGGAAACTGAGTGGTTATTTTAGCAGATAACAATTCCCTGGTAACTTCTTTTTTCTTTGATCCGCTGATCAGCATCAGGATCATTTTTGATTGAAATATATCCGCGACCCCAAGGGTTAAACCGTAGCTTGGTTGTTGTGTACCTGAAATCATGGGATGTGTGAGCGAAGAGGCGGAAAGTGTCGCTACATGTGCCCGCGGTTTTAAAGAATCGGCAGGTTCATTCAGGGCAATATGTCCGTTCATACCCAATCCTAAAATACAAATATCGATCGGCCCCCTTTTATCCAGTTCATTTTTTATCCTGTCACATTCTACCTGCGGATTTTCGGGGTTACTAAAAAAAGAAATATAACGGGAATGGTCAATCGCCAAAGGCCCGATCAGATGAGTTTGTAAATAGGATTCACAAGTTCCCTTATGATCCATGGGGATTCCTCCCCATTCATCCAGCTTGATAATATTGATTGCTGAAAATAATGCTGGCCTGCTACGATAGGTTTGCTGTAATATTTCATAAGTACGGGTGGGAGAATTGCCGGTCGCCGCACAAATCATCAATTGTTTATTCTTTTCAAGTTCCGATGTAATGATAGAGGCAGCACTGCAACTTATTTCCTCATAGGAATCAAGAACAGTAATTTTCATAAGGATTACAATTTTAATTTGCCCCAACCATTCCTGTATTCCCTTCTGATGAATTGATTGGCCGGTTCAAAATTTGTGACCTTCATATTCGCCCCATCCCACTGGTAAGTGATATATCTTCCGGAAAATTTATATCCGCTCATATTTCCGTAAACAGGATCGTTCCTGTTTATTTTTTCACGGATATTGAAACAACGAAGTAATAAATTTCCCAGAAGTACGGTTTCAGTTAACGGTCCCGCATAACCGACAAAAGGAGAATCCACTTCTGCATTTCCATATCCTGCAATGCAGGCATCCACCCATTGCCACCAATGACCATCCATATCTCCTTCCACGCGTGGATATTTTTTGGGGATACCAAAATCTTTATCTCTTGGAGCCCCCAGCAATCTCGGATGACTGCCACCCCATCCGCAGGAAACTTTTCCTTTCGTCCCGATAAATAAAGTACCTCCTTCAAAATCATTTTCTCCCGGCCAGTCGCTGAGATCTTCATTCATATTTACAGATGGATCTATTTCATTCGGGCGCTCCGGTGTAATGCCTCCGTCCATCCAATACAAATCCAGGTCCTTTCCATTCTTCAATTTGAATTTAAACCTGATCGAACTGGAAACAGGTCCGCTTTGAGGATATACTCCTTCTTTAAAAATTCCACTGTAAACCGTACTTGCGCTTCCGGATATTTCTGTTGGATATCCTAATTCTAATAATTTAAATGGAGGTCCGATAATATGACATCCCATATCCCCCAATGCACCCGTGCCGAATTCCCACCAGCCACGCCAGTTGAATGGAACCAGGTTATCGATATAGTTTGTTTCTTTCGCAGTTCCCAACCAAAGATCCCATTTGAGTTCCTTTGGTATTGGCTGCGCTTTGGTGGGCCACTGAATTCCCTGCGGCCACACCGGGCGATCTGTCCAGCAATATACTTTTTCAATGTCTCCGATCAATCCTGCTTCAAACCATTCACGCAAGGTGCGCATGCCATCACAGGATGCACCCTGGTCACCCATTTGTGTAACGACTTTAAATTTTTGAGAAGCCTCTGTGAGTACACGCGCTTCATAAATATCATGTGTGAGTGGTTTCTGTAAATACAAATGTTTTTTCATTTGCATGGCGCTGTATCCGACGATCGCATGATTGTGATCGGGAATTGCAACCGTCACAGCATCGAAATGCATATGTTCTTTGTCAAACATCTCCCTCCAGTCGTAATAGTGTCTGGCTTTGGGAAATTCTTTAAGCCGTGGGGCTGCCATGCGATCATCTACATCGCATAGAAATGCAATCTCTGCATTTTTCTTGGGCGCTTTTGCATAATGATGAATATCGTTCTCCGCTTCGCCTCCGCAACCAACGGCTGCGATATATAATTTATCACTTGGCGCCACATAACCTTTTCCTCCCAAAACAAATCTTGGAACGATATAAAATCCGGCAGTGGCCATTGCTGCTTTTTTGATAAAATCCTGCCGGTTGATTTTATTGCCTGCAACTATTTTATTTTTTTTCATCTCAAAAAATTTATTTGGTAAGTGGTTTTACTGAAACTTCTTTGAAATAAACGATATCATGGTCTCCATGATTCTGCAATCCCATATATCCGGAATTCGGACGCAATCCTCTGTATGGCTCGAAATCAAACTTTCGTGCAGGGACGGGATCTCCTTCTTTATAATCGGTGACTTTCGATCCGTTCAATGTGACAATCGTACGCGGACCATCCAGCGTAATTTCCATTACATTCCATTCTGGTCCCGGCTTTCCTGTTTTCGCCAATGGTTTTGTGAGGGAATATAAAGTGCCTGTGATATGGTATTCATCTTCATTTGACAATTCAGGATGATTGTCGATCTGCACTTCATATCCGTAAAATACAGGCATCCATTCTTCCCTGGGTTCAATTGGAATCCGGATGAAAACACCGGAGTTGTCGTTTGAGTCTTTCATCTTGAAAACGACCCGGAAAGTGCAATTACTGAATTTCTGTCCAGTCCAATATAATAATCCCATTCCGCCATGACCACGGATCAACCCGTTTTCAACGGACATACTTCCCGGTCCCACATGTTTCCATCCTGTAAGGTCCTTGCCGTTGAACAATTGTTTCCATCCACCGGTATCTGACTGCTGCTGGAATGCGTCAGCTTCCAAAGACCTGGCATTCGAAAATAAATTCTTTTTTGGATGACTGGAGCTTAAATTGAATCCCCAAAAAATAAAACCAGCTAAAAGGAGTTTGAACATCATTTTCGTAATTTTTTTGTCTGACTGAAATGAAGGATATAGATATTTCTTTCCAGGATAATAAGTTCAGGGGAGTAGTGATTGACCGCTTAAAGCTAAGACAGTTTTTATTAAAACCCAATTGGAATTTGAATGACAATATATTCCACGCAAAGGCGCAAAGAATGCAAAGACAGCAAAGATTCTTTGCGTCTTGGCTACCTTCGCGCTTTTGTGTGAAAAGAAATCTAAGCTTATTTTAGGAAGAGACATTTTGACTGCGTATGGCGGTGATTTCCCGGGGACGATAAAAAATCTTTTTCATTCATCCATTTGATTATTTTGTAGATATCTTTATGGTAGCATGAGCCAAAACAACCTGCTATGACCAAAAGAAATTTTCTCCAGCTATCATCTGCGTTTATAACCGGCACATTGTTATCCAGGCTCACTGCATGGTCACAGAATAAACAGCTGCAAAACTGGGCCGGGAATTATATTTATAGCACTAATCACCTGGATCAGGCTAAGTCAACAGGCGAACTGATTAGCCTGGTAAAAAAATATGATAAGATGAAAGTGCTGGGCACTCGTCATTGTTTTAATAATATTGCTGATTCTAAAACAAATTTTGTATCCCTCACCGACTGGAACCAACCAATCACGATCGACAAATCTGCTCATACCGTAACAGTAGGTGCGGGTACCCGTTATGGACAGCTTGCTCAATATCTTCACCAGAATGGTTATGCGCTGCATAACCTCGCTTCATTGCCGCATATTTCTGTCGCGGGCGCATGTGCAACCGCTACCCATGGTTCCGGAAATAAAAACGGGAACCTGTCAACAGCCGTAGTTGCCATGGAAATGATAACAGCATCCGGAGACACTGTTGTTTTTTCAAAAGAAAAAAATCCGGAACTGTTCATAGGAGCTGTTGTTCATCTCGGCGGACTGGCAGTAATCACGCGATTGACGCTAAAAATCCAGCCGACATTTATGGTTAGGCAGGACGTATACGAAAATCTTCCGTTCGGAGCATTGGAACACCATTTCGATGAGATTATGTCAAGTGGCTATAGTGTAAGTCTGTTTACCGATTGGAAAAATAAAAATGTCAATGAAGTCTGGATCAAAAGAAGAATGGATGAGAATGGGAACGAAATATTAAAACCTGATTTCTACGGAGCCAAAGCCGCCACGAGAAATCTTCATCCCATTATTGAACTCTCTGCAGAAAATTGCACAGAACAAATGGGCGTTCCCGGGCCCTGGCACGAAAGACTTCCTCATTTCAAAATGGGATTCACACCCAGCAGTGGTAAGGAATTGCAATCTGAATATTTTGTGCCGAGACAAGTTGCATATGAAGCAATGCTTGCCGTAGAAAGTCTGCATGAGCAGGTGAGTCCGCACCTGATGATCACTGAAATCAGAACAATTGATGCAGATGATCTGTGGATGAGTCCATGTTATCAGCAGGCATCCGCAACCATTCATTTTACATGGAAGCAGGACTGGCCTGCTGTTAGTAAACTATTGCCACTTATCGAAGAAAAACTGGCCCCGTTTAATGCAAAACCTCATTGGGGAAAATTATTCACGGTATCCCCTTCAAGATTAAAATCACTCTACACAAAGCATTCAGATTTTTTGCGACTGCTGAAACATTATGACCCCAGTGGTAAATTCAGAAATGATTTTCTGGATAAAAATATTTATGGCGCCTGATCAGCGGAAGGTATGAATGACTACAATTTTTTCATCTTTCAACACAATAAATTAATTTATCATTAAGCTTTCAAATGTGAAAGAAAAAAGGATTTGACTACTGTATCTTTATGGCTGAACCATAAATCGTAATACCAACAGAATTTTTCGCAGCAGGTAACCCAACTTTGATGGAGGATATTTTCAGCTTTTCTCTCCCGGCTTGAAGTATCCTCTTTTTTATTAACAGTAATTCCCCGATCAATTCCAGAATATTAAAATTCCGGGAAATCTGTTTACCTTAATAACCAAACCCCGCCTCATTATGTCCGATACAGAAATCCGGGAAAAAATAATCATGCTCAGCGATGGGAGAAAAGTGATTTATCTGAAAGACTATATAAACGGAACAGTCAATTTTAATGGAACAACAATCGCAGAAATTCCAATAATCAGGTATAATGGAAAAGTAATTGATAATACGGGAGAAGAAAACCCCATTACCATTTTTCAAACCATGGATGGGAGTTGGATCAACTATGAAACAGGATCTGAGATTGAATTTTATATGTTCAAAATGGCTTTAAAACATAAACAGAAAAAAAAGGAGCGTAAAAAGAATAAGAAACACAAAAAGAAAAAAAAGAAATAGATTATCTTTCGGCCATCATGTTTTTTAAACCTCTTTTTCTGACTTTGCTTGCCATCGCTATTGCATTTTTTCCAGGCCCATTTCCAATGCATCATATACCGATTGCATCACAAAGAATTTATTATTTCAGTGTAACCGGAAATGATCAAAATGATGGAACCATCAATCATCCCTTCCAATCCATCTCAAAATTCAACAGTCTTTTTCTGAATCCTGGCGATAAAGTCTATTTCAAATGCGGCGATATTTTTAAGGGCAGTATGCTGATCGATTCTTCAAAGCGTGGGACAAGACAGAATATTATTTCGATTGATTCTTATGGAAACGGCAAAGCCATCATCGACGCAGGAAATGAAAATGCTCTGACAGTTTATAACACCAGTTTTGTAAAATTTTCAAATCTCCGGCTAAAAGGAAACGGAAGAAAAACCGGCAATACGAAAGATGGGATGGTGATTACCAATTGCAGCAATATTACTGTCAATAATATGGACATATCCGGTTTTCAAAAATCAGGATTTCTGATTTATTCTTCTGTCGAAATAATGGCGATGCTGATCAATGCCCACGATAACGGTTCTGCCGGAATCACAGTCGAAGGTGATAATGGAAAAAAGAATTCCAGGAATATCCGGATATTTCGTTGCTCTGCCATCAACAATCCGGGCGATCCAACCAAACTCGATAACCATAGCGGCAACGGAATTGTCGTTGGACATTGCACCAATCTCCTGATCGATCGCTGCATGGCTACCAACAACGGATGGGATATGCCGCGGATCGGAAATGGGCCCGTTGGCATTTGGGCTTATGAAGCCGACAGCGTGATCATCCAACGCTGTCTCAGTTTTCGAAACAAAACTTCTATAGGCGGAGCCGATGGGGGCGGATTCGATTTCGATGGAGGAGTAACTAATTCAATCATTCAATATTGTCTTTCTTATGAAAATCAGGGAAGTGGTTATTGCATGTTCCAATATTGGGGTGCGAGTCCCTGGTACAATAATATTATCCGTTACAATATCAGCGAAAATGATGGATTGGTTTCCGATTCGCGTGCAGGCGCTTATGTATGGAACAGCTCTGAAGATGAAAAACAATTTTATAACTGCGATTTTTATAATAACACGATCTACAATTCTAAAGAAGCCGCATTGAGCTATTCAGAAAAAAGCAAACGAAAGAATTTCCGGTTCTTCAATAATATTTTTGTTGGAAAAGATAGTTTGATAAAGGGAAATAAAGATGCAGATATTTTTCTTGCAAATGACTGGTGGAGCATACGACGCGGTTTCAATGCTGATAGAATAACGAATTTTACCAAATGGGCAAAGAAATATAATCAGGAAATGAAATCGGGAAAAATTATCGGACTGAATATAGATCCGGCTTTCACTCATCCTGATAAGGCTTCAATCACCAACCAGGACAGTCTTCAGCATTTCTCAAATTATATGATCCCAAAAAATTCCCGTTTAAGAACAAGTGGTATCAATCTCAATAACGCCTATCATATTCAAACCGGTGATATTGATTTTTTTTCAAAGACAGCCCCGGTGAAGGGAATTGGAGCCTGCTTTTGAAGATCATCGGAAAGTGCAAAGACCAGTGGCCGAAGGTGAATAGGAAATATAAAATGATTTTCAAATGCTGACAAACAAACCTGCCCTTTGTCCTTTGTCCCTTGACCTTTGTACTTCTTAATAAATCAATGAAAAAAATTAAAATCATATTTTATATCCTGTCCCTTTTTTCAGGCAATTCCATTGCCCAGCCGATGGGCTGGCAGGTGATTGGAGATAAAAATAATGTTTCTCTCGACAGTCTGAATGCGCGTCAGGGGAAATATTGCCTGAAGATCGGTCCAAATGCAATGATTGTAAAAGAATTCATTGTCTCTCCCCTGTCCATCCTTCAGTTCAATGTATATGTAAAATGCAGCGACGAAAAAACAAGAGCTTATTCGTTTATCCGGTTTTACGATACGCTTCACCGTGAGCTGCTGGAATACAAAAGCGGCCCTCTCTCTTCTTTGAAATTCCGGCAGACAGGCAACTACACAGAAGCTCCCCCTTTCACGGAATATGCACGCATAGGTGTTATTGGAGATTCTTCACATGGATATGTATACGCTGATTCACTGGAAGCAGAATTCAATATCGGCAAACCTGATATGCAGAATAAACCTCTTTGCAATCTGGATGAATACATGCGACCCTTCTGGAAAAGCGATACAATATTTAATGAAACAGTCTTAATGTATTCGGAAAAAAATGAACCGGCTAAAGGCAGTTTATTATTCATGCCATCAGAGATCCTTTCTGTAAAAAGTTTCGATTTAAACACTGAATATAAAAAAGGAATTGATTATTCTATTGATGCAGGAAATATTACCAGGCTGTCTTCATCCATAATGCCCTTCAGGTCAGATACATCATTCGACCGGAAAAATAATTTTGCCTGGTATAATCTGCAATCGCAATGGGTTGTCATTACTTACACTCACCATGATCAATGGAAAGAAAAAAAACCTTTTTATAAAGGGAACCTGATGCCCAATACAATTTCAAAATTAAAATCAGGTTCACCACTGAAAATTGTTGCTTACGGAATGAGCATCACAAGAGGGCTGAATGTAAGCAGTTATGACTCGATTCCTCCGTATATGCCGACCTATATTGAACTTTTTGCCAGGGAACTACAAAAAAAATACAATAACCCTCATATTGCCGTCTATAATGCGGGATTACCCGGTGCTCTCGTTAGCTGGGGAGCTGATTATGCTGACAAATATATTAATCCGTTAAATCCTGATCTGGTCATCATCGATTTCGGGATGAATGATTTTTGGCGTTACACACCTGAAGAATTCAAAAAGTATATCCAAATAATCATCAATAAAGTGAAAGCCGGAAATGTAAATACTGAATTCCTTCTTTTAGCGAATATGGATTTCGATCCGGATTATATCCTGGACAGTGATAAAAACAAACATTTCTACGTGAGCAATATGCAGGGATATAAAAAAGTGTTGAATGAATTCGAGACCAAAAGAATTATCTCCCTCGATATGACCTCCCTCAGTGATATCCTCTATCAAAAGAAAAAAGCCAGGGATTGCATCTCAAATCCCCTGCATCCCAATGATTATATGGCGAGATGGTATGCCCAGTCCATGGTCGCGTTGTTCTCCAAATAGGTTGATATTCTATAGAAAACTGATTTTTAGCGGAGATTGGTTCTCTAAAAAAATACTCCTAACTTCATGAGCTAATTCTAGTGTTTGTTAATCTTAGAAAAACACTACGCCCTGGCTTTTCCTGGCCGGGGCTTTTTTGTAATTTTCAATAAAAGGTTTATTAACGGACCGACCTCATTCATCCTGTTTTGTATATTCAAAAGGCAGCAATGGATTCTAAAGGACCGACCGCTTAGAAAATCAAACCCTAACCAGCGAATAATTCAAGGCTATTGAATTCAATCGAACAGTGCTGAAAAATATATTCTTCCATACAAGATTCATTCACATATCCAGGCTGATATTGATATGTCTGATCGGTGTTTTGCTTCATATTCACGGTCAGGCTCAAACGAAAATAATCACGGGCGTCGTTATGGACTCCCTTTCTCATCAGCCCCTGCCAAATATAAGCGTGAGGATTTCCAATACTAATAAGGGAACCACTACAAATGGACAGGGTAAATTCAAGATCACTGTAAACCAGGATGCCAGGCAGCTATTATTTACAGGCACCGGGTTTCACCAGGTTTTCATCCCAATTCCCGATACTTCTGTCAAAACGCTTAAGATATTTCTTTCCAGGTCTTATACAGAACTGCCCGATGTGGTAGTCAGTTCAAAAATCAAGAAATACAGGAATAAAAATAATCCTGCAGTCGATCTTATCCGAAAAGTGATCGCCAATAAATCCCGAAACGGACCGGGTGCTGATCCGAATCTGTCTTATGATCAATATGAAAAAATAAGAGTATTGTTTGACAAGCCGCCTAAGCTCATTTACAACAATATCATCCTAAAAAAAATGAGTTTCGTGTTTGAAAATGTAGATACGGTATTGGTGCCGGGCAAATCGCTCACTTCTGTTTATGCACAGGAAGTTTTTTCGGAAAATTATTTTTCGAGAGCGCATGAAAAGAAAAAAAAGATTGTCATCGGACAAAAAAGTACGGATTACGGAGAATATTTCGATATGAAAGCGATCAGTGCAACGGTCAACCGCTTGTATGAAGATATCAATGTCTACGATAATACGATCACTGCATTTACCATGCAGTTCACAAGCCCCGTAGCAGAATTGGGTCCGACTTTTTATATGTATTTCATTATCGATACCATCGAAGACAATAATGAAAAACTGGTAAAACTATATTTCACTCCGCGTAATCCTGAAGATCTTTTGCTCCAGGGAACTTTATTTATTACACTCGATGGAAACTATGCCGTTCGCAAAGCCGAATTGGGAGTGAACCGACATATTAACCTGAATTATATCCGCAATTTCAAAGTGAAGCAGGATTTTGAAAAAGGTCCGGGCGACAGGTATCATCTGCATAGTTCAGATATGATTGCATTCTTCAGTCCTTTTCCCGGCACTCCGGGAATATTGGGACAAAGAATCCTAACGACAAGTAATATAACGGATACGCTTATCCCGGAAGAAGTTTTCAAAGGTCCTCCGGTGGATTCATTATTGCATTCCTCCAGCAAGCCCGACAGTTTCTGGACAGAAGAACGACCCGTTCCCCTCACACAAACAGAAGTGAAAACTTATGCGAATGTCGACAGCCTTTTGAAAATGCGTCCCTATAACAGGCTGGCCGATTATATTATCCTTTTTACAGCAGGATATAAATCTGTTGGGAAAGGGAAATTTGAAATCGGACCGGTCGGAAGTTTTTATTCATTCAACTCTGTCGAAGGAAACAGGATACAATTCGGTGGCCGCACAAAACCAAAACTAAGTACACGTTTATTCGGAGAAGGATATGTGGCTTATGGATTCGGGGATCAGCGATGGAAATATTTTTTGAGTGGCACCTATTCGATCAATAACAGGTCGATTTATTTATTTCCTTTCAAATACATCCAGGCGAGTTTTCTCCACGATACAAGGAACCTGGGAGTGGAGGATGTTTTCGCGCAGGGAAATGCATTTCTCTCTTCTTTCAACCGGGGCGTCAACAGCGCCTGGTTATATAATAATATTTTCCGGCTGTCCTATATTCATGAATATGAAAATCATTTTTCCTACAATATTGGATTCAAATATTGGGAGCAGGAACCAACAGGTTCTCTGAATTATGTGTATCAAACCTCCCCTGATAAATACGACACGGTTGAAAGAATAACTACCAGTGAATTGTCCCTATCACTTCGATGGGCGCCGCATGAACAATTCTACCAGGGCAAGGCCACCCGAAGGGATATTATCAATAAATATCCCATCATCACTTTTGAATATGCAAAAGGCATACAGGGTTTATTCGGAGGACAGTACAACTATGATGCATTCCACCTGAGCATTTACAAAAGATTTTATATAAATCCTATTGGGTTTACCGATGTCAGGTTGTCGGGAGGATATCTTGCAGGCAGTTTACCATATCCTCTGCTGATCATCCATCCGGCGAATCAAAGTTATTTCTACAGTGCGAATGCGTATAACCTGATGAGGATCGGAGAATTTGTGAGCGATCATTATGCCGGATTAAATTTTGATCATTTTTTTAACGGATTCTTTTTTAATAAAATCCCGCTTATAAAAAAATTAAGATTAAGAGAAGTAGTAGGCGCGAAAATTTTGTTTGGAGGATTGAGGGATGAAAATAATCCTGCAGTTAATCCACAACAAATGAAATTCCCATTGACAAACGGAGTGGAATCAACTTATATACTCACAGGAAAACCATACCTGGAAGCCAATGTGGGGATTTATAATATCTTTTCAGTTCTCCGGATTGACCTGGTAGAAAGATTCAATTACCTGGATCATCCAAATACATTCCACCTGGGTGTATTATTCAGTACCAATCTCAATTTTTAGCGGCTGAATTCTGTTCCAACATTAATTTTTCGATCATCGTCCTGCCGTTTATCTTTTAAAAACTGCTATTCGTCAGATCTTTTCTGCCCACAGATAATTAACGGTCATTGCAAAAGATTTGACTAATAATTTTGAAAATCTTTCCAAGTGCCATGAAAGCCGCTTGATCCTTCTTATATTTTTCCAAGACTACTTTCTCTGCTTGATGATGAATTTTTGAAGCGTAAGTGTCCTGTCATAAAAAATTAAATCGGGGTTTTCTCCAATTCTGTCGGGACGGGGAAAATCCATAAATCATAAAAAATAAAAAATGAAAAACTCGCATTTTACTATGATTGGATTCCTGATATTGGTTTCCGGAATCAGCTGTAAAAAATATGACCAGACTTACTCTTATCCTCCCCCGGCACCAACAAATGAAAAATGGATGGTTACTACTGTAGCAGGCGACGGAACTCCTGAATTTGCCGATGGCTCTGCCGCCTCTGCAAAATTCCATTTTCCCAATGACGTGCTTGTAACAAACGATGGAACCATCTATGTGAGTGATGGTGATAATAGCAGGATCAGGAAAATTTCGGGCGGACAGGTATCAACTTTTGCCGGAAGTGATTTTGGAATTAAAAACGGCAGCGGCTCCCTGGCTGAGTTTGAATTTCCCACCAGTCTTGCGATTGATGGAAATGGAAATATTTATGTTTCTGATGTCAGGGATCCACGCATCCGTAAATCAAATTTGCTTGCAGATATATCTACTTATGCAGGCATTGCAACTGAAGGATTTCAGGACGGCAATGCCGATGCTGCAAAGTTTGGAGAAGAAAAAAATATCGTTTCGGATACAGAGGGGAATTTATATGTTGCCGATGCTCAAAATAATTCCATCCGTAAAATAAGTGTTTCCGGAAACGTCACTACAATCGCAGGAACCGCCACTTCAGGTTTTCAGAATGGCAGCGGTGGAGCAGCAAAATTTAATTTTCCCGATGGAATTGCCATTGATGCGCAGGGTAATTTATTCATCTCTGATGGATCCAATTTTCGAATCCGGAAAATAACTCCTCAGGGAGAAGTTTCCACCTTTGCAGGAACCGGAACACAGGGCTGGACGGATGGAACTGTTGACAAGGCACAGTTTCAATATCCGGGCGATATGGTTGCAGACAAACAGGGAAATCTATATGTAATCGATCTGAGCAGGATAAGAAAAATTACTCCACAGGGAGTGGTAACAACTATTGCAGGAAGCGAGGACGGTTATGCAGATGGTGAAGGTGCTTCAGCAAAATTTTATACTCCGTTTGGAATTGGTATCGACTCCCAGGGAAATATTTATGTGGCTGATACTAATAATAACCGGATCAGGAAAATAAGTCTCGAGTAAAGCTGAACATATTCTTCGGAGGATTGATTTAAACACCGGTCTGTTGCTTACTTCAAAAACACAAAAATAAGCGCGATAATTGCCGGAACTGACTGAATGAAAAAAATGGATCGTTGCACACTGTAGGCGCCATAGATTCCGGCAATAATAACACAGGAAAGAAAAAAAACAGAAACATTCCTGCTCCATTCTGCATTTTCAATCAGTAATGACCAGATCAAACCGGCAGCAAGAAAACCATTATACAAACCCTGGTTAGCAGCCATGGGTTTTGTTTTTTCAAAAAGCTCGTCAGGAAAAGATTTGAAGGTCTGACGGCCCTTTGTCGTCCAGGCAAACATTTCCAGCCAAACTATATAGAGGTGTTCAAGCGCAACAAATCCGGTCAGTAATCCTGCGATGATTTTCATATTTTATCGTTTATGCGTGACTGAAAGATTTTATTAAATATACGAAATGAAGGAGCATTTCGCAGATACCGGTATTGTTTCAGTTTCAAAAAATAACCACAATTGCCCCACTCTTTGCAGGACAAATTGTGATGAAAATTTCAAACGGAGATACTACACAGATACCCGGAAAGCCATACCAAGGATAAATTTTATTTCAATACTGTTCTTTTTAACTTAGTATAAAAATCCATGATCCCTGAATTAAAAAGCAGGCGAACCTTTATGGGCAGGATATTTAAATCCGGCTTGTTTCTTTTTTTACCAATCAAAAATTTTTTTACCATGAATCCTCCGGGAGTTACAGTAAGGCCCAGCCCCTACTCTGTTAAGGAAACCATCGACCGGCTGGAAGATTTTTTACGCAAGCAGGGAGTCACGATATACGCCAGGATCAATCAGCAATCGGAATTAAATAAAACCGGACAGACCATATCTCCCCTGGAATTCCTGATGTTTGGAAACCCAAAAGCGGGCGGGGCTCTTATGACAGAGAATCCGCTCTCCGCACTGGATCTCCCACTTAAGATAATCGCATGGGAAGATAAACAGAATAAAGTGTGGCTCGGATACAATGATGCAGCGTATATTCGTGAGAGATATTCCCTTTCCCCCGCCATCAGCGGGCCACTTAACCTCGATCCATTGATTGCGAAAGTATTTCAATAATGAAAAAAGTCGCTTGTTGGGTTTCACGCAAAGACGCCAAATAAATCAGGGCTCAACGAGCCTTTGCTTTCTTTGCGTGAAATATTCTGAATGAACACAACCAAAACCATCAATATGAAAAAGCTACTCACAGTTTTTCTTTTTTCCCATTTTGTTTTTTTTTCGATCGTTCAGGCTCAAAAAAAACCGGATCTCAGAGATGCTTTTGTCGTCATCGACAAATGGCTGAATGGAATGCGCGATTATGACCGGCTTCCCGGAATTTCTATTGCCATCGTCTATGATCAGTTTACCATCTGGAGCAAGGGATATGGTTATGCCGATGTCGAAAAGAAAGTTCCCATGCAGCCATCCACTATTTGCAGCATCTGCTCCATCTCGAAATTATTCACTTCGATATCAGTGATGCAATTGGTTGAACAGGGTAAAGTCAGGTTGGATGATTCCATCAGCGCCGATCTCCCTTCTTTTAATCTGAAACAACAATACTCCGAAAGCGGACCCATCACCATCAGATCATTATTATCACACTCATCAGGATTACCCAGGGAAGCCGATTTTCCTTATTGGAGCGCTCCTGATTTTTATTTCCCCAGCGAAAAAGAAGTCAATGATAAATTAGGAGGACAGCAGACATTATATCCTGCATCCACTTATTTTCAATACAGCAACCTCGGAATGACGATTCTCGGAGAACTCGTTGAACATGTTTCCGGAATGCCTTATCAGCAATATGTAGAAGAAAATATTTTAAACCCTCTTAAGCTGAAGAATACACATCCTTATCTGCCAAAAGATTTATGGGGTGGAAAAATGGCGACAGGTTATGGTGCAATACATCGCGATGGACACCGGGATAAAATGCCTTTCTTCCAGGCAAATGGAATTACACCGGCAGCAGGTTATTCATCGAGTGCAGAAGACCTCGCAAGATTCGCAAGCTGGCAGTTTCGTTTGCTGTCGAATGGTGGAAAAGAAATTATAAAATCATCCACTTTGCGCGATATGCAAAGAGTGCAATACCTCGACCCTGACTGGAAAACTGCTTATGGTTTGGGATTTGCAGTCAGAGAAGTCAATGGTAATACTTTTGTCGGGCATGGTGGTTCCTGTCCGGGTTATCTCAGCTTTCTTGGAATGGATCCAAAGAAAAAACTGGCTGTAATTGTTATGATGAATGCACAGGGCGAATCGCTGATGAAATATTTTTCCGGAATTCTCAGCATTATGAAAAAAGCGTCTCAGTCCGATACCACCACAGTTGCGAGCGGTGTTGATCTGCAACCCTATACGGGAAATTATGATTCTTATGCCTGGGACAGTGAAACCCTGGTATTCAAATGGTATGGGAAATTAGGTGTGATGGATCTGAGAACAGATAATCCGGTTGACGCAATGCAATTTTATAAGCATATCAGCGGAGATGTTTTCAGAAGAATCAGATCTGATGAATCATTAGGTGAAGAAATAAGGTTTGAAAGAGATGCTAATGGTAAAGTGATAAAACTTTGGCATTTCAATAATTTCGAAAACAGGATCCCGGAATAGTGTCTCATCCTAAAAATAAATTTACGACTTTTTGTTTCACGTCAGGACGCCAGGACAGCAAAGTATGCAAAGACTCCTTGCGTCCTGGCAAATTTTGCGTCTTTGCGAGAAACATTTTCCCTGGTAAATTATAGTTACAGTTTTTAAGCAAGTCCTGAGCAAGAAAAATCATGCAAGGTTGAAAACACCCTATAAAAATCAATTTATATACCACATGATGCAATAGCTTAAATTAATTGTAACTTGAGGAATAATGTCAGAAGCTAAATTTATAGAAACCTATAGTAGTGCTTTTCTTTATGAAGTAAGAAGTAATAAACCAGGTACTTCATTTATTCAGTACAAAGAAAAAAACAGAAATCCCACGGTATTCAGAGCTTTCGC
>DATJXY010000112.1:0-6129 GCA_035499855.1 Puia sp. | reverse complement strand
ACAATGCGACCATAATTTTGCTCTTTCATAATCGGTGCAACTGCCTGTGTGCAATTGAAAACTCCTGTCAGGTTCACGGCAATGACATCATCCCATTCCTGCTTAGACATTTTAAGCAGGGTTCTGTCTTTGGTAATGCCTGCATTGTTGATTAGAATATCTATCCGGCCAAAATGCTCACGGGCTTCAGCAACTGCATTTTCCACTTCATCTTTATTTGTGACCGATACTTTTTGAAAGATGGCCTCAAATCCCTTTTTTTTTAATCGCTTTTCTACCTCATTTCCTTTATCGGAAACATCCCACAAAATAATTTTTGCTCCTTCTTTGGCAAACCTTTCGGTGGTAGCGAGGCCGATCCCATTAGCTCCGCCGGTGATCAGTGCAACCTTATCTTTAAGTCTCATCCATTGTTGATTTTAAATTCATCCAATAAATTGATCACAGGAAAGATAAAAAAAAATGATGAATAAGGTTTTCTGGTTTCCCGAACTATAAATCTTCGTTGGATTCAATTAATTTTTTATTTTTAATGACCAAACTAAAAGTTCATGAATCGTTATCTGACTTCGCTGTTTATACTCTTTACGTTTATCGCATATGCAATCCCTGGGCAATCTCAATCAAAAGTATTGACTCAGGCTCCGCCTGAAGCAGGTGGGCTTTCCTCTTCCCGTCTCGCCCGTCTTGACTCCGGGATGAGCAGTTGGGTAAAAAAGAATTGGATCAATGGTTCTGTGGCCCTGATAGCACGCAAAGGGAAAATTGTTTTCTACAAGGCTTATGGGTACAATGATGCTGATACGAAAGCGCCTCTCGACAAGACCGGAATTTTTCGTATTGCTTCACAGACGAAGGCAATCACCACAGTGGCAGCAATGATGCTTTGGGAAGAAGGAAAATTTTCACTAGATGATCCCGTTTCCAAATTCATTCCCTCCTTTGCCCATGAAACAGTATTAAATAGTTTCAGCTTCAAAGACACTACATATACTACTGTTCCTGCTAAGCGACCTATCACTATTCGTGATTTGCTTACGCATACCTCAGGCATTGGATATCCGGGAATCGGCAGTCCTGAAGAAAATGCCATTTATGCAAAAAGCTATCTTACGGGCGGAGTTGGCGTAAAAGACCAAAAACTTTCTGATGCAATGACACGCCTCGGCTCCCTGCCGCTCTTTTTTCAACCTGGTGAAAAATGGATGTACGGATTGAATCATGACGTGTTAGGTTATCTGATTGAAATTTGGTCGGGCATGACGCTCGAGGAATTTTTTGCAAAGCGAATTTTTCAACCTCTTGGAATGAAGGATACCTATTTTAATTTGCCAAAGGAAAAAGGATCAAGACTGGTCAATTTCTTTCAACAGGATTCCACAGGGGCGATAAAAAAACAGGACAAGACTTTTAACGGATATCTCGATATGAATTATCCGCTGATCAAGACAGGTTATTTTTCCGGAGGCGGTGGTTTATGCTCGACTATTTACGACTATGCAGTTTTTCTGCAGATGTTATTAAATGGAGGTGAGTATAATGGTGTTCGTTTGTTATCTCACAATACAGTACGCATGATGACAATGAATCAGATTGGTGACCTGTTTGTCAACCTTGGCGTCAAAACAGAAAATAAATTTGGCTTCGGTTTTTCGATCATTACTGAAAACGGAAGCAGGTTAGGCCCCAGCCAGGCAGGCACTTATGCATGGGGTGGAGTATTTTCAACTTCTTATTGGGTGGATCCCAAAGAAAATATGATCGTGTTAATTTATCGCCAAATCTGGGGACCGCATGTTGCAGATACCGATAAGGAATTCAGGCCTTTGGTTTATCAGGCAATTAATGATTGATTATAGCAACAACTGTTGAAGAATCATTCACACCAAAACATCAATGACACATAATCTGGTTACTGCTGTTACAGTTAACGAAGTCAGGAGCTCTCGTTAAAGTCATCATCTGTTACACATTACAGTTAGTTTCTCGGAAACACTGCACGCACTTGGTAAAGCAAGGCTGATAGAGAATACACCGGGGATTCGGGATACAATATCATATTATTATCTGCAGCCAGCTGTCATTGAACATCTACTGCTCCCCGTTATATTTATCTCTGAGAGCAGATTTTTTGAATTTTCCCACTGAAGTTTTAGGAATGGACTCAATAATGGCGTAGCCTTCGGGAATCCAGAATTTTGCGAATTTGCCTGCAAGAAATTCCTTTAGCTCCTCGGATGAAACGGTTTTTCCTTCTTTCGGTACCACATATGCGAAGGGTCGCTCCATCCATTTTTCATCAGGAACTGCAATCACAGCTGCTTCGAGTACTGATGGATGTCCCATCAATGAATTTTCCAGCGCTACTGAACTGATCCATTCCCCTCCCGATTTGATAAGATCCTTGCTTCGATCTTTTATTTCAATGAATCCGTCTTCACTGATTGTAACAATATCACCGGTTCTAAACCAGCCATCAGCTGTAAATTTTCCTGTTGGTTCTGCATCACCGTAATATGAAGAAACAACCCAGGGACCGCGCACTTCCAGTTCTCCCATCGTCGTTCCGTCCCACGGAATAAATCCAAATTCATTCCTTCCACGAATCTCCACAAAAGGAACAGGCATGCCTTGCTTTATAGCGTAGTCGTATTGCTTTTCTTTGGAAGCTTTTTCCAATTTACTGGTCAGGACCGAGGCGCTTCCTAATGGGGAGAGTTCGGTCATCCCCCAGGTATGAAGCACTTTTATTCCATAGCGTTCATCAAAAGATTTAACTAAGAAGCGTGGCACCGCGGAACCACCTACAACTATAGTATGTAAATAAAGTTTGTATTTGTGTGAATCCGCATCCAGTTTATTAAGGATATTCAGCATTACAGTAGGCACGCCTCCGGTCAATGTCACTTTTTCGGTTTCGAAAAGATGAAGAAGATTCTCAGCATCCAAATAAGGACCTGGAAATACCTGGGTAGCTCCAACAAAAGTGCAAATGAAGGGATAACCCCATGCACTTGCATGAAACATTGGAACAATCGGAAGCACCACATCCCGTTCGATGATACCAAACCCTGAACAGCCAATCATGCAGGAGAGGGTATGAAGCATGATCGAACGATGAGAATATAAGACACCTTTAGGTTTTCCTGTCGTGCCCGAAGTGTAGCACATGAAAGCAGCAGTATATTCATCTCCTTCAAATGGTTCGAATAAAGAATCATCTCCGGTAGCCAGCACATCTTCATAGTTCAAATATTCTTTCGATACAGGTTCTTCAAGTTGCGGGATGACAATTACCCTTAAAAAATTTACGGTGGACCTGAATTTTTCAAACAAGGGTAAGAGTACCTGATCGACAATGAGGATTTTATCTTCAGCATTGTTGACAATATAGCTCAGGTCATCAGGACTCAGACGCAGATTGAGGGGATGTATGATTGCTCCTGCACACGGGATCGCAAAATAAGCTTCGAGATGCTGATAATGATTCCAACTCAGAGTAGCGATCCGATCTCCTTCACGAATGCCAAGCTTTTTAAGAGCAACTGCTAGTTTTTTTGTGCGCCTGGCAAAATCCTGATAAGTGTAGCGATGAATGCTTTTATCCGGAAGATGACTGATAATTTCTTTTTTTCCAAATAAGGCTTCAGCCCTTCGTAAAATTGTAGGAAGCGTGAGCTGGTATTCCATCATTAAACCTCTCATGGGCGGGTGACTTAGCTATTGGTTGAAAAACTTGTATGCTGAAAGATAGTCAAAAGAAACTAAAACAAGATGCCGGCTCTCGTCAAATATTAGAGCAGACTTTTCATTATTTTAATTACTGATTTGAAAGTCACCAAAAATAAATTCCTGCCGGTGCAATTGTCCATGCACCGGCAGGCAGAATTCCAAAATTTTTAATTGGCTGTTGCAGGGCTAATCACGGAAGATACTTCATAAACGGCATTGATCGGAAAGCCCCCTCTTTTTGCATGCTCTTTCAGAAGTTCAATACTTTCTGCTTTGTACACACAGAAAATTTTATCTTCTGTAACATAGCTGTGGATCCATTGGATTTTCGGACCCATTTCTTTTAATACTGTGCAGGAAGTTTTTGAAATGTCCTTTAGCTTTTCAGCAGAGAACTGACCTGCTCCGGGGATATTTCTTTCAATAACATAGGTCTTCATTGTAGCTGAAGATCCCCCGGATTTTGTATCTCCAGTCATAGCTACAGTTTGAGCGGATGAAGATAAGTAAGTAAAGAATGTGCAGACAATGAGCAAAGTCAGGAGTTTGGTGATTTTTTTCATGACAATTTTTTTTGGTGAAAGGATGACTAAAATTAGTTTCAGAAACTCCTGAAGGCTGTAACAAATCGTTCAAAGAATAGTAAAATTAAATCGCGAAATAAAAAATTTGCCAGTTACATTGGAATGACTCCCTCTATCCCATTTTAGGTTTTTCTTTCAATGAATCAGTTTAAAATTCGTAATCTAATCTTTAACCCGGCTGATTTATGAGAACCCTTTCTACTTTTATTTTCTTACAAATACTGGTTTGTTTTGCATTTGCACAGGTGAGAACCGGCAAAATAAATGGAATTGTAAAAGACAATACCGGTAAATCATTGGAAGCAGTTACCATTTCCCTTTTAAAATCTGCTGATTCGTCTGTTGTGAAAGTAGCAGCAACTGATAAATCAGGAGCATTCGAATTTAAGGATATCGCTTTGGGTAAATATATCCTGTCAGTATCCCATGTTGGATACACAAATTGGTACGGTAAAGCATTCGAGCTAAGTGCCGCTCATTTATCTGCATCTATTAATGATATCTCGCTTCAATCATCCGGATCTTCGCTGGAAGGAGTAACGGTAGTGGGTAAACGTCCGCTGATCGAAAATAAGATTGATAAGATGGTGGTAAATGTGGATGCTTCCACTACCAATAGTGGACTCACAGCCCTGGAAGTCCTGGAAAAATCGCCGGGAGTGTTGGTCGACAATGACGGGAATATAAGTCTTAAAGGAAAATCAGGTGTGATTATTTTGATCGATGGCAAACCAACTTATCTCAGTGCCCAGGATCTTGCCAACTATTTAAAGAATATGCCATCGAATCAGCTTGACCAGATTGAGATCATGAGCCAGCCTCCGGCCAAATATGATGCTTCAGGAAATTCCGGAGTGATCAATCTTATTACCAAGAAAAATAAAAACAATGGTTTTAATGGCTCATTGACTACCAGCGCCATTTTTGCTATTTATTTTAAAAATACCAACAGCCTGAATTTTAACTGGCGCCAGGGAAAAACCAATATCTATGGTAACTACGGATTTTCTTACTGGGAAGGATTTAATGATATCGATATAGAAAAAAGCCTGAGAGAGGATGCGAATTCTCAATTCGACAGGTATACTTCGCAGCATACTTTCGGCCGTTTTTCGGATCGCGGGCATAATTTCAGGGCAGGGATTGATATCTTTGCAGATAAAAAAACAACTTTTGGATTTTCTGTGAATGGTACGGTGGACAAGGAAAGTTTTACATCTTCTTCCACTGCCAATTTTTATGACAGCCTGCATAATTTTGTGCAGTATAATCTTGCCCAGTCACAGAATAAAACGCCGCAGACACATCTAGGATTCAATGGCAATTTTCTCCGCAAATTGGATGACAAGGGTAGTGAAATCTCTGTCGATGCTGATTATATATTTTATAACACCCCGGGCACTGCTTATTCCTATAACTATTTATACAATGCAGACAAAGTCCCATCTGAGGATCCCTATTTACTGAATGGGTTACTGCCTTCGAAAATTGACATTTACAGTCTTAAAAGCGATTATAAAAAAGTAGTGAATAGCGATATAACAGTTGAGGCAGGAGTTAAATCAAGTTATGTGCAAACGGATAACGATGCTGCCTATTCGCTTTTCGATACGACGAAGAACGAGTGGCAACCGGATACGACCATCAGCAATCATTTTATTTATAAAGAAAATATCAATGCGGCTTACATAAACTGGCAGCAACGGATAAAAAAATTCTCGATGCAATTGGGGCTTCGTGCAGAGCAGACGAATACAAATGGGAATCAGACAGTGAAAAACCTGAATTTCAAAAATAGTTATATCCAGCTTTT
>DATJXY010000111.1:0-18831 GCA_035499855.1 Puia sp. | reverse complement strand
TCCGGCTGCTTCATGTTCGTTATGAAGACAGTAAAGGGAAGAAAAAACCTTTTTCCGCATATGCATTTCTGATGGAAGATATTAATGAGATGGCTAAACGAAACCAATGCAGGGAATGGACAAAAGGAGGGCTTCCTACAGAAGTGACTAACCGTCAGCAAATGACTATCGTGGCAATTTTCCAGTATATGATCGGCAATACTGATTGGGCAGTTCCGGTTCTTCATAATATCAGGTTGATTTATCCAAAAAATGATTCGACTGCAAGGCCCTTTGCCGTCGCATATGATTTTGACTTTGCAGGACTCGTTAACCCTGATTATGCCATTCCTGATCCCAAGTTGGGAATAGAATCAGTGAGGGACCGTTTGTATCGCGGTTTTCCCAGGACAATGGGAGAACTGGAAGAGGTAATTCAGAAATTCAAAGACGAAAAGGATAAAATATATGCTCTCATTAATAATTTTGAATTATTGTCTCCCGCAACTAAAAAGGATATGACAGGTTACCTGGATGATTTTTACAAAACCATCAATAACCGGTCTGATATAAAATATGTATTTATTGACAATGCCAGAAGGGAATAAGCGCATACTCACGCAGCTGCTTTCTTGGTGAATGCAACATCGAACACCTGCAAAGGCTTGCGGAATCATTTCCTCAATGGAAATTATAGGAGTAACACTAACAGTTGTCAGATAGAGCTAAACTGAAACCAGATATTCTATATAGTAAATCTTGTTGCTTGTTTGCCACCAACCGTGATTAACGACTGGATCCATAGCCAACATAACCTTGTGTAGCCTTGCAACCGCTCCTTTCTGAACTTCTGTAAGTGGAGCATGAAGTAATAAAAGCCATTGCTGTAGAAACAAGTACTAAGATTAAAATTGTCTTTCTCATTTTCTGGGTATTTTAAAATTAAAAATTCCTGGTAACAATAAGAGAACCGATCACCAGGTAATTCAGAGGAACGGATAGAAAAGAGAAAATTTCGAAAGGATAGGAACAACAAAGTAAAGCCAAAAAACACATAAATGCAAGTATAGTACGGAAAGAGCGTATATTTTTTTGTTAATCCCTTTTGCTTGGATATTTTTAACCCAAATTAGGAAGTCTTGTTTGTACATTTTATTGCTATCGGAGGCAGTGTCATGCACCAGTTAGCGATTGCTTTAAAACATAAGGGATACAGGGTTACGGGAAGTGATGACGAGATTTTTGAGCCTGCCAGCTCAAACCTGTCCAAAGAGGGTCTATTACCCCCCTCAATTGGTTGGTTTCCTGAAAAAATCAACCCTTATCTGGATGCAGTTATATTAGGGATGCATGCCAAAGAAGATAACCCCGAATTGAAAAGGGCCAGGGAACTCGGATTGAAAATCTACTCTTTTCCCGAATATATTTTCCAGGAAAGCAAGGACAAAAAAAGAGTGGTTGTTGGGGGCAGTCATGGTAAGACAACTACTACTTCCATGATTATGCATGTCTTGCAAAAAGCCGGTAAAAAGTTTGATTATATGGTAGGTGCGAGATTAGAGGGTTTCGCCCAATCTGTGGATATCAGCGATGCACCTGTTATCGTTTGCGAGGGGGATGAATACCCGGCAAGCGCAATCGAAAAAAGACCAAAGTTTCATTTTTTGTTCCCCCATATAGCCGTTCTTACGGGCATCGCCTGGGACCATATTAATGTATTCCCGACATTCGATTTTTATCTCGAGCAATTCAGAATTTTTATTGACAAAATTGAGCCGAGCGGGATACTGATCTACAATGAAACTGATCCTGTTCTGAAAAAAATTGTCGAAGAAAACCATCCTTCAATCAGGAAAAAGGGATATGGAATTCCTTCTCACTCGATCCTATATGATAAAACTTATGTCGATTTGGAAGGCTTTACAAGTGAATTGCAGGTATTCGGAAATCATAACCTGATGAATTTGAATGCAGCTTATCTGGCCTGTAAAGAACTTGGTATCGATGCTGAAACCTTCGTGCACGCTATTGCAGATTTTAAAGGAGCTTCAAAAAGATTGGAATTGCTGGCAAAAAATGGTCAAACTAACATATATCGAGATTTCGCTCATGCCCCTTCTAAGGTAAAAGCCACAATTCAGGCTGTTAAACAACAATTTCCAGACCGGGATTTAATTGCGGTATTAGAATTACATACTTACAGCAGCTTAAATAAGGATTTCCTGAACGAATATAAAGGAAGTATGGAAATGGCCGACAAGGCAGTAGTTTTTTATTCAAGGCATGCATTGGAATTGAAACGAATGCCGGAACTGCCTGCGGAGAAAATATATAATGGATTCAGTAAACAGGAATTGCTTGTCATCGACGAAAAAAAGGATTTGGAAAATTGGCTGATGAAGCAATCTTATAAAAATACTAATTTGCTGCTGATGAGTTCGGGAAATTATGATGGGATGGATATACTTACATTTGTAAAGGAAAAAACTAAAATTGAAAACCGAACCTGAGAACGAAATCTTAGCAGATTCCTGTTCATGCAGCAAAGACTTCCTATTAATTTTAACCCATATTGCAGACTGAATGTTAAGACTTAGAAGATCCTTGGCGGTAATCGATCTTGAAACGACGGGTACTAATCTGTCATTGGATCGTATTATAGAAGTAGCCATAATAAAAATCCAACCTGATGGAAGTCAGATTGTAAAACATAAGCTCATCAATCCTGAGATGCCTATTCCTCAGGCATCATCTGATATCCATGGAATTACTGATGATAAAGTGAAAGATGCTCCGAATTTTAAACAGGTTGCGAATGAGCTTAAGCAATTCCTGGAAAATTGTGATCTGGCTGGTTATAATTCCAATCGGTTTGATATTCCCTTGTTAGTGGAAGAATTCCTTCGGATTGGAATGGAGTTCGATACCAAGGGCAGGAAATTGGTAGATGTGCAGCGTGTTTTTCATATGATGGAACAAAGAACCCTGACTGCGGCTTACAGGTTTTACTGTAATAAGAACCTTGACGGAGCACATAGTGCCCAGGTGGATGCCGGAGCCACATGGGAGATATTGGAAGCCCAGTTGCTCAAATACCCTCAATTAGGAACTGATGTCGAAAGCATCGTCAAATTCACCGGCGAAGATGAAATAATCGATTTTGCAAGGCGGTTCACCATGGAAAACGGAATAGAGGTCTTCAATTTCGGCAAACATAAGGGAAGACCGGTGGCTGAAGTATTAAAGGCTGAACCTCAGTATTATGATTGGATGATGAAGGGTGATTTCCCCATGCATACAAAGCAAAAACTCACGGAAATTTTTAATCGTACGATGTTAAAAAAGGGATAAATGAGGTTGGGGCAAAATTTGTGGATAAGCTTCTTAGGTTAAAAACAGTAATTTTGTATCTTTAATCAAAGTCAATATCCGTTTAGTAGCATTGGAAAAGATTGCTGTCATACCGACATACAACGAAAAGGACAATATCGCGAATATTGTCGAAGCCATACTTTTGCTCAGGCAAAACTTCCACGTTTTAGTAATAGATGATAATTCTCCTGATGGTACTGCTCAGATTGTCAAAGATTTACAGTTGAAATATCCCGGGGAACTCTTCCTGGAAGAGCGCCGTGGTAAGCTGGGTTTAGGCACTGCATATATACATGGCTTTAAATGGGCCGTAGACAGGGGTTATCGTTATATTTTTGAAATGGATGCCGATTTTTCCCATAACCCGAACCACCTTGATCGCTTATATGAAGCCTGTAAATTTAAAGGGGCCGATGTTGCAGTAGGTTCCCGATATGTAGATGGCGGAGGCAACGTGAATTGGCCGTGGGACCGGATACTTTTATCAAAAGGAGGATCTTTTTATACACGTATCATAACTTCCATGCCGGTTAAAGACCCTACAGCCGGTTTTGTTTGTTACAGGAGAGAAGTATTGGAAACGATTAATCTCGATGAGATCAGATTTGTAGGATATGCATTCCAGATAGAGATGAAATTTGCTGCCTGGAAATTAGGTTTTAAAATCAAGGAAGTGCCAATCATTTTCGAAGATCGCAAATATGGTGTTTCAAAAATGAATAAAGGAATTGTGAAGGAAGGCATTTTAGGCGTGCTTAAACTCCGCTGGCATTCTTTATTCACGAATTATAGAAAAAGAGTAAAAAATACTGAAATACGCACTCCGGCTACTTCCTTCAGCAATAAAATGATGGTTGGAAAATAAATATTTATATTTATTCCCAATCATAATCTTTCTTCATTTCCCGCTTCATCCTTTTTGCTTTTCTTTGCTTAGATGAAAAAAGCATTCTGGCAATTACATCTTGCAGTTTTTATTGCAGGGTTTACAGGAATATTAGGCAGATTGATTACATTGAACGAAGGATTACTGGTCTGGTATCGTTTATTGATTACCTCTGTTTCTCTATGGGTTTTATGCTTTTTGCCCAATTATATTGTCAGGATTTCCATGAAAGATGCGCTTCGCATTGCCGGAGTCGGAGCCATCGCTGCACTACACTGGGTTTGTTTTTACGGAAGTATTAAATCAGCAAATGTTTCTGTTGCATTAATCTGTTTTTCAGCCATTGGTTTTTTTACTGCATTATTGGAACCGTTGATCTTTCGTTCAAAGACAGATGTAATTGAATTATTGCTTGGCCTGTTGGTGATCGCTGGCATTTATTTGGTTTTTCGATTCGATCCCCATTATAAAAAAGGAATTATCATTGGTCTAATATCTGCTCTTCTGGGAAGTATTTTCCCGATATTAAATCGCAGACTGTTGCAGCGGGTTCCGGTAAAAACGCTTACCGTATATCAATTGAGCGGCGGTTTTGTTTTTCTGACTTTGTTATTACCTTTTTATCTCAGCTATTTCCCGGAAGTTCATTTTTTCCCTTCTCTCAGTGACTGGATTTGGTTGATCGTATTGAGCTGGGTCTGCACTATTTTTGCATTTACACTTTCCATGAGTGCATTACAGAAGATTTCTGCATTTACTGTGAATCTAACTTATAACCTGGAGCCGGTATACGGCATTGCGCTTGCATTTTTAGTATTCAGGGAAGAAAAAAGTTTCGGATATGAATTTTACATCGGTCTTTTTTTAATCATTTTGTCGATTGCATTGCAGATGATGAGACTTTGGAAAAAACATGAAAATAATTCTCAAAATATAAATTCAAACTAAAGACTCAAAACTATCGACTGCCTAAGCCGCAGGCTGGGAAATATATCTCACCAGGCTTCTTTTTGCAATCGGTAAAAGCGTTTCTTCGATGGGAAATTTGAGGTCAGTTTCGATGGAATACACAGCAGGATTTGGTAGTTCCGATTTTATTTTTATCAGTTCCGACTTAATTTGTTCGTAGGTGTTGGCCAGATTTCTTTGCCAGCTGTCTACAAATATTGTACGGATGCTTCTGTATTTCTCATCATGCTTTTCAAAAAAACTAAGACGGTATTGATAGACCCTTGTGTTGCTGGAATGACCCTCTCTTAAAAAGAAATAGCCCTCATTTGTATCAAGAGGAATGATTCCTACAGGATGTATTTTCAATTTATCCTCTACGAATTCATAAATTTCTGTCCCATTATTGATGGCCTTTTTCATTTTAGATGCGGCATAATTGATGATATCTTCCAGTTCACTCATGAGCTCATCATCCTGGATCATCTGTTCATACAGGATTTGCAGTTTTTCGATTTGAATTCCTGTTAAGCTTTTAGGGAATTGCTCCTGCAAAAATTTTTTGTTTTCTCTGAAGGCAACCAAATTATGATAGTGGAAAATAATATCTGCTAATTGAGGATACAGTTTATTTTGATTGAAGTATTTGTTGACTTCCTGAAGATAGGCGAGAAGCGTATATTTTTTTAGCTCGAAATCTATAAAGCCATCTGCGAACCAGGTTTCGGATAATGTTTTCATGGTGCTATGGGTTTAAGTGTTCAGACAAATTACTAAAAAGTCATGTTATGCATCCCATTTATTTTCTTAACATTTCCACATACTTAGATTATGCCGTTCTTATTTAGTTTAACGCGGTAAAATAATCTTTATTATCCTGGTTAAATAAGGCAAACAAGGGGCCGGAGATGCCGGGAATTTGTTGAATGAGTTACTCCACAAAAATTTAACGATGGAAATTAGAACTCGCGCCTGAGATTGAAGTTCTCGAATTCTTTTGCTACATCTGAAAGAAAACTTGCACCGATACTTCCATCGACTACACGATGATCGTAGGAAAGAGATAAATACATCATATGACGGATTGCGATAGAATCTCCCTGTGAAGTTTCGATTACGACAGGGCGTTTTTTGATGGCTCCGACTGCCAGGATAGCAACCTGCGGCTGATTGATGATGGGAGTGCCCATCAAACTTCCAAATATCCCGACATTGGTCATTGTAAAAGTCCCACCCTGGATATCTTCCGGTCTTAGTCTGTTATTTCTTGCATTTTCAGCCAGATTATTTACCTGTTTTGTCAGGCCAATCAGATTAAACTGGTCTGCATTTTTAATAACAGGAACGATCAGGTTCCCATTGGGCAGGGCTGTAGCCATGCCCATATGAATATCTTTCTTGATAATGATTTTGTCTTTTTCGACTGAAGAATTGATAATCGGATATTTTTTTATGCAACGGATGATGGCTTCCAGAAATAAAGGAGTAAAAGTGATTTTTGTGCCTTCTCTTTTTTCGAATTCATTCTTGATTTTTTCTCTCCATAATACGAGGTTAGTGACATCCGCTTCTGTGAAACTGGTTACGTGCGGACTCGTGTGCTTGCTACGGACCATATGTTCGGCAATAAGTCTCCGCATGCGGTCCATTTCAATGATTTCTACATTACCGCCATGAATAAATTCCGGAGTTTTTGTTTCGGCAAAGGATTCATCAGCTGCCTGGAATGGCTGATCCTGTATTTGAGAAGACGATATGGGTTCAGAAAAAAATTGGTTTCCTGTAGTTTCATATTTTGCTTTTCCGTGGACTTGTTTTCTTTCCGATACATAGTGGAGAATATCCTTCTTGGTCACTCTTCCTTCATTTCCTGTTCCGTGAATTGATTCCAGTTCGGTCATGCTTATTCCTTCGCTTGCTGCAATATTTAAAACAAGCGGGGAATAAAAACGGTTGGCTGATCCGTTGGAGTTTGTACCATTCTGGCCGGAAACCTTGTTATATTGAGGCTTCAGTGATTTTTCAGATTGGAAATCGGAACTTAAGGACACTGCTGCTCCCTGTTGAACAGGGATTCTTTTTTCCTGGGGAGCATATGCTTTTTCAGGAACCTTTTCACTGACTTCTGTCCGGATTTTCGCAATTACAGAACCAATAGGCACTACATCATTGACATTAAATAAAATTTCTTCAATGATTCCTTCTGCGGTTGAGGGAACCTCACTGTCAACCTTATCCGTAGCAATTTCCAATACTGTTTCATCTTGTTTGACCTTATCACCGGGCTGCTTATGCCATTTCAGGATGGTCGCTTCCATAATGCTTTCACCCAATTTTGGCATAACAAGGTCAACTAGAGCCATAGTAATTGCAGTTTTAGATTCACGATTTGTATTCGAAATCCAATGCCTGGAGCCGGAACAGGATCTTATATGGGTCCGACTTCATTCATTAGCTCGGGCCAAAGGTAATTATTTCCTCATAATCTCATCAATGTTCAATCAGAACTCACTCAATATAAATTTTCTCAACAGGTTCAATGCATTGGTTGACGCTAATTCAATATTACGCTGACGATCGAACCGGAACCAAAATTTCTGTGCAATAATTTTTTCCCTGCTTCCTGCAGCGATCCATACTGTACCCACAGGTTTTCCATCTGTTCCTCCATCTGGACCCATAATGCCTGAAGTCGCGATGGCATAATCAGTGTTTAATAATATCAGTGCACCCTGAACCATTTGATGCACCGTCTCTTCACTGACCGCACCCTCAGTGGACAATGTTTGCGGATTTACATGCAATATATTTTCTTTGATTTCATTTGCATAACTAACCACAGTTCCTTTGAAATAATTGCTCGAACCTGGGATAGAGGTAATGAGGTGGGCGATATAACCTCCTGTACAACTCTCCGCTGTTGAAACGGTTCGATTTTTATCTTTTAATAGTTTTCCGATCACTTCCTGCAATGACAGATCTTTATCTGTCACCATCCATTCCGCAACCAGTTTTTTCAATTTTTCAAACTGTTCCTCTAGTTCTTTTTTTAAAATATCTTTTTCATTTCCTATAGTCGTCAGTCGCAGTCTCACCATGCCGTAGTTTGGGAGATATGCCAATTTAATAGGTGCCGGAAGCTCCGATTCGAATGTAGTGATGCGTTCCGATAAAAAAGATTCTCCGATTCCTGCAGTCAGCAATGTTTTGTGAGCGATGAATGGTAAAGCAAAATGACGCTGCAATGCCGGAATGATTTCATTTATCATCATGCCTTTCATTTCATAAGGCACGCCGGGCATGGAAACAAAAATCTTTCCTTTTCTTTCGAACCACATTCCAGGTGCAGTGCCACGTTTGTTTTGAATCACAATACAATTATCAGGTACTTCCGCCTGCTTCAGATTGCTTTCAATCATCGGCCTTTTCAGGATATTCTCGAAGATATGTTTCACATTTGCAAGTGCTGATTCATTTACAACCAGTGTTCCCCCGAAATATTCACTCAATAATGGTTTGGTGATATCGTCTGCAGTAGGTCCAAGTCCTCCGGTGATAAGAATGATATCTGATTGTTCACTCTCTTCATCCAGTGCATTCCATATATCTTCCCATGTATCGCCAATGGCTATGCGACGTTTTACCCATATGCCGGCTTTGTTAAGTTCCTGTGCCATCCATGCGCTATTGGTATCGATAACCTGTCCTATCAATAATTCATCTCCGATGGTAATGACGGAAGCATTCACTCTTTTGGGGGACATATAAAAGAAAGGATTTCGAACAATTGCTATGTATATAGATTCGGAAGTAAGTTCAATTATCAAAATTAATTCTTTTAGTTTTGGCAAAAAATTCTTTTACTGATGAAAAACTTTTTGATTTTGTTTTTAATGCTTACCTGCATCAGTTCATTTTCGCAATCTGTCTCTGAAAAAATCTCAGCTTCTTTTCAACGATTCGAGCAGGATTCGCAGCTCAGACATGCTGTTATTTCATTGTATGTGGTTGATGCGAAGACAGGCCAGCCGGTTTTTGATAAAAATTCACAGGTTGGACTGGCTCCTGGCAGTTGCCAGAAATTATTTACATCGGCAGCGGCTTTGGAATTATTGGGTCATGACTATCGATACAAAACTGAAATCGGATATGATGGAAAAATCGAAGACCTGGAGTTGAAAGGAAATCTGCACATTGTCGGAAGCGGAGACCCCACACTTGGAAGCTGGAGATGGAATCAGACAAAAGAAGAAACTGTATTGAATGAGATCATAAATTCTTTAAAACAATTTCATATCAGTAAAATATTGGGAGATGTTTTGCTGGATGATTCAAAATTTTCCATTCAGCCAATTCCGGATGGATGGATCTGGGCGGATATCGGGAATTATTATGGTGCAGGATCCTGGGGAATCAACTGGCACGAGAATCAGTATGATATGATATTACAGTCGGGTAGCACGGTTGGCAGTAATGCATTTATTACAACAACAGATCAATCCATGATGGGATCTGGCCTGGTCAATCAATTGAAGACAGGTGAAAAGGGAAGTGGTGATAATGCATATATTTATTTACCTCCCTATTCTGCATTGGCTTTTACAGAAGGAACGGTACCGCTGGGAGAATCTAATTTTACAATCTCCGGAGCTATTCCCAATGCGCCGGCATATTTCAGCGGAATATTGCGTAAGCGTTTTGAGAAAAATGGAATCCGTGTATACAAGGGATATAAAACAAATGTCGACAGGTTGATTGAAAAAAGAATCTGGCCTTCTGCACAATCTGTTCTTTTCACGCATTATTCTCCTACACTCGACAGTATTAATTATTGGTTCCTGCAAAAAAGCATCAACCTTTATGGAGAGGCATTCGTCAAAACAATCGCTTTTGTAAAATCAGGATTTGGTTCTACTGAAAAAGGAATTGATTTGTTGAAAGATTTCTGGATCAGTCATGGTATTGAAGCTTCAGCAATCAATATCACCGATGGAAGCGGACTATCTCCGCAAAACAGGGTGACGACAGATGCGCTGATCAAAGTACTGCAATATGCAAAAACACGTCCCTGGTTCAATTCTTTTTATAAAGCCCTCCCGGAAATCAATGGCACAAAAATGAAAAGCGGATCTATTGGAGGAGCCAAAAGTTTTGCGGGGTATCAGACTTCATCAGATGGCAGGGAATATATTTTTGCCATTATTGTCAATAATTACGATGGCTCTTCGCAGGAAATCGTTCATAAAATGTGGAAGGTGCTCGATCAGTTGAAGTAGCTTCGGGTTTTGAGTTTATAGTTTGGAGTTTTTCCCCGGCGAATTCACTGCTTTATATTTCTGGCATAAATCAAAGCGCTGAAGGACTCGGCTTGAGCATAACTTTAAACTCAAAACTATAAACTTAAAACTGCTATTTTCCCGTCATTCCATCGACACTTAATTTGCCGGGACCAATAAAAAGGATGCAAAGGAAGCCTGAAAGAAATAATAGTGCATTCTCATATCTTATCAGCGGCTGGCCTCTTTGATACATAAAAGCGATTACACACATTTCGAGGACGAGTAATAAAGCAGCGATACGTGAAAATATTCCCAGAAGGAGGAACAGGGAAACGAATGCTTCGAGGAAGATCACCACGATGAGCGATGATTTGTGACCAATATGAAGAGGATCGTAAAAATCATGCTGCCACTCACTGAAATTCTTAATTTTTGCGAGCCCGTGGTTGTAAACCATATTGAATGCAAGTGAAATCCTCAATACAAATGTAGCGAGATTGAAACCCGTGTTCGTGTAAGTAGTAGACAGTAATTTTTTCATTATTGGTAATTTGGATCAAATGTAAATGATTTGAGTTTTTATACAACATCACTAAAGAAATGTTAATCCTTTCAGTTATCCACACCTGTTTGGAACGATGTTTGGTAAAAGATAAAATATTTAGAAACTTTAGCGCGTTAAGAAATCCGGACATTACGGATGCCGGATGAGGCCAATGGAGCTTACCATGCCTACCTCATCCGATCTCAATCTAAAAAACAAAGACTTTCGGATGAAACCCACATTAATATTTGTTTTCATCAATATTATTATTTCTTCCGCATCAGCACAGCAGACCCTGTTTATCAATGACCCGCTGGCCGCGTTTAAACAGGCAAAGGAATATTATCAGAAAGAATATTACAGTCTGGCTTACCCGCTTTTCAGAGATTTGCAGGCTGATTTAAAAGAATCCGATAAAACCGACAATGAACTTAATTACCAGGAGATACGATATTATACACTTGTTTGCGGATTGAAACAGAATGATAGCAGTGCAGTTGATCCAGCCAGGGAGTTCATAGACCTTGAAAATAATAAGGCCCGTGCTCAGATGATGAGCTATCATCTTGCTGAATATTATTTCCGGAAACAGGATTATGCTACAGCGACCCGTCTCTATGAAAAGACAAGCATCGAAAATCTCAGCAACCAGGAAATTGCTGACTTAAAGTTTCACCAGGGGTATAGTTATTTCACACTGCAGCAATTTGACAAAGCAAAACCATTGCTGAATACCATCCGGCAAATGCCCAAAGATCCAAATTATCTGGATGCGAATTATTATTATGGTTTTATTTGTTTTTCTGATAAAAACTACCGGGAAGCCATGGACGCTTTCAGGGTAGTGGAAGATAAACCGAAATACGAAAGTGTTGTACCGTATTATATCGCCAATATATACCTGGTGCAGGGGCAGAAAGAAAAGGCTGTTGATTATGCAGCATCCAAGCTCGCGAAGGGCGGACAATATTATGATAAGGAATTGAGACAACTTGCAGGTCATGGATATTATGAACAGAAAGATTTCCAGAAAGCATTGCCATATCTGGAGCAATATGTGAACCAGTCAAAAAAAGTATCAAGGCAGGATCTATATGAATTATCCTATTGTTATTATGAAACGAAGAACTGGAACAAAGCCATCGATGGATTCAAACAACTGGGAGGTAAAGAAGATTCGCTGGCGCAAAATGCAATGTATCTTTTGGGAGATGCTTATTTGAAAACCGGGCAAAAAGCAAATGCCAGAAATGCTTTCCAGGTTTGTGCATCGAATAACAGTAATGATACTCAAAAACAAATATCTCAATTCAATTATGCAAAATTATCTTATGAATTAGGCTATCAGGATATTGCTTTGAATGAACTAAAAGATTTTTTGCAGGCCTATCCTTCTTCTCCATATAGCAACGAAGCAAAAGAATTGCTGGTAAATCTGATGACAAATACCAGTAATTATAAAGATGCTTTGACATTGATGGACAGTCTGAAAAACCCTTCACAGAATGCGAAACAAATCTACCCAAGGATTCTATACGGTCGCGCGACAGAACTGATCAATGACGGAATGTTGATTCAGGCCAATGATTTATTGGATAAGGCCTTGAAAGATCATAGCAATAATGCCGTGATGCCTTATATCAATTTCTGGAAAGGGGAAATTGCATATCGCATGAACCGGATCGATGATGCTATTCCTTTTTATTTTGAATATTTGAAAAGCGGTTCGGTAAATGGAGAGGTGAATCCTGTGAATGCAAAATATAATCTGGGATATTGTTTTCTGAAAAAAGAAAATTACAGGCAGGCGCAGGGCTTTTTTGAGCAGGTCGTAAAAACTGCAAAAATTAATTCTTCACCACTGGAGCAGGATGCTTATGTACGGGATGCAGATTGCTATTATATGAATCGTGATTTTAAGACAGCGCTGGGCATGTACAATAAAGTGATTGACTTTTCCTGGCCAGCCAGTGACTATACAACATTTCAGAAAGCGATGGTTGCCGGCGTGAATAATGGGAATGAAAAAATAAACCTTCTCAATGGACTGATACGGAAATTTCCTTCTTCCGGACTGATCACCGATGCCAATATGGAAATTGCAAATACTTATCTGGCCAATGAACAGTTCAGGGAAGCATTACCTTATTTAAAGAATGTAATCAATTCAAAAGATAATGACGCGCTGAAACCAAAAGCATACCTGCGTTCGGGGATTGCATATTATAACCTTGATAATAACAAGGAAGCATTGAATCAATACAATGCATTGCTTAAACAATATCCCAATTCACCGGAAGCCCAGGATGCAATTGAAAGCGCCAAATCTATTTACGTGCAGGAAGGAAGAAGCAGTGAATATGTGAATTTTGCAAAGGGACTCGGAGTAGATATTTCTCCAAGCCAGGAAGATCAACTGGCTTACCAGGAGGCGGAAGTGCAGTTCAATGACGGAAATTTTGCAGATGCCATTCAAAAATTTGAAAATTATCTAACCAAGTTCCCGAACGGGAAATATTCACTGGAGGCAAACTATTACAAAAGCGAAATTTATTTTAATCAGAAAAACTGGGCCAAAGCGTCCCCGGGTTATGAAGCTGTGGCAGACAGAGCTCCAAACAAGTTTGCGGAAAAATCTTTATTGCAGGCTGCGAGGATAAATTTCTTTTACATAAAAGACTATTCAAAATCTGAAAAATATTTTGAGAAGCTAAAGGACTTTTCTTCTTCAGAAGAAAATAAAATGGAAGCGATGCGCGGGTTGTTGCGCAGCCAATATGAATTGCAACAATGGAATGATGCAGTCGAAAATGCCAAGGACCTTTTGAATCAGAAAGGTTCCAGCACGGATGACCGGATCCTGGCAAATATGGCGATTGCCAAATCTTATATAGCCAATAATCAATGCGAGACAGCCCTGCAATATTTACGGACGGTGGTATCACTGAGTAAAGCCGCTTATGGAGCTGAAGCACGTTACCAGGTAGCGGATTGCCTGATGCAACAAAATCAATTGAAGGACGCAGAAAAAGCTGCTTTTGAAGTCATCAATAAATCTGGATCCTACGAATTGTGGGTAACCAAATCATACCTGCTGTTAGGTGATATCTATTTTAAGGAGAAGGATTATTTTAACGCGAAAGCAACATTTCAGAGTATAATAGACAATACGAAGATGGAAGACCTGCGCCAACAGGCACAGCTGCGTCTCAATCAGGTGATAGAGGAAGAGAAAAAAGACAGCAAACTAAGCAATTAACTTTTCCAAATTTTAAAATTTTAGAAAAGTTGGGCTAAAAAAATACATGATGATCAAATCATTTTTTGTTTTTGGAATTTTGATTCTCGCATTTGGATTTTGTGGCCGTGCCCAAGACACGACCAAGCGTAAAACAATTAATATTACATCTACATTCAAACCTGTATTGAGAGATGCTGTCAAGATCAATTTTAATGCTGCGCCGCCGTTTGCTGATACAGCAAAACCAAGATTAAATTATAATATCCCGTCGCAATATCTTTTTTTAAAATATCAGCCTTCGGCTTTGAATCCTGTTGCATTTCAGGTGGATTCTATGTTATCCTGGAGAAATGATAATTACATTAAGGTTGGAATTGGAAATGTGCATCAGCCTTATGTCAAAGCCGCATTTAGTTTTGGTAACGGCAAGACTAGTTTCTTCAACGTTTTTGCAGACGGATACAATTCGAAAGGCAATCTTCCTTACCAGAAAGATTATTTTACATCTGTTGGCCTCGCCGGGACTGTAAAAACTAAAAATAATCTGGAATGGAGCGGGCGTCTTGGATTTAAGAGTGAAGGATATTATTTGTACGGATTTCAGCCCGACACTCTCAAATTCAATAAAACTGATCTTCAGCAAAGATTCCAGACTTTCGAAGGCAAATTAGAATTGCGTAATTCTGTGCCTACAGAATTCGGGCTCACTTATGATCCGAATATTCATGTCGTTGTATTCAGCGATAATCATTCGCCTCAGGCATCAGAAGCCAATACAGTATTGAATCTTCCATTGAGAAAAACAATTGGTAAAGATTTTGCTTTTGATCTTGGGCTGACCGCCAATCTTACTAATTACAGGCTCAACAGCGTTTCTACCATCAATAATAATTTGTATTATGTATCGCCTGCTTTATCTTATAAAAACTCAAATCTTTTTTTGAAGGCAGAAGTCACTCCTTCCTGGGATAATAAAGATTTTCATCTGCTTCCTAATTTTCTTGCAGATATCACCACCAATGATCAGCGTTTTACATTTCAGCTGGGATGGATAGGATATTATGATAAAGGCAGCTACCAGCGTTTTGCTTCCATCAATCCATGGCTGGCACAACCAAATGCCCTTGTCAATAATCGTGTACAGGAATTTTATGGAGGGTTTAAGGGTTCCCTCAACAATCATATTACTTATGCGGCTAAGATTGGATTTGCTGAATACTGGAATATGCCACTGTTTGTGAATGATAGTATTGATGGCAAAACATTCCTGATCCGCTATGATCATCTCCAGGCATTTAAAATGCATGGAGAAATTGGTTATACCCAGGGAGAACAGTTTAGTGCAACTGCTACACTCACGATCAATCAATATACCAATATCCAGAATCAGGCAAAAGCATGGGGACTGTTACCCATGGAATTCACAACTGTATTGAGGTGGCAGGTCTTCAAGGATCTTTGGGTAAAAGGTGATCTTTGGGCCTTTGACGGAGCTCCTTATATTGGAACAGATGGAGAACCGCATACCGGAGACAGGGGTTTCGATATGAATGCCGGGATTGAATTCCGGCTGACCCGTCAATTGAATTTATGGTTGCAGATGAATAATATTTTCAATGACAACTACCAACGCTGGCACCAGTACCAGGTATACGGATTCAATATTCTTGGTGGAATTATATTTTCATTTGCCCAAAAATGATTTTTTAGTTTGTAGATTCGGGTTTCTATTATATTTTTCGGTCCTTATCCGGATTATCATGAATCCTAACCGTTGAATTCCCTGCGCGAATCCGTAGAATAAGCTACAAACTGTTTTTCATGTTTAATTTATTGAACAGCTATTTATTTCAGCATAAGAGCATTAGTATTCCAGGTATGGGGACTATTTATATGGAAATCCTGCCTGCAAGTGTTGATACCAGTACAAAAAACATGCTGCCGCCCTTGTACTATTTCCGTTTCGATAAATATTTTGATGCACCTGGCAGGCAATTCTTTTCTTTTTTGGCAGCACAAAAAAATATGGAAGATTTTGAAGCGCTCAAATGGTACAATGAATTTGCCTTTGAACTTCGTAATCAGATGAATGAAAAAGGAAAAGTAAAATGGGAAGGAGTAGGGGAATTAAAAAAAGATGAAGAAGGGAATATTGTTTTTGAATCTTCTTTGGGAAATCCTTTTTTTCTGCAGCCTGTTCCGGCGAGAAAAGTGATTCATCCGGATGCAAAACATGTATTGATCGTAGGAGATATGGAGAGAACGAGTGATGAAATGAGTGAGCTGCTTCAGACAGAACCGGAAGAAGAAAGAAGAAAATCCTGGTGGATTTTTGCATTAATTATAGGCATCGTTGCGATACTTGCAATTGTATTGCATTTTTCATCTCATGGTTGGAAACTCGAGTCAACCGGCAACCAAAAGATGCTGCAGGTAACCAAATAGTCATATATTTTCCTTCCTTCTTATCTTGCGTCTTCATTTGAATATGCAATCGTCCTTTATTACACATCGTTCATGCCCCGCCTGTAATTCCGGAAATATATATTCTGTGCTCCAGGCCAAGGATTGGTTGGTCTCCGATATTTTCTTTGAAATATGGGAATGTGGATCATGTACTCTCCGCTTCACTCAAAATATACCTGATGTAAATGCGATTGGTTCTTATTATCAATCGAAAAATTATATTTCGCATACTGATAGCAGTAAGGGGTTTATCGACCGTCTGTATCGCTCAATTCGTAAAAGAACTCTGGAAGGAAAGGGAAGGCTGATCTCATCCGCAACGGGCATGAAATCGGGGACTCTTTTGGATATGGGTGCCGGCACAGGAACATTTGTTCACCATATGCAAATGCAGGGATGGAAAACGACGGGTATGGAGCCGGATTCGGGAGCCAGGCAGCGTGCTTATGAATTATATGGAGTCGAATTGTTATCTGCAGGTAACTTCAATAATAGAGAACCTGATTCATTCGATGCGATTACTCTCTGGCATGTCCTGGAGCATGTGCATGAATTGCACGCATATCTCGGACAATTAAAAAGGGCATTAAGACCCAATGGCAGAATTTTCATTGCAGTACCCAATTATACTTCGTATGATGCTGCTGTTTATAAAGATTATTGGGCTGCATATGATGTTCCCCGTCACCTATATCATTTTTCACCGGTTGCTATGAAGCAATTATTGGAAAAACATGGATTGAAATTGAATAAAATCCGTCCAATGTGGTACGACAGTTTTTACATCAGCCTGCTAAGTGAAAAATATAAAACTGGCCATTCAAATATGATAAAAAGTTTTTTTACCGGCTTCGTTTCTAATATGAAAACGGTGATGAATCGGGAAAGATGCAGTTCATTGATTTATATAGTGGGGAAATAGGCAACCTCCGGGGTTCCGGAGAACCCCGGAGGTTCGAGGTACCTTCGTATAAGATCGATAGAGAAGAAGTGGAATAGTTCTTTGGTTTAGCAAGCAGCGAATAAAACAACCTCCGGGGTTCCGGAGAACCCCGGAGGTTGGAATTTAATTATTGAATTTAATCTCATAAATATTCGGCCAGAGTTTTCCGGTAACATATATTTTTTTGCTGGCCGAATCATATGCGATACCATTCAGATAATCGATATCAGGGTATTTTAATTTTGCTTCTTTTTGAAGAGAACTCAGATCTGCCCTCGCAAGTACTTTGCCGCTTACGGGATCAATTTTTACGATGTAGTTGGTCTGATAAACATTCGCGTAAATAAATCCATTGATATATTCCAGTTCATTAATATTGGCCAGGGGGCCATTATTATCTGTTACTCCAACTATTTTTAAAAGCTTGAAATTATTCGGGTCGAGATAATATATATTACTTGTTCCATCACCCATGATCAGCGAAGTCCCATCGGTAGTCATTCCCCATCCCTCCGCGCTGGGGAAAGTGAATTCGCCTATTTTTTTGAATGTTTTCGCATCATATATAAAACCAACTTTTGTTTGCCAGGTCAGTTGATATACTTTCCCATTCAAAAACACAATTCCTTCTCCAAAATATTTCTTCTTATCCAGTTCTGCTTTCACATTGATCTTTCCTGTCTTCAGATCTACAACTCCAAATAATGAACGGGTACTTGACATATCGTTTGGTGAGCCAGTGCTTTCGAATAACTGTCCGTCATGAACCAAAAAACCTTCGGTATATGAAGTCGTATCATGAGGATAAGCATTGACTACAGTATAGTTCAGTACGGTAGGCGCATTGCTGTTGTCGGAACCGGAGTCCGTATTTATATTTCCTGAATTATTGTTGCAGGAAAGAGACAGGGCAAGGAGCGCAAAAACGATAAATTTCCTGATCATAGATGCAAATGAAGCGCAAAATTAGGATTCAACTCAATTCGACGATCGCTCCGGCTTCTAATTTTACCTTAAAAATTTGGATTTATCGGCAAAAATCCGTTGCTTTACAATAGCTTATCATCTGGTATACCACTCCGCGCAAACCATCTTCCAAGGTGTTTTTCTCCAAGTGATATCCCATCATTAAATGTATCTGCGGCAGTAAAGAGCCAATCTCCTTGTAAATAA
>DATJXY010000110.1:0-6102 GCA_035499855.1 Puia sp. | reverse complement strand
CAGGTGAAGCAATTAATTTCCCCATGGGTGCAACACAGATAACAGCAAATACTTTTCGAAATGGAAAGCAGGTGGGAAAACAGGTTACGATAAAGAAGGATGAGTTGAATGCAAGATTGAACCAGGGAAGACATCAGTATTAATCGAATTTAGTTGATAAGTTTTTCTCCGGGCCTCCGCGTCTCTGCGGTTATAATCAATCGGAACCGCGGAGGCGGGGGAATTTAGCAGGTTGAAATAGGTATAAAAAATCATATCAGAGTGTCGCTATCAAGTCGTAACTTAGATTTCCTGATTTTTTTAACTTTAATCTTGGTATATGAAAAAGTTATTATTACTGCTCTCGCTGTCTTTCTCTCTCATCGTTTATGCAGCCGATACGGGTACCTGGACAGGATACATCAGTGATTCACACTGCGGTGCTAAAGGCAATAACGACGGACATGCTGCCTGTGCTAAGAAATGTGTTAAGGAAGGCTATGCTCCTGTATTTGTTGTTGGCGACAAAGTGTATACGATCACCGATACCAAAAAAGTTTCCAAATTCATTGGAGACAAAGTGACAATTACCGGGACGATCACGGGCGACAAGATCGATATCGAAAAAATTACTAAGTAATCCGGTCTGAAATATTTCTAATCGGGCAAGGGCCTCACCATAATATTTTTGAAATATACAATGCTATTGGGGTCGTGACCCTGTAATGCAAAAGTGCCGCTTGAGATCACGCGGAGTGAATCTCCCTTATCTCTTTGTTGCAGTACGTTTTCCGGCTCAGTATAGTCGACCACCGTCTTACCATTTAGTTGGATGATTACTCTTTTACCCACGACCCTGATATATTCGGTGAACCATTCATTGTCTTTGACATAAACTTCTTTTATATCCTTGATCCCATAGAGACTGCCTGTTCTCCGCCAGTCGGTATGAGAATTGTTTACCTGTACTTCATATCCTTTTGCCGGCCACCCGCCCTGCTGGAATTCGGTATGGAAATAAATACCTGAATTGGCTCCGGGCCTGGTCATCACATCTGCCCTGAATTCGAAATTTTTGAAATGATGCTGATGCACATCCCCATCATAAAATAAATGAGCGGTATTGCCATGCACGATAATCATGCCACTGTCAACCTGAAAAGTAGAAGCATTATCGCCTACTTTCCATCCGGCAAGAGATTTGCCGTCAAACAGCGAAACCCATCCGTCATGATAACGGGATGCTATATGCGTAAATGCCATCAGGCCGGCGCAGATTGAAGAATAGAACAATATTTTTTTCATATGTTTTTTTTAAAATAAGAGGAGGATGATTCCCGGGTATTGCATTACCATGATAAATATAAGCCCAATTTTAAAACCTGTTCTTGAAAATCATGCAGTGTTTCACTTTCAACCTGTAAACGATCGAAGCTAAAATACTTACTCCGCGTCTGCGCATTTCTGCGGTTATAATTGACAGTAACCGCTGAGACGCACAGTCGCAGAGTGTGATCCGAGACTTGAGAAAACTTCAATTTGAGGCAAGACCGAAAATCAGATTCTTTGTCAGGATTTACTTAACGTAATTTTAAATTGAATGCATTGCCCGATTGATAACTTGCTTTTAGATTTGTTTATTTGGAGCCCGCGAGATTTATTATTAGAAGTTATGAAATGGATTAACCTGATTTTCCTGATTCCAATATTTTTTTCCTTTGCATCCCTTCAGGCACAGGATGGCTGGACTTTAAAGGATGAAGAGAATGGCATAAAAGTATACAGCCGTCACAGCGAATTTAAATTTGATGAGATAAAAGTTGAACTGGCGATTAAAGCGAGACTGACTGATATCGCTGCAGTATTATTGGATGTGCCTGATTATACTCAATGGTCTTATAACGTTACAAGCTCTTCTATTTTAAAACAGGTGAGTCTGAATGATATTTATTTTTACACGACGGTGAAAACGGCCTGGCCTGCAAGCGACCGCGATGTGGTCGCACACCTGAAAATCACTCAGGATTCGATAACAAAACTGATGACAGTGCATACGATCAGTGAGCCCGATTTTATCCCGGCAAAAAAAGATCTTGTCCGGGTGCCGTTTTCCGATGAAACATGGAAAGTAGTTCCTGTCAATGGGGAAGAATGCAGGATCAGTTATTTTCTACAAATTGATCCCGGTGGTGCTGCACCTGCCTGGCTCATCAATCTCTTTTCTACAAAAGCTCCGATGGAAAGTTTTAAGAAATTTTCAATCCAGGTACAAAAACGAAAGTACAGGCAATCATCCATTGCCTTCATTAAAAATTAAATTTTGACAAGTTTGATTCCAATCCTGTCGCACCAACCCTGCAAAACAGTATATACATTATCCAGCGACTGCATTTGCTGACTTGTTAAAGGATCAGGATTTAAGCGGCTGCTTATTTCAATCGGGAGTCCTCGCTTGTGCAAAAAATATTTTGCACTGAGGGGATAATATTGAGCGATGATATCTTCCGTTTTTGTTAACTGTGCCTGGATGTATTTTACATCCTCCTGTTTATCGGGATTGGTAGAGTTGTTGCACATCCAGACCAATATCTCAGGATAAAAATTTCCTGAAATAGCAGACATCCCTTTGGCTCCCGCTTGCAATGAATACATTGTGTTGGCTACACAGGCATCATAGAATTCGAGCTTATTGCCTTTGGCAAGTTCGATCTTCACTTTCACTCTTTCGAAATCAATCGTCGTGTCTTTATGATAGATCATCCGGCCGGTTCCCAGTAAATATTTAAATACTTCGGGTGTGAGGATTCTTTTGTAAGGAGCCGGACATTCATATGTGCCGAGGGGAATTTTATCTGTCAGTGAGAAAAACTTTTCGTAATTTTTTATCAGGGTTTCATCTGATTCATCCTGTTTGGCAATAAGACCGGTAATCGTGATAACGGCATTGACTCCGGTCTGATACATTTTTTTGGTGAATTCTGCCTTGTCTTGAAGACTATCTCCGAAAGAACCTGCAGCGACAACAGACATTTTCCCGTTCACTCTTTTCACAACATGCTTTGCCAATCCAAGCCGCTCATCCGGATTCAGTTTATACATTTCACTGCTTTGACAATTGGCAAAAAAACCTTTCACGCCTGCTGCAGTGTAAAAATCCATGAGCCTTGAGAGCATATCAAAATCAATTTTCCCATCGTGCTTATAAGGCGTAAGCATGACCGGGACGAATTTTTTTCCGCTGACAAAATCTGCAGGAATCCAATCATTGTCAAAACCAGTTTCATGTTTTTTCTTATTCAGGATTCCTGTTCCTGCAATTGCCGGCAAGCCTGCACCCAGCAATCCCAGCGCTGCCATTCTTTTCACAAAAGCGCGCCTCGATGTTTTAATATAATCCTCCATAATTGTGTGTTATGATTGATGAAACTTGATAACAAAGTTCGGTTCTTTACTATAGGATCAGACAGAATATTCCATGTTTCCCTGGCTAACTGTTTTAAAAAAATTTATTTTCTCACAGATTTCTCAGACTTGCACAGATTTCTTTTCTTATCTGTATAATCTGTGAGAAAATTAACTGTGTCTGTCACGGAAGCTCAGATATAAATTCCTGCCGGCACGAATTTGAGAAAATATTAACTAATCCCATCTCCAATATTTATTCTGCCTTTGCGGTCTGAATCTTAATCACAATTTTCTTTACCACATCATATCCATCTACTTTAATAGTCGGCCGGTGGGCATTATTCGGAAAAAACAAAAAGAATTGATCCGGATCCGAAATATAATACTTTCCTTCGGCTGTGTAATTAATGACATCTGTTGTATAAGGTTTTGTAATCGTTGCTTTCGATGTGTCTTCTATTCCAATCATTTCCTTTCCGCTGATGATATATTGCAGGTCGATATAATTTTTATGAGATTCCCATTTGACTTCTTCCCTTGCATGTGAAGGTGCTTCTGTGACATTCGCAAAAACCTGGTCACCAATAATCGGATACTTACCCGGTTTGATTTCTTTCAGATTTGAATCGCGAAGAAAAGCAAATGCAGCATCCCATAATTTCGGATTGCGATGATAAGCTACATAAAAAGAATCTTTATTCACTGTTGGATGAAGAGAGAGCTTCATTCCATGCGCCCATTCTTTTTTACTCACCCATTGAGTGATTTGTTTTTCTGAAATAGATTGCCCTTTACAGGAGAACTGAATAAGGAATGTCATCATCAATATTGTACTGCCAGCAACTCTATAGAAATGGCAGGCTTTTTTTTTCGACTTGATTTTGATCATTACTGATTTCATTTTTGAAAATTTAGTGAATTGAATTTGGATCAATCACCACATATTTGATGGACTCCCCCATTTTCTCCAATGAATAAGAATAACTGATATGGATGAGTCCGTCAGTAGTTTGTATCAGGCAGGGATAAGAAAAACTTCCTTTGCCTTTTGGGACATTTTCCAAAGTTCTTTTCCATTTCCAGGTTTTCCCTTCATCGTCGGAAAAATAAATGCTTAAACGATATCGTCCGTCATCCTCATCATCACCTACAAATACCCAGCGTCCGTCTTTCAATCCAAGTATCTCCACACTGGCTTCATTGGGAATATCTGTTTTTTGAGCGGCGGACCAGCTTTGTCCTTTATCACTCGACTCGCTGATCTGAACCCTGTTTGGTTCATTTCCATTATCGCGCATATATGCGATAATGTTTCCATTTTTTTTCTGAACCAACGCAGGCTGTACATTGCCTCTTCCAACAATCGGAAGGCTGGGCCGCCAGTGATCACCATCATCATCTGAAATTGCAATGAGTGACATGCTGAATCCATCAGAATATAATGGCAGCAAAATCCTTCCATTACCAAGGATCAATGGCTTTATTCGCGTCATCCATCCGGTACTTCTTTTTGCCTGGTCCTTGCCTGCTTCAATGATCATCTCGTCGTATTTTGGGGCAAAGGCTGCGGGTCCGCTTCTGTTTTCAGCAAGTTGTCTGAACCTGTTTTCTGTTTCGATCGCGAAACTGTCATTGGGAGAAAGAAGAATATCGTCCTGCCAGTTCCAGACAGGAGCTCCATCATTTTCATAATTTACCGAACTACGATACCTGAGCAATGAATATTCCCATTTATGTCCCTGCACAGCGATCCACACAAGAAATAATTTATTGTGGTTGTTCAAAAAAAGAACAGGATTGCAGTCGGGCAGTCCATAACTATCTGCCATTAAAAAAGGCTGGGACCATTGATGCGATCCTTTTTTCAATCTTGCACCTAAGATTTTTACATCATCGGCTTCTCTTTCACCATTTCCCTGGTACCAGGTGGCCAGTATATCACCGTTGGGAAGGCTAACAATACAGCTGGCATGGGCATGCTGGGGCTGAAGAGGAAAGATCAGTGATTCAAAAATAGTCTGAACTTTTTCGGATGCAGGCTGGGCAGAGATTTTATTGAAAAAAATAAAACCGATCAGGCAGAAATATAACAATGATTTCTTCATGAGTCGATGCCTTTAGAAAGCTGTTCTTTTATCTTACTGATAAAAGATATCGGGAAATAAATTTTGAGTGAGGTTCCAAAGGAATCAGGTATTATGAAAAATACGAAAAATTTGTTGTATGTAGGAAGTTCGCCGCTCTGAAGATCCCCGTCAGACCAGGAAAGAGATCGTCAGACCGGGAAAGAGAATCGTCAGACCGGGAAAGAGATCGTCAGACCAGGAAAGAGATCGTCAGACCGGGAAAGAGATCGTCAGACCGGGAAAGAGATCGTCAGACCAGGAAAGAGAATCGTCAGACCAGGAAAGAGAATCGTCAGACCGGGAAAGAGATCGTCAGACCGGGAAAGAGAATCGTCTGACCGGGAAAGAGAATCGTCTGACCGGGAAAGAGAATCGTCTGACCGGGATGGTCAGACGAAGAGTAAATATCTTGTCAATAAGTATACGATTTTATCGCAATGATTTCAGTAGCACCACTGGAATATGTGCTGTCTTTTATCAGGCGATTGCTATTGTCAAAAGTATAATAATGAGTGGTGGTTTCGGTATAACCTCCGTTTGTAAGCACCGATGTTTTCACCATATTCTTTGATTGCGAAGTAAAAACCTGCCC
>DATJXY010000109.1:0-2751 GCA_035499855.1 Puia sp. | reverse complement strand
AGTTTCAGTGAGCACAAAAAAAATAAGTGACAAAATTGAGATTAGTGTGAAAGATAATGGCAATGGCATTCCCCATAAAGTGTTGGACAAAATCTTTCAGCCATTTTTTACCACAAAACCAACAGGACAGGGAACAGGATTGGGATTGAGTTTGGCTTACGATATTGTGAAGGCGCATGGCGGAGAAATAAGAGTGGAGACGGAGGAAGGAAGGGGAAGTGAATTCAAAATAATATTAAATTCAGCAAGATGAGCCTCGCTAAAACTATCAGGTTCGTCATAATTGCACTTATCCTGTCAGCGGCTGACTTTTGCAATGCACAGGATTCCACATTTTTTCTTTCTCCAAAAATGTTCACAAGGAATCAGGCAATTAGGTTGGATGATAATAATAAATGGGTATTTCATAAGGGTAATGACTCGACATGGGCTGAAATCAATTTAAATACTTCCGGATGGGAGCCGCTAAAGCCCAGCGGCATTCTTCAAAAACTGGCAGACGCCAACGGAAACATAGAAGGATGGTTTAGAATAAAAATCAGGCTCGACAGCTCTCTTGAATCCATGCAGCTTTATTTGTTCCTGCAAATGGAAGGTGGCGCCGCTGACCTGTATCTTGACGGTCACTTATTCCATTCATTTGGTAGCACAGGCAAAGACGGAACTCCTTTTGAAAGTGAAACTTTTTTTAACTCCTTACGTCAAAGTCCTCCAATCAAATTGAGTAGCAACGCAGATCACATTGTCGCAATCCATTTCGTCATTCGTCTTCCTTCCGGGGCGATTCGCCTGTTGGTATCCCCAGAAGATATTGGGATAGCTCTGGCCATAACAGGCCCCAAATTTCCGAGCGCTCTGCGTAATATTCTGACGGCTTCTCCGCGGTATAGCTTACTTTGGATAACGGTTAGCGCTACACTGGCATTCCTTTTTTGGTTATTGGCATTTGAAAACCGGGGAGAAAAGAATCTTTGGCTCATGGCCTTATGCTCCACCGCTTTTTGCCTGGCTGCTTCTATAATTTATGCTCTCGATAATGTAAACCTTTCATTTGGTTCGATTTTGGTGTTCGAGGCCTTGAGAGAATTGTCAGGTTACACCAACTGTGTATTAATACTCTTCATACTGGCAAGAATATTTACCAACAAGATTCCATGGAAATTAATAACAGTAGTCCTATTTATTTTTGCTTTGGGTATATGGTCAATTCTTGGCAGTTCAAATGTAGCGCGGGTGATTGCATATGTTGTCACGCTGATTACAAGTCTATATTATGTTATCGCTTCATGGAAAAAATTAAAAGGAGCCCAGTGGGCAGTAGTTATCGGCTTCCTATCCGCATTGGGTTTTATGGTTTGGGCTGTTATCAACATACTAATCTACGATAATCCAAACTATAATGTTTTAACAGGAGTATTTTTATCATTCCAAATATCGCTGCTCATATATGTATCGATTCGGTTTCGGGAAATAATCAAAGAGGTCCGAACCAATGCACAGAAAGTCGTTGAAATAACTGAAGAAAAGCGACAGCAGGCATTAAATCAGCAGGCAATCCTCGAGCAACAAGTAAAAGAAAGGACAGCCCAGTTAAGTCAGTCACTTCAAAACCTGAAAGACACGCAAAGCCAGCTCATCCAGTCCGAAAAGATGGCAGGTCTCGGCGAGCTTACCGCGGGCATTGCACATGAAATACAGAACCCGTTAAACTTCGTGAATAATTTTTCTGATGTAAATACTGAGCTTCTCAGCGAAATGAAAGAAGCCATTGAAACTGGAAATTATGAAGAAGCAAAATCAATCGCCAATGATGTTATAGACAATGAAGAAAAAATCAAACATCATGGCAAACGTGCCGACAGCATCGTAAAAAGCATGCTCCTCCATTCCCGGACAAGCTCAGGACAAAAAGAACCCACAGATATCAATGCCCTGGCTGATGAATATCTTCGCCTTTCCTACCACGGTCTGCGGGCCAAAGAAAAAAATTTCAATGCTACAATCAAAACCGATTTTGATAACAGCATCGGGCTAGTGAATATTGTTTCCCAGGATATCGGAAGAGTGTTGCTGAATCTGTTCAATAATGCTTTTTATGCTATCTCAGAGAAGAAAAAAATAATGCCGGAAGGATTTGAGCCCACAGTTTCAGTGATCACAAAAAAAATAAATGACAAAATTGAGATCATGGTAAAAGACAATGGCAATGGCATTCCTCAAAAGGCATTGGATAAAATCTTCCTACCCTTTTTTACCACCAAGCCCGCAGGCCAGGGAACGGGACTGGGTCTATCGCTGGCCTATGATATCATAAAAGCACATGGTGGAGAGATAAAAGTGGAAACGAAGGAAGGAGAAGGCTCTACATTTATCGTCAATATTTAACTATGAAAAGGCAAGTCTGCTTTCTTTTATTTATGAGTGTTTTTTTTGCTGATCCCGTCTCGGCCCAGCAGAATGGAACACTTTTTCTTTCGTCTGAAACACTCAAAAAATATTCTCGCCCGTACGAACCTGATCAATATCGAACTGAACATACAGATCACCCGGAGCGCTTTAATAATTTCGAATGGAAATACCAGCCAGGTGACGACATGAATTGGAAGGATTCTGCATTGAATGACAACAATTGGATTCTTTTTCGCACAGATTTTAGTTTGGACAGTATTCGAAAAAGTGATTGGCGGGGAATCGGATGGTTCAGGCTTAAACTAAATATCGATTCCTCTCTTTATAACCATCCGATTGCGC
>DATJXY010000108.1:0-94158 GCA_035499855.1 Puia sp. | reverse complement strand
GAATTGTATACTTAGCGCATTCAACTCCTTCGCATCTTACAAAGAATGCTTTAAGAGGAATGCAGCAACCATAAGATGTTATTGTATCGATGCATGCTGGCGCAAACCTGTCTGACGGGTAACAGAGCAAGGTAATTATTTGAAGCAAGACAGTCAGACCGGCTTCTGCCTTCACTCTTTTACTTCGAACAAAAGAAACTGCGTTTTTTGCCGGGCAGAAAAATTATTATCTGACACAAACAATAATGTCTTTCTTCCACCGGGTAATTCCGGTCCGAGAGTTACTCCTTCAATATTGTCAATATAAATTCCTAATGAATCCATATTGAGCAAAAGCTTCTTCGATATCGGTTTGAAATCAGTAGTCGTTTTTAGAGAATTATTATTGATGATATTGGTTGCTTCACTGATATCTGCCAGAAAAACCTTAATCGTACAGGCAGGGTTTCCTGTTGAAAAAGATCTTTCGATCACGAGTAACCGGTTATTTCCGATCCATAAAATATCAGGAATTCCATTTATCTTAAATGCATCAGGCGGATTAGGAACATGGGCAACAGGATCCAGTTTATACGCATATTGAGCAGTATTTATTTTTGATCCAAGATCAAATTTCAGGATTCTTATCCAGGGATTATTGTCAGTCAGGTCAGCTCTTGGGCCATCTTCGTATAATGGTTCTTCAACATTCACAAAAAGAGTTTGATAATTGTCTGCGAAAGTCAGTCCTTCAAAAACACCGTTTTGCCTGGGCCCGTTTTCAGTAACATGCATTTTCAATAAAGAAGGGAGTCGCATACTATCAACAAATTTTCCTTTCAGATCAATGATATCAACAGCAGGATCTTCGAGCACCGTATCTTTTTTATTCACGATCCTCTCTCCTTCGCTGCTCCATATTAATTGATGGGTCTTTTGATTCAACCGCATGGCCTCAGGGTCGGGAGTATGCGAAGGATCAGTTTTTGCATTCGGATAAGGATTGCCGTTGGGTTGCAATAAAGTGGTGACATCGATGAACTGAACGCTGTCAATCCCTTTTTCCGTAAAAAAAATCCTTGCGGAATAAAAACGGGCGGGATTTACAGCCGACCGGTCATCACTGATCATATAATACATATCCTTCCCCGAATCATAGTCAATGCCGGACAAGCCTCCGATGGTGGTCCCTTTAAATGGTTTATTATGGGGCAAATCGTATTCCCCCAGGAGTTTTAACCCGCTAATTGAAACAGGTTTTTCAGATGCAGTAATATGTCGGGGTGAATTGCAGCAAAGGATAAAATAAGCTGCCAACAGAAGAAGGGCTATATTCACAGGGCTTTTTCCAGCCGGAACCGGCACTTGTTTCATTCTGTATTGATATTGATAAGCGGATTTTAGTCTTATTTCTTCCAAATACACCAAAAAAATGGGCAAAAAATTCAGTTTTACACCTCATTTTCTGGCCAATTCTACCTACCTTTGCCGACTATTTAAAAAGTACTCATGAACAGCCGCAGGGAATTCGAAATAGCGTTTGTGGGTCTGAAACCCGGTATGCATGAGTTTAATTACCGGATCACGGACAGGTTCTTTGAAGCATACCAGCAGCAGGATTTCAAACACTGCGAGGCGAATGTAAAACTGTTTCTCGATAAAAAAAACGGTTTTATGTTATTGAAGTTTGAAATCGGCGGGAAGATGGAAGTGATATGCGATCGCTGTGGAAATACATTGCCGCTTGATCTTTGGGATGAATTTAATATTCTCGTCAAGCTGGTAGATAACCCTGAGGTTATGAATCAGCAGGAAGACGATCCCGATGTATATTATATCCCGAGGAGTGAAAGCCATTTGAATGTCGCTGACTGGATCTATGAATTTATTAATCTGAGCATTCCGATTCAAAGAATGTGCAAGGAAGAAGAAATGGGAGGACCTCATTGTAATAAAGAGGTACTTGACATGTTGAAAAAATTGAACACGGAAGAAAAGAAACCTGAAAATCCTTTATGGAAAGGATTGGAAAAATTTAAAAACCTGGAATAAAATATTTGATTACTTATAAATTGATGTGTTATGCCAAATCCGAAACGGAGACATTCCCAGCAGCGCAGCGCGAAAAGAAGAACGCATTATAAAGCAGAGAAAGTTACATTAAGCAAGGACAGCACTACCGGTGAAACGCATGTTCGTCACCGTGCACATGTAAGCGAAGGCAAATTGTATTATAAAGGAAGAGTAGTTACAGAAAAAGCACCTGTAAAGTAATTGACAGATAGCTTTTTTTTGTAGATTGCCGGGATGAATATTGCTCTAGATATGATGGGAGGAGACTTTGCACCGGAACAGACGGTGAAAGGTGTTCAACTGTACTTATCGGAAAGAACTTCCCCGGCTTTTTTATTTTTGTTAGGAGATGAACAGGCTATCAATCCACTCCTCCGGGAAAATAATATTTCATCTGCTGCAGTCAAGGTTGTCCATGCTCCCCAGACCATCGACATGCATGAACATCCTACAAAAGCCCTCAAAGAAAAAAAGCACTCATCCATTGCCGTTGGATTTCATTTGCTGGCAACAGGCAAAGTAGATGCATTTATCAGTGCCGGCAATACAGGCGCTATGCTCGTTGGTTCTGTGCACGTTATTAAGCCGATCAAAGGCATCCACCGTCCAACAATTTCTACGATCATTCCCAGGGAAAATGGAAAAACAGGATTATTGCTGGACGTTGGAGCAAATGCCGATTGCAAACCTGAAAACCTCAACCAGTTTGCTCAGCTGGGCGCACTATATGCCCAATACATACTCGATATTAATGATCCCCGCGTAGGACTTATCAATCTCGGGGAGGAAGAAGGAAAAGGAAATTTATTAGCACAGTCAGCCTATCCTTTATTGAAAGAAAACAAAGAAATTCATTTTATCGGGAATGTGGAAGGAAGAGATGTTTTCCTGGACAAGGCGGATGTCATGGTCTGCGAAGGATTCACCGGGAATATTATCCTTAAACTCGCCGAATCACTTTTTGAAATAACGAAAAGACAAAATATCCACAACGAATATTTCGACCGGTTCAATTTTGAAGATTATGGCGGCACCCCCGTCCTTGGCGTCAGCAAACCGGTGATCATTGGTCATGGAATTTCTCATGGCCCGGCATTCAAAAATATGATCATCCTCGCCCAAAAAATGATCGAAAGCGGGCTGATGGGAAAAATGAAAGCAAGTTTCGAAGGAAACTAAGATGAATGTGCGGATGGCTAATGTGCAGATTTGCGAATTAATTTGCACATTCGCATATTAGCAAATTTGCACATCCATGTTGATTTTTCTTCAGTATCTGAAAGACTATTTCCGGAATATTTCTTTTAAATCGTTTCTACTGACCAGTTTATTCGTGGCTTTTCTTGTTTTCCTCAACTACAGTATCGGTATCGAGAACAGAATTTTAAAAATATCTTCCAGGTATATCAGCCTGAGTTTATTTTTCGTTTTTTATCTTTTTGTATTTGGAATCGCTTATCTGATCCAGTTTGGATGGAAAGAACAAAAAAGTATACAGGAAAAATCTTGGTTCTTAATTTTTTTCCTGCTTGCTCCTTTTCTTTTTGCTTTGAAAATGATTCATTGGAATATTCCTTTTGTGAATACAATATCTCAGCCTGCATGGAAAAAATACTGGACGATTGTTTTGCAGTTGCCTGTTAAATTATTATTCCTCTTATTGATTCTATATTGGCTATGGAAAAAAAACAGGCATGAAAATTCCTTCTGGGGCTTTACAACAAAAGAATTCAAACCAGCCCCTTATCTACTCATACTATTGTGCATGACCCCTCTCATCGCATTTGCGTCAACAAAGCATGATTTTTTACTGGTATATCCCAAATTAAAAAATATTTATTTTTTTCAGGGTTATACTAATCATCCATGGTTATGGAAACTGATATATGAGATCTCATATGGACTCGATTTTATTTCCATCGAATTTTTTTTCAGGGGATTTTTGGTGATTGGTTTTTTGCGCTTTGCAGGAATGAGCGCCATTCTGCCGATGGCTGCTTTTTATTGCACGGTTCATTTTGGTAAACCTTTGGGAGAATGCATCTCATCTTATTTCGGGGGACTGGCATTGGGAGTGATTGCGTCCAGAACAAATACCATCATCGGAGGTTTGATGGTTCATCTCGGAATAGCGTATCTCATGGAAATTGGCGGTTGGCTGGGATCTTTATGACATAGTTGGCCGATCACCGTTAGTCGCTTGCCGACTATTATATTAAACTCCTGATGAAAATTCGAAAAAAGGGTCATCGGCTAACGGCTATCTGCGATCGAAAAAAAACTACCAGCCTGTAAGCCGGATTCTGTTTTCCGTAACAAGTACGGAACTGTCATCATTTATCTTGTCACACTATTACTAGTGTGATCCTGCTGCCTACCCTTCCCGATGGCATAGCCGGTGAACGGGTCGCCCACCTCCGCAGAATCGGGATTTACATGGCATTACAGCATGCAAGGTTTACCCATACTTATCATTGCTGATAAATATCGTAGGCTCTTACCCTACGTTTTCACCTTTACCAGTCTTTCGACCGGAAGTTATTTTCTGTGGCACTATCTGTTCCCGCATGAGCGGGACCCGGCTCTTAACCGGTACATTGCCCTTTGCTGTCCGGACTTTCCTCTCCCCCGCAAATGCAGGAGAGCGATGACACGGCTGGTAGCATGGCAAAATTAATAAGAATTTACCGGCATAAAATTTCCGGAGAAAAGTTTATTATAAATACTGAAAGAAAATTTCCGTAGCGCCATATCCATAACGGGGATCATATTGATTGATAAATGACCGGACTTCTTTTTTTAAACGTAATATCTCATGCAGTTCATCTCTTAGTTTGCCGGTCCCGACTCCATGAATTACAATCATGGATGGCAAGCGGTGAGCAATAGCAAGATCCACATATTTTTCGAATACGCTTAACTGTAAGCTGAGGATTTCAAAATTGCTCAGATGTTTCCAGTCATCAGAAAGTTTTTCAATATGTAAATCCACTTCATGCTTTGCAGGTTCCAGGTGCTGACGGGCTTTTGAGAATTCATATATTTTATGCCCATCCCTGGATTCAGGAACTTCAATTTTTTCTTCGATCATCTTATCAGGATATTGATCGAATAATTTATAGGAAAAATGTGCTTCTCCTTTTTTCTTGAGCTCTTCGATCCTGGCAAAAACCTGCCTGGGTTTTAGTTTCAGTGAACATTCATAGTGATCTGCTTTATTTTTATCCGGCTTTAGCAAGCTAAAATCAAATTCAAATGAAGGACTGTCATTCAAATTCTCAAAAGGGATATCATGCAGGTAAAAATCATGGAGTACATGTATTTGGTTCTGCAATTCAAATTCGTTTTTACCAAAATAATTAAGCTTGTAAGTAAAATGATATGCCTGTTGGGAGTTATTCACCAAATGAATTTTGAGATCCTCGACAATATCATCTCCATAATCGTCTGACCCGAATACAGGCAGGAATATCAGCCAGACACCGGTTGCAACATTGGCAATCCGTTCTTTTTTTTCCAGCGGAACCTGATCAATATATTTTTTGGGAGGCGGAGAAGTTTTTTTCTTCTCTGTAAATCGCTTGTAGTACGGAAAATCGAGTTGATCAATATATGCGGGAAATTTTACCCCGCGCACATCCACCATAACCATCTTATTGTTGATAATATCCACCACCTCCCCTTCTTCATTTGAATGTAACACGATTACTTTATCTCCAACTTCGAATTTCATAATACAAAAATAGAAAGAAGTCGGAAAGTCGGTAAAGCCGAAAGTTGGGAAGAATATTAAATTAATCGGAATTGTCTTCGGATTTTATCGACTTTCGGAATTATTCGCCAACTTACTTTTCCTTCTTCCATATAAAAGATAGATGGTAAGGCCAACCACCATCCATCCAAAAAAGACCATCCAGCTCTTGGCAGGTATTTCTATCATCAGGTAGAGGCAAAATAATACACCCAATACAGGAACCAGTGAGTAGTTGCGGAGAAAACTCAATATTGCAATTATAATAGCAACGATCACAAACAGGATAAACAAGACTTCCTGCCTGCTCTCAGCGCTGATATTTACAATTGCATCAGTCAATCTATGCCGGAATAATATTATAAAAAGTATCACGAGCAACCCGACAATGAATTTTCCATTGATATAAGGAATTTGAAATTTTCCCGCCTGCTTTTCCGTTTTTGGCAAATACAAAACACCCCCGCATACAAGCACAAATGCAAACAAGGTTCCGATACTGGTGAGATCGGTCATCAGTTTGTCGTCGACTACTAATACAACAAGTCCTACAAACAAACCGGTAACAATTGTTGCAAAAGCAGGTGTTTTAAATCTTCTGCTTATCTGTCCGAATGGTTTGGGCAATAATCCATCCCTGCTCATACTCATCCATATTCTTGGCTGCCCTATCTGAAACACCAACAACACACTGGTTGCTGCGACAACGGCACTGATGGAAATGATAAAACCAATTTTGTGCATATTGATCTTGTCAAATACATAAGCAAGCGGATCAGCTACCCCATTAAATTCTTTGTAATTGACAAGCCCTGTAATCACTAAAGCTGTCACAACATAGATCACTGTACAGATCAGTAAAGAATAGATCATGCCCCTGGGAAGGTCCTTTTGTGGATTCCTGCATTCCTCGGCAGTAGTTGAAACTGCGTCAAACCCGATATAGGCAAAGAAAACGGCCGACACGCTTTGCAATACACCGCCCATTCCCTCTGGCAAAAATGGCGACCAGTTTGAAGTCGTTCCGGTAGAAAAAATAATCCAAAAACCAACGATCGCAATAAAAATGAGGACCACTATTTTCAGTCCTACCATAAAATTGGCACTTTTACGGCTCTCGTTGATACCGATATATGCGAGAATGGTAATCAATACTACAATAACAAATGCAGGAAGATTGATAATGAATTTAACTCCGAGAATAGAAGGTGCATTTGAGTAAATTAAGTTAGCTACGGGTTGATTTGCTGCGACGGCACTGTCAAAATTCATCTTCGCTGTCTGATAACCGATAGTCAGCCAGTCGGGCAAATTGATTCCAAATGCTTTCAGAATATTATTGAAATAAGCGCTCCAGGAGATGGCAACCACCACATTGCCGATCGCATATTCAAGAATCAGTGCCCATCCGATTATCCAGGCAATCACTTCACCAAAAGTGACATAAGAATAAGTATATGCACTACCGGATACGGGTACCCGCGATGCAAATTCTGCATAACATAATGCAGTAAACCCACAGGTGATGGCAGTGATCAGAAATAAAAAAATCACACCGGGACCGCCATGATATGCGGCAGTACCGATCGTTGAAAAAATTCCGGCGCCGATCACGGCTGCAATTCCCATAAATGTGAGGTCCCGAACACCCAACACCTTTCTCATTTGAGCAGAACCATGTGCATCACTTAATCCTGCCTCGGCATCCTGCAAAATTTTTGACAACGATTTTTTCCGGAACAAAGAATGGGGCATGCAATGAGGGTTTATAAGAGATCAAATTAGGTAAAAAAAATTAGAGTTTATAGGTGCAGGCAGAAGATTACAGGTCTTTTATCATCAGGGAATAAATTATATTAATAATCTCTTTGCACCATGAAATCTGCCAGTTCGCGCAATGATTTTTTGCGACTGGAAAGCACTGCAATATCCTCCAGGTGCTGAATTGCAATATTAAAATATTTTGTTTTTAATGTTTTCGCTTCCTCATCCGCTTTACAGGTTTTAAAAATTGACAACATCCGCGACACTTTATCCGCCGGATTTGTTTTTATCAATTCGGCCATTTCTTTTTTCTGATCAGCCTTCGCAATTTCCATTGCTTTAATAAATAAAAAAGTCTTTTTGTTGGATACGATATCACCACCCGTTTGCTTTCCAAATTTAGCAGGATCACCAAATGCATCCAGATAGTCATCCTGGATCTGAAAAGCAAGACCCAGGTTTTTTCCAAACTCATATAAATGCTGTTGATTTCCTTCGCCGGCACCACCAAGCACTGCTCCCATTTGCAAACTGCCAGCCAGCAAAACCGATGTCTTTAATTCAATCATCTGCAGATATTCCGCAAGAGATACATTTTCCTGCCTTTCGAAATCCATATCCATTTGCTGACCTTCACAAACCTTCTTTGCAGTTTTATTGAAAAGATGAATGACATGACGGATATGCGGAGATTGTATTTGATTGATATAATCATAAGCCACGACCATCATCACATCTCCGGTAAGCAGGGCTGTTGCTTCTCCATATTTCTCGTGAACCGTTGGCATTCCTCTTCGTAATGGAGCTTTATCCATGATATCATCATGGATCAGTGTAAAATTGTGGAATAGTTCAATCGCAGTTGCCAGGTTATAAGTATCGGGAATAATTTCGTCAAACAGTTCATTGCCCAACAGGCACATAACCGGTCTGATTCTTTTCCCTCCCAACCTTAAAAAATATTCGGCAGGTTCATATAAGCTGGCTGGTTGTTCGGGGAAATGTCGTTGATCAAACTTTTCCAAAAAAACTTTTGATAGCTCTTCAAAACTTTTCATAAATCAATCCAAAGTTCAGGACAGGCCTGAACTATTTATTTTTTTTTCTTTTTTTTCTTCAGCTCAATTTTATGATTTGGCGCTCCTTCAATAATCCACTCATAATCCAGTTGGCGTTTCCCTAAATTTGCAGAGACAACTTTAATCATCACCTTGTCGCCCATACGAAACTGACGGCCGCTTCGCCGGCCAACAAGCGCATACTCACTCTCTACCAGCCTGAAATCATCATATTCAAGTAAACTGTTGATACTAACAAGCCCTTCACATTTGTGCTGTACTGTCTCTACCCAGAAACCAAAAGAAGCAACTCCGCTGATCACCCCTTCGAACTCTTCTCCCAGAAAGCCCTGCATATATTCAACCTGCTTGTATTTGTTTGCAGCACGTTCACTTTCCATAGCCGATCTTTCCTTTTCACTGCAATGTCTGCACTTTGCTTCCAGTTTCTTATCAACTTCAATTTCATTTTCCAGACATTGTTGTAGTATACGATGAACCAGCACATCCGGATAACGGCGAATCGGGGAAGTAAAATGGCAATAATGCTGAAACCCTAACCCATAATGGCCGATATTCTCCGTTGTATAAACAGCTTTTGCCATGGTGCGGATACCAAGTTGTTCCAATACATGTTGTTCAGGCCGGCCCTGGACATCCTCCAGCATCTGATTAAAGGAAGAAGAAATTCCCTCAGAAGTCCTGGTATCAAAATGATGGCCATATTTTTTTGCAAATTCGATGAATGGCAGCAATTTTTCCTTATCCGGTGTATCATGCACCCGATAGGGAAAAGGAATGCTTTTCTTGTGCAATTTTATTTTCGAAACATACTCCGCAACAGTTCTGTTGGCGAGCAGCATAAATTCTTCAATCAGCTGATGTGATTCCTTATTTTCCTTGACGATAATGCCAACGGGTTTTCCTTTTTCATCCAGTTTGAACCGGATTTCAGTCGAGGAAAAATTAATTGCACCTTTCTTGAAACGACGTTTGCGAAAACGCTGGGCAAGTTCATGCAAGACCATTATTTCCTCCTTGTGCAATCCTTCTTTCTTATCAATGATTTCCTGCACTTCTTCATAAGTGAAGCGATGGTCCGAATGAATTACTGTTTTCCCCAACCAGTAATGTTTTATTTCTCCCTTGACAGAAATCTGGAAAATGGAAGAAAAAGTAAGTTTATCTTCATGAGGTCTTAAAGAACACAATTCATTTGAAATCCGTTCCGGCAACATGGGATTCACCCTGTCGGGCAGGTATACTGAAGTCGCCCTGCCATAAGACTCTTTATCCAGTGCCGTTTCCGGCTCAACATAATGGCTCACATCTGCAATATGTACCCCGATTTCATAAAGACCATTTTTCAAAAGACGGATGGAAATGGCATCATCAAAATCCTTTGCATCCGCAGGATCAATTGTAAAAGTGAGAATGTTGCGGGCATCTCTCCTGCGAGCGATTTCAGTTTCACCGATGATCTCCGGCAATCTTTCTGATTCTTCCAGCACATTTTCAGGAAAGAAAATCGGAAATCCGTTTTCAAGCAGGATTTCTTTCATTGCACGATCATTTTCATCAGCGCTATTCATCACCTGTATCACTTCACCCTGAGGCTTCCTGTTTCTCTCCCATTCCACAATTCTTACAATGACTCTTTCATTATTTTTAGCGCCATTCAATTTATCAAGAGGTATATAAACATCGGGCATTGGCTTTTCCGTTTCAGCAATAAAAAAAGCAAAATCTTCACTCAATTCAATATGACCCAAAAATTCGGTCTGCTTTCTTTCCAACACTTCAGAAACCTGTCCCTGCATCCGGCCGCTTTTAGCATTGCCTTTGATAATTTTCACTCTCACGGTATCTCCATGCAGGGCCGTATTAAAATCACCAGGACGAACCAGGATATCCTGTTCAAGATTTTCTGCAATTACGAATCCCATTCCTGACCTTGTAATCTCCAATACGCCTCTGTACATATGCTCAGCTACCGATCCTTTCTTTTTTTTCCGGGAATGTTTATGTGCCATTAATTTTTTATGATTGATATTTAAAATCGCTGATGAATTTAGTGATCAGATCTGTAAAACGATTCTCCTCACCAAACAAAAATTTAGGTTCAATGGGAATAACGTAAAAAGGCAATTTCTTTAACTCCTGCCCGAATTTCATCAGCCTTACCGCGTCTTTCTCTGTAGTCAAAATAATTTTTTTTTCTGTTTGAATAGAATCAAAACGTTTGATAATATATTTAAGATCATCAATAGAAAAAATATAGTGATCGCTATATATCATCTCGTAATATGCCTTTGAGATTCCATCCAGAAACCGTTTTAATGGTTCCGGGTTTGCAATACCGGTGACCAGCAGTATTTCCATAGAATAATCGATTTCCAATATCGATTTGTCCGTGATATGGTATGCATCGCCATATTGGATGGAAGAAAAAAAAATCTGTTGATTTTCCATGGGCCTGATCTCCCGGATCAGGTCATTTTTTTCTTTCAGTGATAAATCACTTTCACATTTTGTGACAACAATTATTTCAGCACGTTTATAACTTTTTTTTTGATCTCTCAAATCTCCGGTAGGTAAAAACCAATCCCTTGTAAAAAGATTATTATAGTCCGTGAGCATAATATTCAGGCCTGCTTTTACAGTCCTGTGCTGAAAAGCATCATCTAAAATGATTGCTTTTGTTTCCGGCCGGTCATGTAACAATTGGGGAATGGCAACAATGCGCTCCTCTCCCACTGCTACGGTCAGGTCAGGAAATTTACTGTAAAATTGCATGGGCTCATCTCCAATTTCCAAAGCTGTGGATGTCTCAGTTGCCAGTGCATATCCCTTTGTCTTTCGTTTATATCCCCTGCTCAGAATTGCAATTGAAAAATGGCTTTTTAATTTTTTTATAAGAAATTCCACCATTGGTGATTTTCCAGTCCCTCCTACAGCCAGGTTACCAATGCAAACAATGGGGAAATTGAAAGAAGTTGAAGGCAGGATTTTTTTATCAAAACACCAGTTACGTACCACGATGATCACGGCATATACCAGAGAAAACGGCAATAAAAGAATACGTATGGTTTTTAACAAAGGGAAATTTAAATTCATATGCTGCCCTCAGAATAGGGATTGTTAAAGATACAGGATTTCATGTGAGAAGTGCTTCTAATCAATACTAAGCAATTTCAGTATTTGGGGCCTTATCCATTTTGCCTGTTCAAGAATGAATCTTTTGTCTGGATTCTCTTCAAACGGTATTGATGCAATTTTCGGAATCCCGCTCCAGCAGGCAATTTCCTCTTCATAATCCATGTAATGATCGTTGAATATCCATCCCATCACGGAAATATTTTTTGATGCAAGAGTTTTAGCCGTCAACAAAGAATGATTAATGCTTCCCAGGTAATTCCTGCTCACAATAATGACTTTTGCTTCCAGCACGGAGATCAGGTCAATCACAAATTCTTCTTCGTTTAAGGGTACCAGTAAGCCCCCGGCTCCTTCGATGATCAAAAAATCATTTTGGTGCTCTATTTTTTTAAGTTTCCTTTTTATTTCGTCCAACCCGATTTTTTTTCCTTCTTCTTTGGCAGAAATATGGGGAGAGGCTGCCATACCCAACAGGTATGCTTCCGGATGAATCTTAGTTCTGGAATTGCTGATATTGGCTCTTACAAAATCACTGTCTGTGCCATTTTCATTGCCTGCCTGAACCGGCTTCCAGTAATCTGCTTCCAGGGCCTCAGCAAGGATTGCAGCTACAATTGTTTTACCAACATCGGTTCCTATTCCTGTTATGAAGATAGATGGCATGGCGATTTGCAGTTGAGATCGTAAGATATCAGTCTTTAGACGTGAGTCGCTAGTCGGGAGTGATATATCATGCCAATCTCAATTTCACGTTTCACATTTGACATCTCACTCCTCAAGTTTTTTTGTTTACAAAAATCGAAAAAACCGTGGTTCCATAATTGCGCTGGGAAACAAATAGCGGATATCCCTCATAGTGATTTCTGGGAGTATGTTCCAATACAAACCAGCCATTGTTTTTAAGCAGATTCCTTTCAACGACTAATTTTGGAATATCGTCGATATTTATCAGCGCATATGGGGGCCCGGCAAAAATAAAATCAAACTGCTCGGTGCAATGTTTCAAAAACCTGAAAACATCCGTTTTAATCACTTTAAATTGAGTTAGGCCAAACGCTTCTGATGTCTTTTTGATAAACTCATACATCGTGTGATCCTTTTCAATGATAGTAATATCTGTTGCTCCTCTGGAAGCCAGTTCATAACTAATACTGCCTGTGCCTCCGAACATATCCAGTGTTTTCATTCCCTCTATCACCAGATTATTTTCGAGAATATTAAACAGACCTTCTTTAGCGATATCGGTAGTAGGCCTGGTATGAGGCATTTTCGAAGGTGGATTTACTTTTCTGCCCCCTAAAATCCCCCCGATTATACGCATATAGCCATTTTCAAAAGCGATGAAAAATAATGAAGCGGATACTCTCTCAATTCATCCGTAACCTTAATGCTATCATCCATGTGGTCAAAAGAAATATTCAGGAAATATTTTTGCAATTCTTCATGCAGGGCAGATTTTCTTTCAATCAGGCCTGCCAGGTCCACAACAACTTCCTCCTGTTTCAGATGCAATTGCTCGCAACAGTTTAATAAATTATATGCTGCATCTTTCGAATCCTGGTAGGCAAAAGTCTGAATAAGCTGCAACTGTCCGCCCTTACATATCATTACAATCATTTTGTCTGTATAAAAAAATGTCTTGAGATATTGGGGAGCTTCTTTTGAGGTAAACATTTTATGACATTTTAATTGCAGGCTATAAAAATGCCAATATTTACCCGAAGAAAATTTTTGCTGCATCAAATTGTGCACACCCTTTGGGATACGGTATACATTGTGTAATTCCCACCAGGGAATTTTTTCACTTAAAACAAGTTCGTTATTCAGGTCACCGTAGATAAGTTCTGTCAGTGTCTTATTGGTAGCATTGTCATAAAACCTTTCCGGCACAAGATTGCTTTCAGGGAAATTATAAACAAGAAAGATTTCGTCAATAGAAGGAGTTGTCAATATTTCATCTTCATAAACGATTTCACGAAGAACTTCTTCCAATGATCCAAGTTTAGAAGGGCTCCATTGAAAATATTTAACTGCCATGGGACGCATTCCTTTCACGTTCAGTAATACATAACTGAAGGAGTTCGTATTCATTTCCATCAGCAGCCGGCATTGCATAATATCTTCTAACTCTATATTACCATGTTGTATATGAAAATCAGGTTTTATCATACTAGTCGAAACACAATAATACTACAAAATTCTTTGAGGCCATACTTGGTTTACTCCTTCATTGCCAATCTCAAATTACTGCATTTACTGTACTTTGCACTCCCTCTTAAATGACCCCGATGAAAAGCAATCCTTTAAAGGTTGAAATCTCAAACAGGCAAATACTTCAAATCGCTTTGCCTATCAGCCTTGCTATGCTGGTGCCGCAAATTAATTTCATTACCAATAATATTTTCCTGGGTCATTTGAATGAAGAGTCGCTGGCAGCCGCAGGAATTACAGGTGTTTACTATCTCATTTTCGCAGTGATCGGAAACGGGATCAATAATGGGTTGCAGGCATTAATTGCACGTCGTGCAGGAGAAGACAGAATCCAAGAAATCGGGAAACTTTTTGCGCAGGGTATTCGCATAGGGCTCGTGATTGCGATAGCAGGCATCCTGATTACCTGGTTTCTTGCACCGGGTATATTGGATCTTTCATTGTCATCAGAAACACTGAAAATAAAATCGATTCAGTTTCTCAAAATCCGTATCTGGGGCCTCCCATTTCTTTACATATATCAATTGCGCAACGCGCTGCTGATTGGAACCAATCAAAGCAAATTCCTTGTATACGGAACCATTGCTGAAACAATCACAAATATTGTATTTGATTATGGATTTATTTTCGGTCATTTCGGGTTGCCTGAATTAGGATTCAATGGTGCGGCTTTTGCCTCTATTATTGCGGAAGCAGCCGGCATGATTGTGGTCTTTGCAGTCATTCACGTGAAAGGCATCGGCCAGCAATTGTATATCTACAAAAACCGGGGACTAGATAAAAAAAATATCCGGTTAATTCTTGTTCAATCATCACCGCTGGTTTTTCAATATGCCATCAGCATCATCAGCTGGGAATTCTTTTATATCCTGATTGAACATCATGGGAAGGAGGATCTGGCAATCAGTAATTCAATGAGAAATATTTTTGGATTATTTGGTGGATTTACCTGGGCCTTTGCATCCACCACCAATAGCATGGTGAGTAATATTATTGGCCAGGGTCGGCAGGATAAAGTGATTCTTCTGATCAATAAAATTGTAAGGCTCAGTGTCATTTTCTCTATTATAATCGCGATCCTTTTAAATATCTTCCCCCGTTTTTTCCTCTCAATTTATGGGCAGGACCAATCTTTCATTCAACATGCTATCCCGGTAATTCATGTAGTTTCTCTTGCATTGATCCTGATGTCTTTTGGCACCATCTGGCTAAATGCTGTCGTTGGTACAGGCAATACCCGTGTAAACCTTGCCATAGAAATTATTACAATTATATTTTACAGCATCTATGTTTACCTGGTCCTGGGTTACTGGAACCTGCCAATCGTTTATGGATGGATGTCGGAATGGCTCTACTGGATATTTACTTTTGTTCTCGCGTATATGTATATGCGAAGCGGAAAGTGGAGAGAGAAGGTGATATAAAAATTCGTTGGCCCCTGATCGATCGCCGCTGGCTGATAATACACCGACCAATATTGAAACTCGGACAATGGCTAACGGCCATCAGCCATAGAATCCCTATTCCCACTCCTTCAACAATTTCTTTCCTTCTTCCTTGATCCGGAAATCATCGAATATTTTGTTGGGAAGCGGCATCATCATATTTAACAGAACGATTGCCTTTTTCTTTTCATCATTCCTGTAATAAGCTTTTGCCAGCTCGAGGTAATTAAGTACAAATGCCGGATTGATTGATCTTGCAATTTCGTAATTGATAATCGCATCATGTAAAGAGGCTTTTGGAACAGCTCCATAAAACCATTTTGCGATTGTTCTTTCTGCAAAATTCAGATTGCTCACTTCATAATTCCATTTTCCCAATACATGATATGCTTTGAAATTGGCAGGATCTAATTTGATGGCTTTTTCAGCATACAACTTTATATCATTAACAGTAGCAATCTTCTCTTTTCCCGATGAAATCATCGTTAAACGGCCAATAGACATGGCCATTACAAAATTTGCATCGGTGCTGTTGGGATTAACTTTTACTGCAGCCGTGGCATAGGTCTTTGCGGCCCTGAAATAGTCTGCTTTTTTTGCTTTATCAGTCTGACGGCTCCCTATGAAACAACATAATTCGCTGCATTTGCAAAGAGCATGCAAATTGGTAGGTTGGATTCGAACGACTTCCGCATATTTCAAAAAAGCTTCGTTTTCCCTGAAAGCAAGTTCCTGTTGCTCTGCATCTTTCAACAGTGCATTGACATCCTGCGCAAAATTTTCAAAAGGCAGGACCAACAACAGTAATAATAGGAATCGGTTCATCCTTATTTCAGTCATCAAATTTCTTGCGCATACTAACACCTGCTTTTCCCTGAAAATTCTCGATAGGTGCCTGCATTTTATAAATTGAAATATTGACTTCTCTTACTGATGGATATTGATTCTTGATCTTATGTATAATTTCCTGGCAGAGCTTTTCAAGTAAGAAAACAGGCACGCCGATTTTTTGTTTGACAATTTCATACAAGTCTACATAACTAATCGTATCCTCAATGCGATTAAAATCTGATCTTTTTTCATCATATTTAACGCTCAGGTTCACTTCGAAAGTATTCATTACTTTCTTTTCTTCCTCAAAAATACCATGATGTCCATGCAAAATAAGGTTATGCAGTTCAACTGTTATCATAATCAACCAAATAAAATCGAAAATGGAAATTATAGATTAATCGGGAAAACGGGTATTAAATCTTTGCACCAATTGCAAATAAGTGGGATTAATTGATTTGTCCTGAAAAAAAACAAATAGAATATTCTGATATATTATTTCTGTACTTAGATTGTGAGTTATTGGAAAATTTTGATTATTCCTGAAAAGAAAAATAGAATTCTCTTTATCCTTTTATCGCGAGATATCTTTCCGCATCTAGTGCAGCCATGCAGCCAGTTCCTGCTGCGGTCACGGCCTGCCTGTAAACTTTGTCCTGCACATCTCCCGCCGCAAAAACTCCTTCAATATTTGTTTTGGAGGTTCCCGGAATTGTTTTGATATAACCCGCATTATCCATATCCAGCCATCCTTTGAATATTTCTGAATTGGGTTGATGGCCGATTGCAACGAAAAAACCATTCACAGGAATTGTTTGCTGCTCTCCGGTTTTGTTATTCCTGATTCGCACTGAATCTACCCTGCTTTCTCCAATCACTTCCTCCACTTCCCGGTTCCAATAGATTTTGATATTCGGTGTTTGCTGTACTCTTTCCTGCATCACTTTAGATGCTCTCATCTCATCCCGACGCACTATCATATGAACAGTTGTGCAGAGTTTTGATAAATATAAAGCTTCTTCAGCTGCAGTATCTCCTGCTCCGACAATCGCAACTTCCTTACCCCTGAAGAAAAAACCATCGCATACTGCACAGGCACTTACACCATATCCGTTTAATCTCTGTTCACTTTCGAGACCGAGCCATTTTGCAGAAGCGCCTGTAGCAATGATCACCGCATCTGTTTCGATGAGTTTTTCCTCATCGATCCAGACTTTAAAAGGCTGTTTTGAAAAATCAACTTTAGTAGCAATTCCATAACGAATATCAGCGCCCATTCGTGCTGCCTGTTTTTCAAAATGAATCATCATTTCCGGTCCCTGTACTCCGTCGGGATAGCCTGGATAATTTTCGACTTCGGTAGTAATAGTCAGCTGACCCCCCGGTTGAATGCCCTGGTACAAAACTGGTTTGAGATTGGCCCTGGCCGCATAAACCGCGGCAGAATAACCTGCAGGCCCAGATCCTATTATTAAACAATGTACTTTTTCGATTGATGTATTTTTCATGACTGCATTTTATAACCTGAGCTTTCAAACTCTTGAAAGTTCCAAATAAAGTTGACAAAAATAATGGTTAATGATGAAATTCAGAGTCGTCCAGACGACTTTGCAGAACTGCGAAGTCCTGAGGACGAAGGATGAAGGAAAGAAAATACTTCTATGTAGAGAAAAATATTGTGGGCTTCAGACTCCAGACTTCAGACTCCGGACTTCATCCTTCATCCCCGGCACTCCTGACTTCGCACTTTACTTAGGGATTCTCAACGATACATACTGCGCAGCATATCCACCAAAATATCCTAATGCATTATTGGAAATATTGCTAATTACTGTTGTAGGTGTTGAAAAAGGATTACCGATACTCTGATAATTATATTCCATTGTTCTCCAAAAGTCATAAGTCGCTTTATCAATATTGCAAAATTTCACAATCACGCTATCGCCTCTTTCGAAAAAAGCATAATTGTTCAAATCTATTTTTTCGTTTCGGTTAACACCTTTGTCAACATCAACATTGTATGTAGTGCCATCTACAATCTGATCATCAAATACAGAATTAAGTCCGGGGAAAAAAGGTCCGTTGTTTTCGCTGGTGAAATAGCGGATATAATTACCCAGGCCCGGAGGATCTGTGACTTTAGCCTCTACTACAATTTTATTTGTATCCGGATTATCGGGCGCCTGTTTCCACCATATGGAATCAATTTTTTTTGCAAGAGGAGGAATTGTTGTCTGTGAATTGTACACTTTGCTATTTACCTCTATTCTTAAACTATAACTATGATTCAGGGAGCCGGTAAAATTGGTGCTATTCAGGGAATCCACAGTATAATAATAAACCAGATTGCCGCTTGTATCAACAGGTGTTGCATATTCTTTCAATTGAACGGATGTGCTGCTGTCAGATACAATCACTTTCGCATTATGAACGAAAGATTGAGCAAGTATTTCCGTAGTAATCTGGCTGAAATAATCAAGACTGCTTGACAGAAACACGATGGGAGGTTTCCCATTTTCAATCGTTGCTTCAACTACTAACTGCGCCTGGGAATCTTTAAGATGAATGGTAATGTCTTTTTCGCAGGAGGATAAGAAAAAAAGAATGAATATGAAAATACGGAGTTGTGAAAATGAAAAATGTGAGAGATATGAAAATTCAAGAAGTTTGATTCTTTTTATTTCCACATTTCCCACATTTCCAAATTTTTCACATTAACAAATTATCCAAGATACGCTTTCAGCGCACTGCTATAGCGTGCTTTCTGTAAACGCTTGATCGCTCTTTCCTTGATCTGGCGGATACGTTCCTTGGTGAGATCGTATTTCTGTCCGATCTGTTCGATGGTAACTCCATTTTCGCCATCCAATCCGAAATAAGCATTTACGATTTCAGCTTCACGGGGGCTCAGGGATTTCAATACACGACGAATTTCTGCACGCAGTGAATCTTTCATCACATCATCATCGGTATCATCACTTCCTTCCAGCAAATCACCCATGGCTACATCTTCAGCTTCATGAACGGGAGCATCCAATGAGCTGTGGCGGGTGTTGCTTTGGAAAATGTTGTTGATTTCTGTCTCGCTCATTTCGAGCAATTCGGCTAATTCTTCTGTACTTGGCTCTCTTTCGTGTTCCTGTTCGAAAGCCATATACGCTTTATTAGCTTTGTTATAAGTGCCAATTTTGTTTTGAGGCAGGCGGACTAATCTGCCCTGCTCTGCCAACGCCTGTAAAATGGACTGGCGGATCCACCATACCGCGTATGAAATAAACTTGAAACCTTTAGTTTCATCAAAGCGTTGAGCCGCTTTAATTAAGCCGAGGTTGCCCTCGTTAATCAAATCACTCAGTGATAACCCCTGGTGTTGATATTGTTTTGCAACAGAAACCACAAAACGCAGGTTTGACTGCGCCAGTTTATCCAATGCTTTCTGATCGCCCATCTTAATTCTCTGGGCCAATACAGTCTCCTCTTCAGGAGTAATCATCGGAATCTTAGAGATTTCCTGCAAATACTTTTCAACCGCCTGGGAATCACGGTTTGTAATCTGTGTAGCAATCTTAAGTTGCCTCATATCTAAAAATAAAAAGTTGACAAAAAACTTGTCGGGTACAAATCAATACATGTATAACAGAAAACGGTCGGGGAAAGTTGTAAAGATGTGTTTTTTACTCAAATCCGTCCTGAACCATTTGCAAAATTACAAACCGAATTCGGAACTTCATAACCTTTTAGGATAAAAATCAAGCCCCTGCCGGATTGTTTTTTCACAATTTGTGAATAACGTCGATGCCTCAACGTTTCTCTTTCCCATCAAACCCTCGCCCATCCTGCATTTCCTTTGATAAGACAATCCAGAAGCATCTTTTCCGCAAAAAAATTCATAAAATTTTCAAAATTTCTTTTGAAACTAATTATTTAGTTATAGATTTGTTGCGTCAACTAAATATTTAGTTATGTTAAAACCACTCACAAAAGCTGAAGAACAGGTAATGCAGGTTCTCTGGAAACTGGGAAAAGGCTTTCTGAAAGAGATCATCGAAGCCACTCCCGACCCAAAACCTCATTCCAATACCATTGCCACTATTTTAAAAATCCTGGTCGACAAAGGATTTGTGGAATATTCGGTTCAGGGAAGAAACAATCTATACCAGCCCAGGATCAGTAAGCAGGAATATGGCAAAAAAACCATCAACCAACTTATCAAGGGTTATTTTGAAGGCTCCCCTGCCAAACTGGTTTCACAGTTTGTGAACGATAACAAACTTTCATTAGAGGAGCTGGAAGAGTTACTGCAGCAAATCAGATCATCCAAAAACCAATAACCATGATTATTGTCCTTTATCTTATCAAAATGATTTTTATTTCAGGGCTGTTTTATACCTATTACTGGTTTTTTCTCCGAAATAAGCAATTCCATCATTACAACCGCTTTTATTTGCTGGGCATTGTACCCGCTTCAGCAATACTTCCACTGGAAAAAATTCCCGTTGCCTTTAGCGGTTTTACAAATTATAGTTCAGATATCAGGTTATTGAAAGTAACCAATGGAGACTGGGAAACACCCGTGACCATCATTGCCAACAAAAGTTTTATAAAAATATTTATGAGCTGGCAATACCTGAGCTTTCTCGTTTATGCTATCGTTGCACTTGTTCTGTTTGTTATTTTATTGAAATCATTATTCTATATCAATAAAATTACACGCCTTTATACTTTCGAACGAATCAATGATATCCATTTTTTTCAAACGAATGAACCCGGCACTCCGTTCTCTTTTTTCAAAAAAATATTCTGGAATAATAAACTCGACCTTGAAAGCCGGGAAGGGCAACAGGTTTTCCGGCATGAACTGTATCATGTACGTCAGCATCATACGGCAGACATCCTCTTCCTGGAATTTTTGGGAATACTGACCTGGTTCAATCCTTTTATTTATCTCATCAAAAAAGAAATAAAAGCCATTCATGAATTTCTGGCAGATGGGTATGCCGTATCCAATAGTAACATGTATGCCTATGCGGAATTACTGGTCATCCAATCCATCCGCCACTCCAAATCTAATATAGTCAATCCCTTTTTTCATAACCAGATAAAACGTCGTATAGCCATGATAACAAAACTTCAAAACAAAAAACACGGTTATATAAGCCGGATAATGATTCTCCCCTTCTTCTTTATCTTATTCTGTGCATTTGCCATCAAAGCAATTGACAGAAAGCCGGCTGCGCAGGTCGAAAAAACAATTACAGTAGTGATCGATGCAGGACATGGAGGCGTGGATCCAGGAGTCACCGGCCCAAATGGTGTTAGTGAAAAGGATATTGCTCTGCAGATCTCAAAAAAAATTCAGTCTCTCTCCAAAACTTATAATGTCCATGTCGTAATGACCAGGGAAAAAGACGAATTGCCCGGGGGTACTTTGGATTATAAAACCGGATTAAACAATCGTACGGAGATCGCCGTGAAGAGTAAGGCTGATCTTTTTATTTCAATTCATATGAATAACACAAATGACCAGAGCAAGAGCGGTTTCCAGATGTATATTTCCGACAAAGACCCCGGCCTGGTTCAGAAAAACGTTCAACTGGGATCCATTCTTTCTGAAGAAATAAAAAAAGATTATGCAGTAGAAGATGCGCTGATCAGGATGAATCATGGCGTAGCTGTATTGAATCATTCTGCAATTCCCGCGATCATCGTGGAATGCGGATACATGACAAACAGCAAGGATCTTGCTTTTATCCTCGATGAACAGAACCAGGAAAAAATTGCAAAAGATATTTTAGAAGGAATTGTGCGTTTTGAAAATTCATATGGATATGAACAGCCCGGAACTTCTACAGAAAAAGACCCACTGGTATCATCATTGAATCATTACCTGCTAAAACATATCCATTATCCCGAATCCCTGCTAGAAAAAAATATGATAGGAACACTTGATGCCGAATTCATTTTGGATGAAAAAGGAGTTTATAAGGAAATTAATTTCCTACCCTCATTACCCAAAGATACCAGAACAGTTTCCATCAATGTCTATGCGTTGTCCAAATACAAAGGCACAGATCATACTGTATCGAAATCAAAATTTGGCCGGTCTGAGACTGCCCAGCTACAGGAAGAAATAAGAAAAATTGTTTCGGGCTACCAGTATGCATCTGCAGGGGGTATATCAAACAAAGTCCATTTGCATATTTCTTTTGATATCGAGAAAAGTGATGCAACATGTGCTCAAAAAAAATAATGCAAGCCACTAATCCACCATCGGTTGATTGATTTTATATCGTTAAAAAGGTTGCTTATGATAGTCCTGATATATTTTTTTAAGCTGACGATCTGCTCAACATTATTTTATAGCTATTACCGGATTTTTTTGCAGAACAGACAATTCCATGTCTATAACCGTTTTTATTTACTCGGGGCAGTCATCCTTTCCCTGGTTCTGCCCCTCTTAAATATTTCTTTGCAAAATTTGTTAGGCAGTCAAAATTTTCATCAGGGAGGTTTTTTATCATTTTTTAATAATTGGGAACAGGCGATCACCATCACACCGAATCGCATTCATTCTTATTCCAATATAAGCTGGCAAAACCTGGGATATATTATCTATTTCTCCCTGATCGTGTTTTTCCTTATCGGACTGAGCAAGTCTTTATGGTATATCCGGAAGATTTCCCGGCTTTATCCAAGCACGCAAATAGGCAGGATCAGGCTCTTTGAAACGAATGAATCTGATGCGCCATTCTCATTCTTCAACCTGGTATTCTGGAATCGCGAGCTGGATATTGAAAGCTCAGAAGGTCAGCAGGTATTCAGGCATGAATGCTATCATGTTCATGAAAAGCATTCCATAGATATCCTGTTTTTTGAAATTATCACTGCTTTATTTTGGTTCAATCCAATCTTTCATCTTATTAAAAAAGAAATAAAGGCCATCCATGAATTCCTTGCCGACCGTAATGTTGTTTCCGCCAATAACAGGTATGATTATGCGGAGTTATTGGTTCTGCGTTCTTTCAATGCCAAATATCCACAACTCATCAATCCATTTTTTCATAACCAGATAAAACGTCGTATAGTCATGATTACAAAACTTCAAAACCCGCGACACAATTATTTAAGCAGGATCATGATGATTCCCCTGCTCTTCATCCTCTTCTTCGCTTTTGCATGTACACGGGATCAGGCTACCAAAGAATCTACTGAAAAAATTTATTCAAAAGTAGAAGTAGAATCTGATTTTCCCGGCGGACCAGAAGCATGGAGAAATTTCATCTACAAAACCCTTCATTATCCTGATGATGCTATCAACAAAGAAATCCAGGGTGATGTGCTTGTACAGTTTGTCATAGATAAAAAAGGCAATGTCAGTGATGTAAAAGCCATCAGTGGGCCCAAAGAATTAAGAGCAGAATCTGTCAGAGTTATTGAACAAAGCAGTGGCAAATGGATTCCTGCTATGGAGGGTGGACAAAAAGTTGCTGCTTATAAATTGCAGCCTATAAAATACAGGCTGGAAGCACAATAAAAATTCAGCCAGATTTTCCGGGAATAATCTTAATTGCTGATGAAGTCTTTTCTGATATTATTTCTTTTACTGGCGATATTTTTCTGTGATTGTAAGTCACTGCAAGACCAGGTTCCGGGAACTTATGTTGAATATACATTGCATGATACCCTGCAATTGTTTGCAAACAAAACATATGGCTATGATGAAATGCTGATGAACGGAATTACCGGGTGGACGCAAGGCAGCTGGACCCTTAACAAAAAAGATATCGTATTTACCAGCCATCCCCATCCATTGATGGGTTTCAGTCTGAAAATATTAAAAAAGAACCCGAGCGACCATCCGATTTTCAGGTTATTCCTGGGAAACAGTAACAAACCAATTGAAATCACCGGAGTATTACAATATAAAAATGGTTTCACCAGGCCGATAAGCAATGTCATTATTTCTGAAAACAGCCTGGAACTTTTATCAACTGGGTTCGATTCTGTAGCGATCAGTACATTTGATTACGCGCCAATTATTTTGAAGCAGAATTTATTTCTAAATCAATCTTACGAGCTACAGATTTATCCGATGGAAAGATATTATTTACTGGATAAATATAGATTCAGATATAAAAAAAAGGAGTTGCGAAATAGTATTAACAATGGACTCCCGCCGATTCAGGTTGTTTTTAGAAAAGTAAGCGATTCAACGGAAGACATGCGTTAAAAGCTGATTACTTCTTTATCCAGAGAATTATTGTTTGCGGTTTAAAGAAAGTATTTCACGGTTTTGGATTTTTTATGTTCTAATGAACCTGTGAATAGGATATATTGGTCAAAATATACTCTGGTGACCTATAATAAATCCAAAATCTGGGATATAGCCTTGCTTATTCTTCGTATCTGGCTTGGATACCGGCTAATCACTGCAAGTTTTTCTTCAATAACTGGTATACTCAGTTCGGAAAAAGAAAGGATATTTTTTCGAAAATGGTTTGGAGATGAATTGCATTTTCCCATGCCCCTGCTGATGGCTTTTCTTGCGAAAGGTTCTGAACTGGCAGGTGGAATTTTTTTGATTGCAGGACTCTTTACCAGGCCGGCTGCTTCCATTGTCGCTTTTACGATGATTGTAGCTACATTGTCTGCCAACCTGGGCGAAAATTTTGTAATTGATGGAGGCTTTACAATCTCTTATACTTTGTTTGCCATGATCTTCATCATTTGGGGAGCAGGAAAATATAGTCTGGATTATGTGCTATTCACTCGAAAAAAAATAATAAAGACCATATGAGGGGAGAAATGGGAGCTGCGAAACATATCAGCTAAGCCATTGATATTTTTTACAAACTACGCAAGAAAAATTAATAACGGATCTCTTCTGATCCCCGCTTCAGCACCAATTCTTTTTTTTCAGCCGCTTCTACCCTGCCCACTATTTTTGCATCGATACCCAATTGCCCGGCGACCCTGATCATATCAGCAGATGCATTTTCATCGGTAAAAATTTCCAGCCGGTGACCCATATTAAATACCTGGTACATCTCCCGGTTATCGGCATGCGAAGATTCCTGGATTAATTTAAAAATGACTGGCGGCTCAAATAAATCATCTTTAATCACCCTGAAATTTTCCGGTAAGTATTTCATGCATTTGGTTTGCCCGCCACCGCTGCAATGAATAAGCCCATGAATCTGATCAAAATATTTTTCCAGTAAAACTTTCATCAGGGGGGCATAGGTACGTGTCGGACTGAGCAGAAGTTTTCCGATGGTTGATGATCTGTGGCCATCAGTATCCGGAATTATTATTTCGTCATTCAATCGATGCCGACCTATGTACACCACATCATTGTCGAGAGAAGGTTCAAAAGATTCCGGAAAATGAATCCCATAAAATTTTTCAAGGACATCATGCCTGGCACTGGTCAGACCATTGCTGCCGATGCCGCTATTATATTCTTTTTCATAACCCGCCTTACCCGAGCTCGATAGTCCCAGAATAACATCGCCTCCCTTGATTTTCTGATTGGTAATTAATTTCTGTTTTGGCCATCGGGTGGTCATTGTACCATTGACAGCAATCGTCCGCACCAAGTCACCTACATCGGCTGTTTCTCCGCCCAGGTATTCTATATTAACTCCAAAAGTTTTCAGTTCATCAAAAAACTCCTGTGAGCCCTTTATCACAGCTTCGAGCACGTCGCCGGGAATCAGTTTTTTATTACGGTCAATAGTAGACGAAAATAGAATATGATCATAAATACCTACACAAAGCAGGTCGTCCAGATTCATGGCAATTGCGTCACGGGCGATGCCCTTCCAAACAGATATATCACCTGTTTCTTTCCAATACAGATAAGCAAGAATACTTTTTGTTCCGGCTCCGTCAGCATGCATGAGATTAACCCAGGCTTCATCATTTCCCAGATAATCGGGATAAATTTTACAAAAAGCGAATGGATAAAGCCCTTTGCTTAATTTTTCCGTCGCCTTATGTACTTCTTCCTTTTGGGCTGAAACGCCTCGTTTTGTGTAGAGAGACATGAAATATTTATGATTATGATATCTGGTTTACGACCATCACAAAGCTAATTATTCAGCCCGAAAGTCAACTAAGCAGGATAAAAATCATTTTTATTGAATGAAATTCTTTCTTCCTGACTTTCGGTCTTTCCGTCTTTCGGAGTCTTATTGTATTTTCGCAACACTTTTGTTTATGCAGGTTTACAGGAACGCAGATTTTTTACCTTTTTTTGAAAAAGCCGTCATTACCATTGGCACTTTTGATGGCGTGCATACCGGTCACCAGCAAGTGATTGAACAATTAAAGAATGAAGCCCGAAAGATTAATGGTCAGTCGGTCATCATCACTTTCGATCCCCATCCAAGGAAGATTATCCATTCTGCAAGCACGATCAAACTCATCAATACAACAGAAGAAAAAATTGAATTGCTTGCCAAAAAAGGAATCGATCAATTGGTGATCGTTCCTTTCACAGAAGAATTTTCCAAATTAACAGCTGAACAATATGTCAGTGAATTCCTGGTAAAAAAATTTCATCCACACACCATTATCATTGGATATGATCATCGTTTCGGCCATGGGCGTTTGGGTGATTATCATTTGTTAGAAGAACTCAGCCTGACTTTTAATTATGAACTGTTAGAGATCCCTGTTCAGGTATTAAATGCCATATCAGTTAGTTCAACCCGCATACGCGAAGCGATTGCTCACGCTGATATCGAAACTGCCAATCAATTACTGGGATATTCATTTTTCTTTGAAGGATTGGTAGAAGAAGGAAATAAACTGGGAAAAAAAATAGGCTATCCAACTGCCAATCTAAAAATTGAAAACGAAGAAAAAATAATTCCTGCCGACGGGGTATATGTGGTAGAAGTGGAATTAAAAGACGAGGTGAAGAACGCAGGCAAAAAATACCAGGGGATGATGAATATTGGCTTCAGGCCTACAGTAGACGGGTCAAAAAAAATGATAGAAGTAAATATATTTGAATTCAATGAAAATATTTACGAAAAAAGCCTGAGAGTCTATTGTAAAAAGCATATTCGTGCTGAACAGAAATTCAGTGGATTGGATGCATTAAAAGAACAATTGGCTAATGATAAAAAACAAGCCGTCGAATATTTCAGTACTGAAAAAAAATAAAATGGGCTATTCAGGCAACCATCTTTATAACCATTTCTTTCAGGAGGGAAGCATCTTCTGTTGCGACACTATTAATTCCAATGCTCCTTAGATTATACTCGTGCAATAATAATAAAGCATTTTCAACTCCGGCATAGCCATAATTTTTAGCGGTAAGCATAAAATCTTTTACAAAAAAAGGATTTACACCAATGCTAGCAGCAATCGCTTTTTCGTCATTTCCTGACTGACCAAAAATCATATAAGTTTTACTGAAGAAATTATACAAAGCCGGCAAAATCATTTGAATGGGTGCTGCTTTCGGATTGCTTTCAAAATATTGGATAATCCGGATTGCTTTGGGAACATCTTTACGCGAAAGCGCGTCCTGCAATTCGAAAACATTGTATTCCTTGCTCACTCCCACATATTGCTCAATATCATCTTCGGTTATATTTTTCCTCGCTCCCAGGTTGATTCCTATTTTTTCAATTTCATTATCGATCCTTGTTAAATCGTTGCCGATATGATCAATTAAAAGGAATAAGGCTTTTTGTGTAATGGAATATCCTTTTGATTTCACCAGCTCGGTAGTCCATTCGGGCAGTTGACTATCATACATTTTTTTAGTCGTCAGCAGTTCTGCTTTTTCCTTGAGCAACTTAGCAAGCCGGCTACGACCATCCACCTTTTTTTCCTTGTAGGATACGATCAATACAGTTGAGATCAGCGGGTTTTGAATATAGGGTTCCAGCTTATCTATATCCCTCATTTGCTGCGCTTCCTTGAGCAGAACAATCTGCCTGTCGGCAAACATCGGGTAGCGCCGGCAGGTATTTATAACAGAAGTCCACTCTGCATCCTTCCCATAAAAAATAGACAAATTGAAAGCTTTTTCAGATTCCGGAAGAAGGGAATGTTCGGCATAATCTACCAATTTATTAATATAATATTCCTCCTCTCCTTCCAGCCAATATACCGGCTTAAAGCTTTTCTTTTTCCACTCGCTCATGATTTTTTCCACAGACAACTTTTTCGATTTTACCCGCAATATAATGTACAATACCCGATTATATCATTAAAATATACCCCTTCCCGAATAAGTGTAAACACCTGAAAAACCGGTTTTTAAGAAAGGATTTTAAAATTGGCACAGATTTAGCATTGAATGACGCTGAAAACCTTTTATTAGCCCTAGAAGGCACTTTAAATCATCAAAACAAAATAAAAAACCATGAGTACAACCAATTATCCATCAGCTACTCCCCAAAGTCAGCCCCCAAGAAAAGATTTTAAAAATCTTATTATCGGGATTCTGGCTGCAGGTTTTCTGGGAACCTGGGGTTACCTGTTATGGAACAATAACAAACAAGAACAGGTTCAACAACAACAACAAACTCAGATTGCCAAGGTAACAGATGAGAAAGGCCAATTGCAGAAAAATTTCGATGATGCATTGGTACGTCTGGATTCTTTGACAGGTACTAATAATAAAATGCAAGGCCAGTTAAATGAACGTCAGACTGAAATTGGTAAATTAAAAACTCAGATCCGTAGTTACCTGAAGAAAGAAAAACTCACTGAAGCTGAAAAGCAGAAAGCAGAAGCTCTGATCAAAGATTTGAATGATAAAATCAGCAACCTCGAACAGGAAGTTGCCCGTTTGACACAAGAAAATCAAACTTTGACAGCTAATAATACGCAGTTGACTCAGGACAAAGAAAAACTCACTAACGATTTACAGACAACAACTACAGCTAAGCAGGACTTGGAAAAGAAAGTTGATATCGCTTCTACTTTAAATGCATCCAATATCGCAATTACACCTGTAAAGGATAAAAAGAATGGACAGGAAAAAGTTACCACTACAGCTAAAAAAGTAGATAAACTTCTCATCTCATTTGACGTAAGCAATCGTATCGCTCAAACAGGACAAACCGATGTATATGTATGTATCACTGGTCCTGATGGAAAACCAATCTCTGTCCCTGCTCTTGGTTCCGGAAGTTTCACAACCCGTGACGAAGGCGACAAAATATTTACTGCAAAAGTTCCGGTAGATATTGAAGCAAATAAAACTAAATCTGTTCAGTTTGCCTGGAAACAAAATACACCCTTCCTGATTGGTGATTACAAAATTGAAATCTATCATAATGGTTTCAAAATTGGCGAAGGAACAAGACAATTAAAGAAAGGTGGACTTTTTGGTTAGAAAATACTATTGAAAACCAGATATAAGGACCCCGGATTATCCGGGGTTTCTTGTTTAATAATAATCAGACTTATACTGATTGCATATTAGTTTGAATACTCAATATGCAATTCCAGGTTCAAAAATCAATTCCCAATGAGAAATTTCGGGCAATTTATACTACCTGCTGAGCATTGAATATTGATTGTTGACCTATTGAATATTTCTGAAAAAATATCGCCTCGTTTCAATGGCATAACCCAATATTTAAATTTTAAATTCTTTATAATATTGCTCTTAAGGACGCTCTTCCGGTATGTACAGTATGTCCTTCTCCGGGCTGACGACCTTCATATTGAATACTTAATTCCAGATTTGCTCCCAGTTTTTTTGTAAAGTCAAAATCCCACAAATAATTTTTGCCGGGCAATAACCCGTCCAGAATAATATAGCTGACTGTAGAATTGGTGCTGCCGGTATAATTAATATTACTGAATGTAAACTTGCCCTGCAGGGATGTATTCTGGAGGATATTGTATTTGATATCACTGTTTACCGACTGGGAAGAATATAGTTCACCCCCATATGCCGGGTCATTCTCTTTATTCGTGTATTTATAACCGATAGTTACCCTGAAATTGCTTTTACGGGTATAACTTAGATCCGGCTCAATAGAATATTGATTCAGGTTATAATTGCTGTTGTCAAAATTTTTACTGTCTGTAAACAACTGGTTAATCCCTTTTTTAAAAGTTGCGTTGAATAAAAAAGAACTGGAGATACTTAATCGCGTGCGAAGCGTCCACTCATTCAGCGTCTGTGTCTGGTAACCATAAGTCAATAAAGCCTTACTGCTGTTTCTTGAATTGTTGATATCAAAACCCCATTTCGGGTTTGCTTTGTTGAATGAAAATGAATTGACAAAAACCGCAGTCCTCGTAATTAATGAAGTGTCGTTTAGGGGCGCTTTAAAAGGATTCAACTGAATAAAACCATTTGCCTGCTCTTTCTGACTCAATTGTAAGGAAGATTGAAGATAAATATTTGCAAGTACTTTTTTCATTCCTTTGCTCTTTGCACCGATCAATGCGCGCGGACTGATGCTAAAACTATAATTAAAAGTGTTGTAGTTTGCCTTTATATATTCATTGGTGGGTGTAAACACACGGACGAAATTTGCCTGATCTGCAAATTGTGCGATTACAAATTCATTCAATTGCTGTATTCCATCTCCATTTAAATCAATCCAGGTATATTGGCCTGTTCCGGCAGGTACCTGAACATATGAATATGCTTTCTTTTGTTCCTGGCCCGAACCGATTTCGTACAAAGTATTCCCAACCAGCAATCCCTTCCATGCATTGACAATATATTCTGCACGACCAAGCAAACTTTTATCAGGCGCCTGTGTGGTGACTGCAGTATTTAAAATCTCGAGACTCCGGTAAGTAGCATTAAACCTAAATTGATGATGCTTGCTTTTAAACAATTCAACAAATGCATTTATATTCTGGCTTCGATCACCCTTTGCCAATTCTTTTCCATAAGGATAGGAATTATCGCGGGTAAAATATGTTATACCCCAATGATTGGGATTTTTTTCAGGCGATTTGAAATATGCCTGAAATACTTCGAATGCATAACTGGTGCTTGAAACAGTATCACTCACCTTATCTCGGCTTTCATTATGTTCGATTGAATAATTGATTCCTACAATATATTTTCCGAGACGATTAAGGGTTTTTGATATATCAATCGTCGGTCTCAAATAATATCCTTTGGATGCTGTACTATTTCCATTAGTCAGACTAATCTGATCATTGAACCGCCATCCTCCAAGGTCAGTCAGATGAGAAAATGTATTTCTGATACCACTGAAATTTGTGCTTCTGTCATAACCCGAGAATTCATACTTTACCATATTCTTCTTCTTATCACTGAGCTGAAATCCTGCCGAATAAAGCGTTTCATTATCCTGCGGTAAATCCAGTGGAAGTCCCCAATCGCGTAAAAATTCAACCGGACGAAGACGTTCCAGCGGCTGGAACCTCGCATCAACGTACTCGTATGATAAATTTGTGGCGAGTTCCAACCCTTTCGTGGAAGATGCAAATGGATGAATATTTTTCAAGGTCCATTTTGTCGCATATCCATAATCGTTGCCCTTGTCTTTCGAAGAAAGCGTGTTCACGTCGTAATGGCTTTGCGCAAGATCAGCACTCAGCACCGTGTTTTTATTGATCGCGTAATCGGCTCCAGCCGTAATTACCTGCTGTGTTTTGGGTGTTACCAAAAATTGAGCTGCTTCAAACTGACCTTGTTTCTGTCCGTTGACCGGAGCTACCCACATGTACACGTTCCCGTTAGCACCATTCAGACTTGGCACATAATTTCCATTGCCAACACCTACATCGGTAAATGAAAGGTTATATAAGGTTGTATTGGTATTTGTTGAAAAAACATACACTGAATCGTGCCTGTAAAACCCGTCTCCATCAATATAAATCGTATCTATTTTCTGGTACAAAATTTTACCCGCAGAAAAAGTGTCAATGGGTGCAACAGGATAAAATGCTCTGTTGATACTGTCCCCCAAAGCGCTCAGGAATTTCGTCTGGCTGGGATCCAGCGTTTGATTGATAGGAGAATTTCTTGCATCGCTGTTACTGAAAATACCAAACCTTAGTTTCAGTTTATTGCTAAAATTCGCCTCATCGTACAGGTACAGATTCACATTCAGGAAATATTGGTTCGAGTATTCAAATTCAATCTGTATCCTGCTATCCTTAGTGATCATACGCTTCTGCGTAAATGTAAGTTCGGCCGTATTATAATTGATTACATAGTCCTGGTCTTCGCCCCTTTGCATCAATTGTCCGTCGATATACACTTTTTCAGTTCCTGCAAGTATGATAAAATACAATTCGTTGTTTGCGCCCTGCAAACGATAAGGTCCCTGGTTGCCTTCCTGTCCCTGAAAAACATTTCTTGTAAATTTCCCCTTGGCTACTGCACCGCTTAAAAGAACTTTATTCGTGATATTATTTGATATCTGACTCGTCGTCTCAAAAGAAGCTCCTCGCAGGCGCTTATAAAAATTCAAAAAATAATTTTGGTTTTGCCGAAGATCAATATCACCCATACTCAAAGCCCAATTCCTTTTTTTAAACTGAAGAAATATCCTGTCAAAATCATTAATCTCTGCTGTTGTTCCGTCAGGTTGAATCGGAATATTATTATCTGTGATAGCTGCAGCAATTTCAATGCTGTCGGCGAGATAACCGCTTAGCTGAAGATTGAGATTAGATGTGACTACCGCATCCTGACTGTTCCCGAATGAAATAGCCCTGCCGAAACTTCCATTGTAATTGATATTTCCGAAGTTGAAGAAATTATCAGACCCGGAATTATTTCCATTATTGTAGATGGTCGGTTGAATTACAAAATTATTTTCAATTTTCTCGTAGTCGAGCCGCTTCACTACCTTGTTTAGTTTATATGGAAAGGAGCGATACATGATGAACACACTGTCCAGGCCGGGTTTTCTCTTCCAGCTAATTGTTGCATTGATATAATCAATGAAATAAGCGCTGTCGGAAATACCTGTTACAGACAATGTTTTTGGGATAATACTCGTTGTATCAAAAGAATAAACCCCTGCTTTCACGGGAATAAATTTTTGATGAAAATTAGAAACAGGCTTTTTTAGAACAGGGCTTGCAATCTGGGGATGCTGCGCCCTTGCTGCGAAAACAAAACCACAGGAGATCAGGATAAATATAAGCAGCCTCGGGGTCAACAGTGATTGGTTTTTCTTAAAATGCTTAAAAACGGAATTTATTGTGTTAAACAAGACAAAATCAGATAGTTAGAAGTTTCACGCCGTTGATTTTGCCGGTTTGGTTTTCAAAGTAAACCAAAATAAACACCCGGAAAAATTTTAACTATCCGGTTGCAGCAGGTTTTTCTGGAAAATTGTCAATCATTTCATCCTAACTACCACTGCTATTATGAAAAAAATACTTTACCTGATATTACTCATCGCTGTTTATTCACTGAATAGTTGCGTTGAACAAGCTTACCTCAGCCCATTTAATGCGAATACAAATCCCTATCATGCAATTCCTTTGCAATCAGATTCTGTTAAAGGAGCGACTTACATAAATGGAGTTGTTACTGTAGGATCTGCTAATCAGGATTGGGCAGACAATGTTTTCGCTTTTCGAATGGGGCTTCATCGTAGTAATACTTTTGGAAATTTTCATCTCTATTACGGGGGAAATGTTTCCGGTGGAATTTATAATGTATCATCATCCAACTTTGACGAACTAACGATGAATGGTGCTCCCATCAATCAATATTCCGGCAGCAAATTTTTTGGCGGTTATGGTTTTAATGGTGGTTTTAATGTATTAGTGCCTCTCAGCAACGGAGGCGAATGGCGGGTCATTGGAATGGAAGGCTCGGCTCAAAACGAATTTGGCGAATATCTGAATTTCAGGAAATCGATTTCAGATTCCATTGCGAGTATTGTCAATAAAAATAGCTGGACCGGAACAGTAGGTGTAACAAGTGAGATCATTGCAAAAAGAAGAAGTGGAGCTGCTTTCGGTTATAAATTGGGAATCGGCGTCGGATTGAATACAATAAGAAATTATTATTCTCACTATACAGAGTCCCCGGTCTACGTTTCGAATACCTTGCATTTTACCAAGGATAATATAACTGCATTCTGGCAAATAAATCTCGGTTCTTATGCAGGAAGTTTTCAAATGGGAATCAACTACAGGCTTGGGAAAAAATAATGTGATGTGTTACTGAAGCGATGAACAATCAATATTTGGTGAATGTATTTAATATTCCTGAACATTTGATATTCTACCGGTCCGCAGCCCTCCGGAATTCTTATTAAATGTTTCTTTTTGAAAATTGACTATTAAATGTTCAATGAGGAAATTTTCAATAGTACAATGCAATTATTTATTATGGCCATTTATTTCCGACAACAGATCTTCCAGATCAAGACGATCAGAAAACATTTTCAAATTTCCCTGCTCATCAAAAGGCCATTCTGATTTCGGTTTATCCCAATAAAGCTCTACTCCATTTCCATCGGGATCATCCATATATAAAGCTTCTGACACACCATGGTCGGCAGCTCCTGTTAAAGGATAATCTGCATTGATTAATCTTTTCAATGCAATGGCAAGATCTTTTCGGGTTGGATAAAGAATTGCTGTATGAAAGAGGCCTGCAGTATTCCTTGGGGCCGGGCCTGCATTTTTACTATACCATGTATTGAGGCCGATATGATGATGATAAGCTCCTGCAGAAATAAAAACAGCTCCGTTACCATACCATTCCATGATTTCAAACCCGAGCAAATCGCGATAAAATGATAAAGCTCTGTTGAGATCCGCTACCTTGAGATGTACATGACCGATGCGTGTCTGAGAAGGAATCTTATATTCCATTTGCCTAAATTATTTTTATTGATTGACCGGAAACAAATACAAATTTCAATAGATCCCCGTCATCCATCATTATGCATCAACAAAATTATCGGTTGGATACATTTCTTCGCGTAATTGTTTTACACGTTCATCTTCCAGGTACTCATCAAAGGATGCAACACGGTCGATCGCCCCGGTCGGAGTTATTTCAATTACCCGGTTTATTACAGTCTGCAAAAAAGTATGGTCATGCGAACTTATCAAAACAATTCCCTTGAAATTGATCATTCCTTCATTGAAAGACTGGATTGATTCGAGATCAAGATGATTGGTTGGCTCATTCAGCAACACGACATTGGGGTCCTGAAGCATCATACGACTGATCATGCACCTTACTTTTTCACCCCCGCTCAATACTCCGACTTTTTTCATTACTTCATCTCCACTGAATAACATTTTTCCCAGGAAACCACGCAGGAAAGGTTCATCCACGTCAGTTACATGAGAAGGGACGTATTGTCGCAGCCAATCCATCAGGTTAATATCCTTATCAAGGAAATATTGGTTATTATCATTAGGTAAATACGCGGTGGTGATGGTTGATCCCCATTCATATTTACCATTATCAGGACTCATTCCACCTGTAATTGTTTCAAAAAAACTTGTCAATGCCACATGATCCCTGCTCACCAGCGCAATCTTATCGCCCTTGTTGATAGTAAAACTTATATCTGAAAAAAGAATTCGGCCATCTTCAGCAGTTTTTGATAATTTTTCCACGTTCAATATCTGGTTGCCCACTTCCCGCTGCTGGCGAAAAATAATTCCCGGATAGCGCCGGTTGGAAGGCTCGATCTCTTCAATGGTGAGTTTTTCCAAAGCCTTTTTCCGGGAAGTCGCCTGGCGTGATTTGGAAGCGTTCGCAGAGAAACGTGCAATAAAATCGAGCAATGCCTGTCTCTTCTCTTCAACTTTTTTATTCTTATCGTTGATCTGTCTTGCCATCAATTGTGAAGACTCATACCAGAAAGTGTAATTCCCGGTAAATATTTTTATTTTCTGACGATCGACATCTGCTACATGCGTGCATACTCCATCCAGGAAATGCCGATCGTGCGAAACAACGATGACTATATTTTCATAATCGGCTAAGAAATTCTCCAGCCAATTGATTGTTTCTAGATCGAGACCGTTCGTAGGTTCATCCAGAAGAAGAATATCGGGATTGCCAAATAAAGCCTGGGCAAGTAATACCCTGACTTTTAGTACCGAAGGCAATTCTTTCATCAATACCTGATGGAATGATTCTTTCACACCCAGATCACTCAATAAAGCTGCAGCATCACTTTCAGCCGTATAGCCACCCATTTCTCCAAATTCTGCTTCCAGTTCGCCTGCATGGATTCCATCCTCCTCTGTGAAATCGGCTTTGGTATAAATCGCATCGCGTTTCTGCATCACATCCCACATTTTTTTATATCCCATCTGAACCGTATGCAAAACAGTCGATTCATCAAATTCGAAATGATTCTGTTTTAAAACTGCCATTCTCAGTCCTGGCGTCATCTCCACATAACCTTTATTCGGTTCAATTTCTCCAGACAAAATTTTTAAAAAAGTGGATTTCCCGGCGCCATTCGCACCAATAACTCCATAACAATTCCCTTTGGTAAAAACCAGATCCACTTCATCAAACAGCACTCTTTTACCAAACGACAATGTCACATTGTTTACTCTCAGCATGTATCTCTATTTTTTTGAATCTGCAAAGGTAAGACCTATATTTTCTATAACCAAGCCCGGGCATTTATATCTGGCATTTTTATAACTTAATTATGGGCATCCCAAAAACTGCATATTAGTTCGTCAATAACCTCTTTTCATGATATCAAGATCATGATTAAATATACAGAAACACGAATTTGAGATTGCTTATCATCTTTAAATCCTTTTTCCAATCTTTGTCCTATGAGTCAGGAAAGACATTATGAAGGAGTTGTTTATAAGGATATTCTTCTTTTCCTGGTTTTAATTCCCTGTATCAACACGTTGAATTATTATCTCACTTATAAGAATATCCAATTCAACGGGCATACAGCACTAACTTTTATTATCGATACAATACAGGGATACCTGGCATGGATGGTTATTCGTTCTATCATTCTCCTTCTCGATAAAAAATTACCATACTCACCAAAACCATTAAAAAGAATTATCATTCAACTATTGCTCACTTCATTTGCCGGATTAGCTGTTATAATTATCACAACAGAAATCATCAATTGGACAGTAAAAGATACTCCCGTACCTCTGAGTTTCTATCAATTTGACATATTTATCTTCATCATCTGGTTTTTTGTACTGAATGGAATTTATGTTGGCTGGTATTATTATATCAGATGGAACGATTCTGAAAAAATGAGACAGGAAGAAAAAAAGATCAGACAGGATGGTTTTGCAATCAGATCCGGAAAGCAAAACCTGAATCTTTCCTTTTCCGAAATTGCCGGCATTTATGTGGAGGGTGATTATGCCATTTTGGTTACAACAAACAATAAAAAACATTTATTGGACCAATCTTTAGATAGGGTTGAGAAATTGCTTCCTTCAGAACTATTCTTCCGTGTAAACAGGCAATTTATTCTTCACCGGAACAAAATATCCGGATATGAAAGAGAAGAAAACGGAAAATTGAATATTATGATCACAAGTTCCGGATTATTGCCACAAACAACGCTCATGAGCCGAACCAAAGCACCTGCGTTCAAAATATGGTTTCAGCATGAGAAATAGATACAATTCTCCAGCGATTTTGATACATTTAACCGGGAAGACCAGCAGTCAGTTTTTTTATCAAACATTTCGGTGAGAAATTTGGTACATCTCGTCCTGTTAGTGCTTCCAAATATTGTTGGAGACCTTATCTTATATCTTTCTTTGCATTAAAAATAGAAAATGAAAAAGATCTTTCTAACCTTGATCCTTGTTCTGCCGCTGATGTTTTTTTCATTCGCCCAGATTGAAAAACATTCAACAAATGATTCAGCAACTATTATTTTAAACAGCAACTATTCCAAAGCCTCAACTCTCCAAAGCATTATGGATCGTTATTCGAAGGATGGATTACCAGGAGTATCTCTTGCAGTTTATTCCGAAAGCGAAGGCTGGTGGGAAGGCTCGGCCGGATATGCAAGGATTGAATCAAAGACTCCCATGAAGCCAACCCATCTTCAATTTTTACAAAGCGTTTCAAAAACCTATATGGCGGTTGTTATTCTTAAACTTCATGAAGAAAAAAAAATTCAGCTGGATGAATTGATAACAAGATACCTTCCTGCTAAATATTCGAGGCATATAAAGAACGCCGACAAAATTACCGTTCGAATGTTATTGAACCATAGATCCGGTGTGCCTGAATATTCAGACAACCCTGCCTATATCTCTTATTTGCTTTTACATCCGGGTCTTGTATTTGCGATCGAAGATGCGTTGAAATTCATCAGTAATGAAGATTTGCAATTTGCGCCTGGCAGCAGGTATAAGTACACCAATACTAATTATTTATTACTCGCCATGATCGCTGATGCAATTACCGGCGATCATGCCGCCTACATGAATAAGATGATATTTCGAAAGCTTTCTTTGAAAAATACTTTTTACAGAAGCAGCCCGGGTTACCTGAAATATCCGAACCTGGTAAACTCCTATTGGGACATTCTTCATACAAAAAATCCGGCAGATATCAGTTCTATTCAAAATGCAAATGTAGCTACCATGAAAGGAGATGACGGAATTGTATGTACACCTGAAGATGCTGTAAAGTTTTTAAAGGGACTGATGGAAGGAAAATTATTAAAAGATTCTTCTCTTGCCCTGATGCAAAAGTGGGTAAACAATGACGAAGGCAAACCTACATATGGGATGGGTTTATTCAGATTTGCTGAAGGCGATATCGTGGGATATGGTCATGGCGGTGGTGGTATTGGGGCGGGATGCCTGCTGATATATATCCCGGTGAAAAAAGTATATATTTTTATGGCGACGAATATTGGGGTATTATTCGATGATTCACCAGCTATCAAAGCAGGGGAAATGAGGAATGAAATCCTGGCAACGATTTTATCCTGATAGTTGGGTGAATTCTATTTATCAGCTGTCAATCCTGCAAGAATATATTCGGAATTAAGACGGGCAATATTGGTCATGGAGATTTCTTTGGGGCAAACAGACTCACACGCCTGAGTATTGGTGCAGCTTCCGAATCCTTCTTTATCCATTTGCGCAACCATATTGAATACCCTTGTTTTTCTTTCCGGGCCGCCTTGTGGCAACAAAGCAAGATGTGAAACTTTAGCCGAAACAAAAAGCATAGCAGAACTATTCTTGCAGGCAGCAACACAGGCTCCGCATCCGATGCAGGCGGCAGCAGCAAAAGAAGCATCTGACAGATCTTTTTCAATAGGCAGGGAATTCGCATCCACTGCATTTCCTGTATTGACTGAAATATATCCTCCCGCCTGAATAATCCGATCGAATGCTGAGCGATCAACAATCAGGTCCTTTATAACCGGGAAGGCTTTTGCTCTCCATGGCTCAATCGTGATTGTATCTCCGTCTTTATATGCACGCATGTGCAATTGACATGTAGTATTTGCGAGCCAGGGGCCATGTGGCCTTCCATCAATATACATGGAACAGGTGCCACAGATACCCTCGCGACAATCATGATCAAAAGCAATCGGATCCTTCCCTTCACGGATGAGTCTCTCGTTCAATACATCCATCATCTCAAGGAAAGACATTTCGGAAGAAATATTTTCAACCTTGTATGTTTCGAATTGTCCCTTACTGTCATTATTCTTTTGCCTCCAGACTTTTAATGTCAATCCCATTTTGAAATGCTCCATAGTATAGTGTGTAAATGTGAGAAATGTGAAAATTGATTTTTAATTAAATTCTTTTAACTAAATAAAACATCCCTTTGTAAGCCATTATGTCTGTATACGTTTCTCCAATTTATTTTTTGACGATAAAATAATTATAGAAATAATTTTTACGATTTCTTGTACCGGTTATTTAAGATGTTTTCCTTGGGATAAGTTTTGCTTCTTTAACGGCTAATTTCATCTTGTGAATAAAATCTGCCCTGCTTTCCATAAGATCAGGTTTTTTTCTTATCTCATTTCCACACTTCCTGCCTACTGGCGGGTTTCCACATTTCTCAGATTTTCACATTATTACTTATAACTTCTCTGGCTCGGCTTTGCAACTTCAAATACCAATTCTTCCTTATGCAAATCCCAGTTATGTTCATTCTTATATTCCCAGGCAGACACAAAACTGAAATTAGCATCATCACGTTTTGCTTCTCCTTCTTCCGTTTGCATTTCTTCACGGAAATGACCGCCACAGCTTTCATTACGATTCAATGCATCAATACACATCAATTCTCCTAATTCAATGAAATCGGCGACACGGATTGCTTTATCCAGTTCAGGATTCATTTCATTGATTTCGCCGGGAATTTTCAGATCTGACCAGAATTGTTTTTTCAATTCCTGTATTTCCTGGATCGCTTCCTTCAATCCTTTTGCATTCCTTGACATGCCACATTTGTCCCACATAATTTTACCAAGCTTTTTATGAAAACTTTCAACTGTCTGACTTCCCTTAATATTCATCAGTCGTTGAATATTGCCAGAAACAGATTGTTCTGCTTCTACAAATGCAGGATGATCAGTTGATATTTCTTTTGTCCGTATTTCATCTGCCAGGTAACTGCCAATCGTATAAGGAATCACAAAATATCCGTCTGCCAATCCCTGCATCAGGGCTGATGCGCCAAGACGATTAGCTCCATGATCACTGAAATTTGCTTCACCCAGGCAATACAGACCAGGAATGGTTGTCATCAATTCGTAGTCTACCCATAGTCCTCCCATTGTATAATGTACGGCAGGATATATGCGCATGGGAACTTCATATGGATTTTCGCCAGTTATCTTTTCATACATATCGAAAAGGTTCCCATACTTTTCTTTTATCACATCCTTACCCAGACGCTTAATTTCTTCAGCAGAGGGATTTTCGATTCCATGCTTACCACATTCAATCTTTCCATAGCGGATAATCGCGTCTGCGTAATCAAGATATACTGCCTGCTTGGAAGTTCCGACTCCATAACCTGCATCGCATCTTTCCTTCGCAGCCCGGCTGGCTACATCTCTTGGAACAAGATTTCCGAAAGCAGGATATCTTCTTTCGAGATAATAATCCCTTTCTTCTTCCGGAATATCCGTTGCTTTTCGCTCATCTTTTTTTTGTTTTGGAACCCAGATGCGTCCGTCATTCCGGAGAGATTCAGACATCAAAGTCAATTTGGATTGATAATCTCCTGATACCGGAATGCATGTCGGATGAATCTGCGTAAAACAAGGATTACCGAAGTAGGCGCCTTTCTTATGCGCCTTCCATATTGCGGTGGTATTACAACCCATCGCGTTAGTAGATAAATAAAATACATTCCCGTATCCGCCTGTGCATAACAGCACCGCATGACCGAAATAACGTTCCAGCTTACCTGATATTAAATTGCGGACAACAATACCTCGAGCCTTTCCATCAATCATGACGATATCCTGCATCTCATGGCGGGCATACATTTTCACATTTCCCAGAGCAACCTGTCTTTCCATCGCCTGATAAGCCCCGATCAGTAATTGCTGGCCTGTTTGTCCGGCCGCATAAAACGTTCTTTGCACCTGTGTTCCTCCAAATGATCGATTACTCAGCAGACCACCATATTCTCTTGCAAAAGGCACACCCTGAGCAACACATTGATCAATAATATTAGAACTGACTTCGGCTAAACGATGCACGTTCGCTTCCCGCGCCCTGTAGTCTCCGCCTTTTACTGTATCATAAAACAAACGAAATACACTGTCTCCATCGTTCTGATAATTCTTGGCAGCATTGATTCCCCCCTGTGCCGCGATACTATGCGCACGACGTGGAGAATCCTGAAAGCAAAAAGCTTTTACCTGATAGCCCAATTCAGCAAGAGAAGCCGCAGCCGAAGCGCCTGCTAGCCCTGTTCCCACGATAATTATTTCGAGCTTTCTTTTGTTTGCCGGATTGACAAGTCTGACATGCCCTTTATATTCATTCCATTTTTCTTCCAGGGGACCGGCAGGTATTTTTGAATTAATCATCATTCAATTATAAATGTTTTGAAGATATAAAAATGAAATTCACTTTTTAACCATTCGAAATCTCAAGCAGATTTATATTCAGTTATCATCTCACCCATCCAAAATAAACCGAAATAGGCATCATTGCAAAAGCAATGCATATAATCACGGAAAACCAGAAACCTGTTGTCTGAACCAGGGCGAGGTAGCGCCTATTCCCCAGACCCAATGTTCTGAATGCACTTTGGAAACCATGCAACAGATGATATAACAATGATGCGCACCCTAAAACATATAATACAACTACCAGTGGATTTTGAAAGACACTTACAATGTCTGCATATTGGTTTGGATAATCTTTTCCATCAATCGATATCTTTTCAAGTTCAGAAAAACGGGAGGGTACCCAAAAATGTGAAAGATGCATTACCAGAAAAAGCAGTAAAAGGGTTCCTAACAAGCCCATGCTGCGGCTATACCATTTGCTTCCCCGGTTTCCGAGGCTCACTGCATATCCGACAGCTTTCCGGGTCCTGTTTTTTATTTCAATCGCATACCCCTGCACGATATGCAGCAGAATACCGGCGAACAATCCCACTTCTACAATCCTGATCACAACCGTACTCCCCATAAAATGGGCTGCTTTATTAAACATCTCGCCCCCATCTCCTGCCCAAATACAGGCGTTGATACCGACATGTACAATCAAAAAAGTGATCAGGAAAATCCCGGTAAGAGCCATTATAAATTTTTTTCCGATCGAAGAAGTGAAGAATTCAGACCATTTCATATAAACGAGAGTGTTAAGAAAAATTTTCTTTTAAATTGATACGCAAAAGTAGTACAGGAATGAATTCAAAAATAGGTTGCCTATTTTTTGTTTCAACCAATTCATTTTTCGAAAATGATTTTATTCTGTCCATCAAAAAATTGCAAGCCCAACATTATTCTTTAGATGGAGTCAAATTTATCCATTTTCTTGCCTTTTGGGGCCATTTACCGTTAAATTGGCCGTAAATTCATAGTTTATTATCTTAGCCGCTCAAAAATCCCCTGCATGAAACGAGATGACGATTTTGAGGCCAATCTGGCGGGCGATGATGGAATGAGTGAAGCGAGCAAAGCCGGTTGGTTCAAGCGTATCAAAAAAGGTATTCTGACAAGCACAGCGGAAAAAAAGGAAACTCCCGAAGGTCTATGGACTAAATGCCCGAATTGTAATTATATCTGTACGGTTACTGAATTGCGTGAAAATTTATTTGTTTGCCCCAAATGCAATCACCACCACCGCATCGGAAGCGAAGAGTATTTTGAGATTCTTTTTAATGACAATAAGTACGAGGTTCTTTTCGAAAATATCCGCTCCAAGGATTTTCTTCATTTCACCGATTTAAAATCATATCAAAAAAGACTGGAAGAAGCCTGGAGTAAAACAGATCTTACGGATTCAATAAGAGTTGCCGCCGGAAATGTAAAAAATCATCATATGGTCGTTGCGGCAATGGATTTTGAATTTATTGGCGGATCATTGGGCAGCGTTATGGGCGAGCGTATATCCAGAGCAGTTGATTATTGTCTTGCCAACAGTTCTCCCCTGCTGATCATTTGCAAATCAGGCGGAGCAAGAATGATGGAAAGTGCTTTTTCTCTTATGCAATTGGCAAAGGTATCCGGTAAGTTATCACAGCTGACAGACGAAAAAATTCCTTATATTTCTTTACTCACCGATCCTTCTTTTGGTGGCATTTCTGCCTCTTTTGGGATGTTAGGCGATCTAAACATAGCTGAACCCGGAGCCCTCATTGGTTTTGCCGGACCCCGTGTTATTAAAGAAACTATCAAAAAAGATCTTCCGGAAGGTTTTCAGCGAAGCGAATTCCTGCTCGAACATGGATTCCTTGATTTCATAGTAAACAGGAAAGAATTGAAAGAAAAAATTGCAACCTTACTCACTTTATTTAAAGATTAAATTCCAAACTCTTCAGGTTTGCATCTAAATTCGACTTTATAAATTGAACTTTGATGGTTGAATGAGATCACTTTTTCAAAGTATTATTTTAAATGATCATCTTACCAGTCATAAATGAAGAATTTTTTCTGAGATAATTTTAATTAGTTTATCAATAAATTTTTTTAGAAATAGCAGCTAATCCAGAAATACGAAACCGGTCTGTTTTTCATGAATATCATATCGAGGACAAATACATCGCAGGGATGGTATTGGCGGGAACTGAAGTGAAATCAATCCGCGAGGGAAAAGTCAGCTTTGTTGATAGTTTTTGCATTTTTCATAAAGGAGAATTATGGATAAAAAATCTTCATATCGCTGAATATCGTTTTGGTACGACTAACAACCATATTGCTGTACATGACCGCAAATTGTTGCTGACAAAACGTGAGCTCAGGAGACTTGAAAATAAAATAAAAGAAAAAGGATATACCATTGTTCCATTGAGGATTTTCTTTAGCGATAAAGGACTTGCAAAACTTGAAATCGGTCTGGGTAAAGGAAAAAAAATACATGATAAACGGGAATCCATCAAACAAAGGGATACGGAAAGGGAATTAAAAAGATATCTTAAATAAGAATTCAACCAGCCAGGGGTTTCAACTGATCTTTCTCTCTATATTTCTAGTAGTAAACATGTAAGAAAAAATAGTCTGGATGATATATAATGATTCGTCCAAACCCGCGTTAAATAGTTTCATTATAATTCTGTTTTTCAATGCTTTTGGTGAACGGTTTTGGCCCGATATTTTCTTTTATAGTATAACCCATGAAGAAATCAGTTTTAATTATTATCATAAGCTTTATTGCGATTTACTCCCTTCATGCTCAAAAGGTTACAGGTTACTGGTATGGTCAGGCAAATGTAGAAATGGCCGGTATGCAGAACAACTATCTCACTGAATTAATCATCGCGCAGAAAGGAAATAAGGTAAGAGGATTTTTTGGCTATTATTTCAAGGATGTATACCAGAGTTTCCTGGTGAAGGGTACTTATGATCCTCAAACCCGTCAAATCATTATCCGGAATATCCCCATTATTTATTTCAACACCAATTCAACATCCAACAGTGTTGACTGCATTACAAGTTTTTATGGAACGATGATGGTTTCTAAAGTGCAAACCACTTTAACCGGCTATTTCTTACGCGATAAAAAATATACATACACCTGCCCTGATCTTCGCGTCAATTATACTTTATACACGGAAGCAAAAGTGAATGACAGCGTATTCAAGGATATGATGGCCACAAAAACATATTGGAAACATCATCCGGATGATTATGTTGCAGATGCTACTTCATCAACAGCTGCAAAAAAAGAAGAAAAAAATGCTAAGAACAGTTCGGTCAAAAATAATCAGCCAAAAGAATCCGTTGCGAAATCAGGTTCCGAAAATAATATCGCTGAAAAAGACAACCCTGATAAGAATAATCAATCTGATATTTCAGGTATAAAATCAACACGGGAAAATGCAAGTTCAGAAAAAAGCAATCCAGATAAGAATAATGAGTCTAAAATAGCCCTGGCAAAATCAACCCAGCCGGATTTTCCTTCAGATAAGGATAGCCTTGTTAAAAATAATCAGTCAGCAGAATCTGTTGCGAAATCGCCTGCGGGAAACAATACTACAGAAAAAAATAAAGATATTCCACTCAAAAATAACCAGGTGACTGAATCGATTGTCAAACCTGTTTCGGTAAGCGCTCCTATCGTTAAGGATCTGCCGACTATCAAACCCGATATTTTAAAGATCAACGAACAGTTTACAAAAAGAAAGCAGGTAGTCGGTAAAATCTTAGAAGTTGAATCCGACAGTATCCGCCTGAGTTTTTATGACAATGCAGAAATTGATGGAGACAGCATTTCTGTTTTTTTGAATAACGAACTCATCGTTGCTCACCAGGAATTAACAGAACGAGCCCTCAATGTTTATGTAAAACTTGACAGCCTGAAAGAAATAAATGAAGTGAGCATGTTTGCTGAAAATCTTGGTAAGTATCCTCCAAATACTGCAGTCATGGTGGTCAATGATGGTGAAACACGCTATGAAGTATTTATGAGCAGTGATTTCAAAGGCAATGCCACAGTAAAATTCAAAAGAAAAAAGAGAGAATAATAATTTCAGCCTCTTCCCCACTGGTTTTTCCCGACTTTTGTTTATAAAACACCCGCATACCTGTTATTCGTAAAACTGAACAGTTCATGTATCATTATCGAACAGGATAATTAAGTTTTTAAAAATAAAGACTTGATTTACAAAACCGTATAATTCAGGCACTTTTTTGGTTGAATCTTATTCATGCTAAAAAATTATTTCAAAACCGCCTGGAGGAATTTAGTCAAGAATAAATTTTATTCTTTTATCAATATTGGCGGATTGAGTATCGGCCTCACTGTCGGTATACTTATTCTCTTATGGGTAGAAGATGAACTGAGTTTCGACATGTTTCATAAACAGGCCCGGAATATTTACCGGCTGGAAAACCAGGTCGGAACCGGAAGCAGTATACAGATCTGGTCTGTTACAAATGCCCCGATTGCAACAAGAGCCAGGGCAGAATTGCCGGAAGTAAAAAATGCAGTCCGGATCAGTTACAATGGATTTTTTACCGCTTACTCATACAGAGACAAAATTTTTTCTGAGAAAAAAACTTTTTTCACAGATCCTTCTTTCTTTTCCATATTCAGTTTCAATTTGATTAAAGGCAATAACAATATTCCCTTCCCAAATGAAAATTCAGTTGTCATCAATTCTTCGACAGCAAAGCGCTATTTCGGCGGCCAGGATCCGATCGGAAAAATAATTCTCGCCGATCATAAAACAAGTTTTTACGTCAGTGGCGTTATCAATGATATTCCAAAGAACTCAAGTATCGATGGTGATCTTTTCTTTCCGATGCAATTTGCGAACAGGAAAATGCATGCAGATCAGGGTGTCAAAGGCGATATTGACAATGAATGGGAACAATTCAATTATACCACTTATCTCTTACTTCAGCCGGGAACTTCTCTGCCTTCATTGGCAAAAAGGCTAAGGGATATCCATCTCCGTTATGAACCGGCTGACACTGATATTAAATTCATGATTCAGCCGCTTTCAAAAATGCATTTGTTTAAAGCCGATGGTTCGGCCGCGGGAATACAAACCGTTCAGGTATTCACCATCGTTGCATTGCTGATCCTTATAATTGCATGCATCAATTATGTGAACCTTTCTACCGCAAGGGCCATGCTTCGCGCGAGAGAAGTAAGCCTTAGAAAAATTGTCGGTGCAGCAAGAAGTCAGCTTTTTACACAATTCATTGTCGAGACTGCTGTATTATTTGTGATTGCTTCTTTTTTTGCCGTTATAACTATTTATCTTCTCATCCCATCTTTCAATAAAATTTCGGGAAAAGAATTGGTGTTTAACCTGGGAGATAAAAATTTCTGGACGGTGATTGGCCTGTCTGTTACGGGTACACTGATTGCTTCCTGTATTTACCCGGCCTCCTTACTCTCCTCATTCAAACCGATCAATGCGTTGAAAGGAAAAATATCAAAAAGCATTGGGGATGCAACATTCAGAAAAATTCTTGTCGTCAGTCAATTTGCGGTTTCTGTGATATTAATTACAGGAACGCTGATCATCGGCAAACAGTTGAATTATATACGTTCCAAAGAATTAGGGTATGACAGATCACAGGTTTTTTCTTTTTACATGCCCAATGCCAATACACATTATGATGCGGTTAAAACACAGCTGTTACAAAGCCCCGGAGTAGTATCCGTCACCAGGTCTTCCGAAGACATTGTATCGTTGGGGAACCAGACCGGCGACAATGATTGGGATGGCAAGCTACCCAATCAAACATTCATGGTGTACGTCGTCGGATGCGATAAAGATTTTATTCCTTTTTTCAAACTTCATTTGACAGCAGGAAATAATTTTACAGGTGACGTGACGGATTCAACTCATGTAATATTGAATGAAACGGCAGTAAAAGAAGCTGGGATCAATAATCCGATTGGAAAACGATTCAGGCTGCATGATCATAAAGCAACGATCATTGGCATAGTAAAAGATTTTCATTTTGCCTCACTTAAAAACAAGATTGAACCGGCCGTCTTTTATTTCGACCCTGCATACAGCAATTTAATCCATATCAAAACCACGGCAAAAAATGCAGCTGAAGCCATTGCTGCTGCAAATTCGGTTTGGAAACAAAACTATGCCGGATATCCATTCAGTTATCATTTCATGGAAGAAGATTTTGAAAACCTTTACAAAACAGAACAAAGAACCGGTTCTCTGTTTATTGTTTTTGCCATTATTGCTATTCTTATTTCTTGTTTAGGGTTATTAGGACTTGCTTCTTATACCGCTCAGATTAGAACCAGGGAAATAGGCGTTCGGAAAGTATTGGGCGCAAGTGTAAGCGGACTTGTAAAATTGCTGGCAAGAGATTTTATTAAGCTGGTGATTATCGCCATTTTGATTGCGATTCCAATTTCATGGTACGCAATGAACCGCTGGTTGGATAATTTTGCTTATAAAATAAATATTGGCTGGGTCGTATTTCTTGTATCGGGATTAATTGCAATTACCATTGCTCTTTTAACGATTAGTTTTCAATCCGTCAAAGCGGCATTCACCAACCCTGTCAAGATCCTCAGAAACGAATGAGATACTTCCTGAATTTTGAAAAGCAGACCTGCTATTCAAACAATTCAGGCTGTTTATTATTCTGTTTTTTTTGTTCCCATTCCATCACCTTGGTCTTCGTGTAATCGGTGAGTTTGGCGCCAACGGTTTTCCATCCTGTTATTTCAGTTGTTTCCGCTACTTTAACCTTTGTTTTCTTTAGTTGTGAACCTTTTCCTGACTGAATGATCAGAATGGGATTTTCATCAGTAGTGATCGCCTCAAGCCGGTTTCCTTCTCCATCTTTAATAAAGAAGAATTTTGTATGCAGCGTAGTTGTTTCGATTTTGAACCGTTTGATATTGTATTGCAGTTTTTCGTTATCAAGATAAATAGCAGTGATCACTTTTTCAGGATCAAATTTTTCGATCAGCAATATCTTATCAGCTTCAAAACGTTGGGTCAGTTCCTGGTCGGTGATTTCATAATTGCCATCATTATAAATCACCAGAATTTTATCTTCTCCTCCAAAAGTTCCCAGGTATTCACCTTTCTCTTCTGTATTCAGCCTTCCGAAAGTATCATCGAACCAGAGTTTTCGTCCGCTTAAAGTTGCCTTGCCCGCTTCTTTAAATTTAACTGCGCGAATCGGGTATTTTGTTACCTGATTACCCATGCTGCTGCGACCTTTGATTTCCAGGGTTTCAAATGCAAAATCAAATTCCTTGTTGCGTGCAGATGAACCAGGGCTCAATATCACTTTGACCACTTCAGTCTCACCGTTAGGGTTAGCCGAAAAATAATGGACCTTCGACTTCCCCTCTCCTTTTGTGAGGTCATATTCTTTATCGCGGGTAATTCCTGTTACATTGAAGCGCTTGGCATAGCTGATCCCCTTTGTTCCATCGCTGTAAATCATATTGTAGGTCGTACGCTCATCATTTTTCTGGAATACGGCAACATGAATGATATCCTTATCGATAAAAGTCTTTTCCGCCACTTTCACTATTTTCATTTTTCCGCCTTTGGTAAAAGCGATGATATCATCCAAATCGGAGCAATCAGTCACGAACTCATCTTTTTTCAGTCCTGTTCCAATAAACCCATCTTCCCTGTTTACATATAATTTAGCATTTGCAATCGCTACCTGTTTTGCCTGAATTGCTTCAAATAATTTGATTTCTGTTTTGCGTTCCCTGTCTTTACCGTATTTCTTCAACAAGTTCTCGTAATAAGCAACCGTAAAATCAACCAGGTTATTCAAGTCGTGCTTTACCTGCTTGATTTCTGCTTCCAGGGATTTTATCTGATCGTTTAATTCTTCGATGTCCAGTTTATATATTCTGCGCACAGGCTTTTCAGTAAGCCTGATAACATCTTCCCTGGTAATACTCCTCTTTAACTGTTTCCGGTAAGGTTCAAAAGCCCTGGCAATGGCGTCCAAAACTTTTTCCCAGTTCTCATGTTTCTTTTCTAATTCCTTATAAATTTTTTCTTCGAAGAATATTTTTTCCAGAGAAGTGTAATGCCAGCGATCCTGCAACTCTGCTAATTTTATTTCCAATTCCCGCTGAAGCAGGTCTTTTGTATGATCGACCGATGTTTTCAAAAGATCTTTTACTGAAGGGAATTCCGGTGTTTGATCGTTAATTACGCATGCATTTGGAGAAATAGCCACTTCACAATCCGTGAATGCATAGAGCGCATCAATGGTAATATCGGGAGATATTCCCTGTGCAAGGTCTATTTGTATTTCCACTTCAGCAGCAGTATTATCAGTGACCTTTTTAATCTTGATTTTCCCCTGATCGTTTGCTTTGATGATTGAATCTATCAGCTGAGTGGTGGTGATACCATATGGAACATCACGGACAATGAGCGTTTTTTTGTCGATCTCTTCAATATGCGACCTGACTCTGACCTTACCTCCCCGTTTTCCCTCATTGTAATTGGTTACATCAATCATTCCCCTTGTCTGAAAATCGGGATAGAGATCAAATTTCTTACCACGGAGATATTTTACGGATGATTCGCAAAGCTCACAAAAATTATGAGGAAGAATTTTGGTTGCCAGACCAACGGCAATTCCTTCGGCGCCCTGTGCAAGCAGAAGCGGGAATTTCATTGGCAATGTTACCGGTTCATTCTTTCTTCCGTCATAACTGAGCTGCCATTCGGTTGTTTTTGCGTTGAAAGCTACTTCCAATGCAAATTTGCTCAATCTTGCCTCAATATATCTCGGAGCAGCTGCTTCATCGCCTGTCCTGATATCACCCCAGTTTCCTTGTGTTTCTATCAAAAGATCTTTTTGACCCATATTGACCAGGGCCTCTCCAATCGATGCATCACCATGTGGGTGATATTGCATGGACTGGCCGATGATATTAGCAACTTTATTGAACCGGCCATCATCCATTTCCTTCATGGCATGCAAAATGCGACGTTGAACGGGTTTTAATCCGTCCTGAATCGCTGGAACAGCTCTTTCCAATATAACATAAGAAGCATAATCCAGAAACCAGCTTTTATACTGGCCGGTAATTCCGGACTCAACCTGTTTCACATCCTCTTCTTTCTTTTTGCTTCGGGCCATTGATCTTTTTGATTTTCGATATTTTTTATATAAAATGATCAGATCACTACTGAATCGGCAGCTGGTTGGGTTGCTTTTAATTTGATTTCGAAATCTTTCATATTTTTCAGTTCACCCTGTACATCCAGTTCGGTTGACTGTACAATATGTTTCAACCGCCATAGCAGGTATGCATCACCGGTAGTATTTTTGCCTTTTGCCAGGAAATGATGAATGATCTTACTCCCTCTTTGCCAGTCGCCCGTAATCATCCTTTTCAAATCCTCATCATAAAAATCAGGCCCGTATTGGGATAATTTTTTCCCTCCTTCGAGAATGCGGACATCCCTGTTCTCTCTGCCAAGCCTGGCCCATTCATCGGCATCGATTTCGAATTCGCTGAGAGTAACGGGTCGTACTAATATTTTTGCTTTGACAAATTCTCTCGGCGGAATATCATACAAATTGACCGGATAGAAAATATTTCCTTTTTCATTGATAAAGGGCAGATTATTCAGATAAAGAATGAATATCCTTCCCTGGAAATCCCTGAGCTGACTGATCAGCCAATAATAGCCGCTCACATCATGTTTGTTTTGAGCAGCCCAGATCCAGATCACTTCTTCAGAATCCTGTTGTAATTTTTCTTTTAGAGCTACTACAGTAAGATTGTCGTCGCCCACGGAGCCATCGTCCACAATACCATCATAATCTCCTCCTGATAAAACAATTCTCCACCACTGCTTCCTGTTTTCGATGCCTTCCGATGAATAAATATCATCGATTGGACCAACGGCAAAATCGTCATTAATCTGGATGATTTTGCCCTGAAGCCTGGAATCCAACTCGATTGCCTTCTTTAATACCCCAATATCATTTTGCTGAAAAACGATATGTATCATACAATAAAAACTGTGTTTTTTAAAGCGCTTCTTAATTCAATAATTATATCCATTATTTTTTTGACTTTTCCTCTTCCACCAAATCTATTTCGACTCTTAGATTGCCAATGATAAAATCCTGACGCTGGGGAGTATTTTTCCCCATATAATATTCGAGTAATTGCTGGATATGAGTTTCCGGCATAATCATTACCGGCTGTTTTTTGATATCATTCCCAATAAATCTGGCGAATTCATCCGGTGAAATTTCTCCCAGGCCTTTGAATCGGGTCACTTCAGGTTTGCTTCCCAATTTTTTCATAGCCTGTTGCTTTTCTGCTTCGTCATAACAATAAATCGTTTCCTGTTTATTTCGAACACGAAATAGCGGGGTTTCTAAAATGTAAACATGACCATTTTTAACAAGATCAGGAAAAAATTGGAGGAAAAATGTCATCAGCAATAACCGGATATGCATCCCGTCAACATCGGCGTCAGTTGCAATGACAATATTATTGTATCGCAGTCCTTCGATACTGTCTTCAACATTTAAAGCATGCTGTAATAAATTGAATTCTTCATTTTCGTACACCACTTTTTTAGTAAGGCCAAAACAATTCAATGGTTTGCCTCTCAAACTAAACACTGCCTGCGTTTCCACATTCCTGACCTTTGTAATGGAGCCGCTTGCTGAATCTCCTTCCGTAATAAATATTGTACTTTCTTTTTGTTTTTCCAGGATAGCGTCCTTGTCTTTACCTGTGGCTTCGTCATTATAATGAAAGCGGCAGTCCCTCAATTTCCTGTTATGAAGATTTGCTTTTTTTGCCCTTTCATTGGCTAGTTTTTTTATTCCGGCTAGTTCCTTTCTTTCCTTTTCACTTTGCTCTATGCGTTTTTTGAGTGCCTCTGCCGTTGTTGGGTTCTTATGAAGATAATTATCGAGCTCTTTTGCCAGAAAATCATATATAAAATTCTTCATCGTCGCACCACCTTCAACAATATACTGGCTGCCTAATTTAGTCTTTGTCTGTGATTCAAAAACCGGTTCGACCACCCTGACAGAGATAGCTGCCACAATACTTTGACGGATATCAGCAGCATCATAATCCTTTTTATAAAAATCACGGATCACTTTTACAAATCCTTCCCTGAAAGCCTGCTGATGCGTTCCTCCCTGTGTAGTAAACTGACCATTGACAAAGCTGAATATCTCCTCGCCGTAATCATTATTATGAGCGATCGCCACCTCGATATCCTCTCCTTTTAAATGAATAACCGGATAACAAAGTTCATCTTCGTTGGTCCGGCGCTGAAGCAGATCGAGGAGTCCGTTTTTTGAAACATATTTTTTCCCGTTCAGGTTGATGATCAATCCGGCATTGAGGTAACAATAATTCCAAAGCTGGTTGTCAAGATATTCATTGATAAAATGAAAATTCTTGAATACTGTTTCATCCGGGATGAAAGTAACCATTGTGCCATTTGCCTGATCTGTCTTGGCTTCCTTGTATTCTTTGATCAATATTCCTTTCGAAAATTCTGCAGTTTTTTCTTTTTTATCGCGGAAAGCTGTCACTTTAAAAGATCCGCTTAACGCATTGACGGCTTTTGTACCTACGCCATTCAATCCGACAGATTTTTGGAAAGCCGTGCTATCATATTTAGCCCCGGTATTGATTTTACTAACGGCATCCACCACCTTCCCCAATGGTATTCCCCTGCCGTAATCTCGTACAACGACGGTTTTTCCCTGGATAGTAATGTCAATTTGCTTACCATAACCCATCGTAAATTCATCAATACAATTGTCGATAATCTCTTTCAGAAGTACGTAAATTCCGTCGTCGGCACTGCTTCCGTCTCCCAGTTTCCCAATATACATCCCTGGCCTTATACGAATATGTTCCCGCCAGTCAAGTGATTTTATTGACTCTTCTGTATACTCAAATAAATTCTGTTTTGTTTCTGCCATAATTTTTCAAATCGGGCAAATATAGTAAAACCACCCCGAAGCTTTTTTGTGTATTATACACTCTTGTGAATAAGAACATCCATTCAACGTTTTCACTCCCGGATATTTGCAGTCTGTGAAAACCCGCTTGGGCAGCATCCGTAATTTGCGTATAAAACAAAGTAGTTTTACCTATAATAAAAAACCCCTTTTTTTCGCTTAAATATAAATGCTTATCCGTGAATGCCCGGTTTATAACATTGCTTAATCCGTATATATCGGTTATTGCTGTTGTATTATGTTTTCTCCCATTTCTTTTATTGTGGTGGAAAAAATTAAATCACAGGAAAGCATATCTATTTATCGCGATTTACTGGCTCATAAACGGGTTGGTTAATCTTCCTGATTTTATGGGACTGCCGGATAATACCAGTCTTGCAAATGAAATATCGCTCGTCTACAATCTGTTTGATACCTTACTTGTTTTACTCGTTTTCTATTTTTCTGCAAATGGCAACAAAAAAAGAGTTCTATTTTACCTGTTGATTTTATTCGCCTTTTTTGAATTGGTAATTGTCGCATGGAAGGGACACAACTGGGATTCCAGCACTATCATAGTGGGTACAGGTGGTTTGCTAATTCTTATTTACAGTATCATTGGAGTCGCAGAATATTTTCAAAAAATAGAACATAGCTCCTTTGAAACAACAATGGGCTTAGTATATGCAGCTTTCATTTTTGACTATGGGCTTTCGATTATCACCTTCTTTTCAAACTACCTGAATTATAAAAAAGAAACAGTAGCTGAGAACCTTTTTGTTTATTACATGAGTGTTATTGCAGCGACTATGCTGACTTCTTTTGGCTTATGGCGCTATGCAAGCACCAAATTAGCTGAGGATAATTATGGAAATTGATGCGATATCGCCATTCATCCAAACAATATCCTCAATCCTCATCTTCCTCATAATTATAAGAGTCCTGATCCTGATTATCGTTATAGAGAGATTCCCAATCCTTCACTTTATCATCTCCCAATAATTCCAATATATCAAAAATAGGATCGGTCTTTTTTCTCCATTCCAGAGCTGTAGCATCTGTAAATTTTGAAACATATAAACAATGATCCGTCTCCAGATTAACCCTGATTAAACTAATAGGATCATCTTCTTTTTCCTGAATCAGATAATAACAATTCTTTTCAAGTAACGCATACGAATACATACGACACAATTTTAATATTGATAAAGAATCAATGGGCAGTAGACGGTTCTGATTGAATTAATGGGATGAGCAGTGAGGTTAGTAAGCTTCGCGCAAGAAATTATTTTATTAACCTGCAGCAAAGCAAATTTACGTTTTTTGAATGATTGGAAATTCTAAGAAAGGTGAAAAATATTTATTAAACTTTGTAATATATTGATTATTAAACGTTTGCACATGATTTATTGAATAAAACTCTATGCTGAGAGCAGTTTTTTTCCGAATCAGAGTCAAATGCAAGAATATAAAAAAGCAGCCCGAAGACTGCTTTTTTATTTTTGTTCCGATTTGAAATTTTTGCCTTATTGAGACAATTTTATTTCTCCGACATCGCTGGTCTGGCCATCTATAACATTGACTCCATCTTTTGAAACGTTTTTATATGGAGGCTTAGCTTCAATGATTACTTTATACATACCTGGTTTAACACCGGGAATTTCGAAAGAACCATTTGCAATCGGACTTTTCAAAGTATCAGTAGCGGAAACAATCCAGGCTCTTGTAGCTCCATCAGCGGGCGTAACAGTACCTTTGACTGATCCGCTGAAAAAAGCTTTAAAGGAAAATATTCCTGCCGCCACAATAATAAGCAACGCACCCAAAATTAATTTTGAGGATTTCATAAATAGGACTTTTAAAAGATGAATAATTAAGAATTCAAAAACATAATCTTCATTCACGCATTAGAGGAAGGAGTCCCGGGAGAAAAAAAACAAGGACTATGCCATAACTTATTTTAAAAGAAATGTTTTATGCACAAAAAAAATCTTCTAAACAATATTTTAAAAATCGGGGGAAATAATTCCACAAATACGTGTATGGATCATTGTTATATTCATGAATTCTGCCTTTCAGTTTTCTGAGCAATCATCCCATTTTCTAAATATAAAAAAAGATTCACACATTCGGGTATTTCCTGATGATAGTGGCTGACATAAATCAAAGTGGTATGAAATGTCTGGCAGAAATGATCAATCATCGCCTTAAAAAAAAGAGTATTGACTTCATCCAATCCCTGACAAGGTTCATCGAGAATGAGCAAGGGAGGATTTTTTATGAGTGCTCTTGCAAGTAATATGATTCTTTGTTCGCCAAGGGAAAGTTGTGAAAGCAATTTATCTTGTACTGAAAGCAATTGAATCAATTGCATCCAGTATTTTACAAGATCATATTGCTCCTGATTTAATTGACGGAAGAGCCCGATGGTATCAAAAAGTCCCGATGCAACCGTCTGAAAAGCTGTTGCCCCGGAATCGAAGTACAGATGAAGCTCTGGCGATATATACCCGATTCTTCGCTTGATGTCCCAAATACTTTCACCTGTTCCTCTTTTTCTATCAAACAAATAGATTTCATTGGCATAGGCTTGCGGATTGTCTGCCGTAATCAGGCTTAACAGGGTGGATTTCCCTGCCCCATTGGGGCCTGACAGGCTCCATTTCTCAGCTTTGCGCACTTTCCAATCGATATGTCTGAGTACATACTTATCTCCGTACTTTATATTCACATCGACCATTCTAACAGCAAAATCAAATTCATCACTCAATCCCCCATGGATGTATTTTAATTGTCCGGCATCAATAAAAGGAAGGGGCTTATCGTCAATATTATGAAATTTAAAATCCTTTTTTAATCCGGATGATTTCAATAAACCTTCATTCAATTCAGCAACATGAGTAATATACTCTGGAATCTCAGGTCCCGAACCCACAAGCATCAATCGGATTCCTTTCGCGCTAAGCTCATTCAATACTTTATGTAATATTTGTCTGCCACTGATATCCAGTCCTATAAAAGGCTGATCAAGGATTAAAAGCTCTCCTTCCATCAATAGAGCTTTTACAAGCTGGAGACGTTTATTTTCCCCGTTTGATAGCTGTATCAGGGGTTCATCCAACAATTCATCAATCCTTAATAGTTGAATCAGTTCGGTCTTTGAGAATCCATTTTTCATCTTCTTCTCGACAGAAAAAAACAAATCAAGATCTTCCCTTACAGTGAGTGTTCTTTCCGCATCAAAAGAATTATATCGCTGCTGGTAATAAAAATCACTGCGATTGGTGATATCCCTGAAACGGTGTTGCTGCTCCACAACTGCAATCCGATGTTGAAAATTTTCCTGAGTTCCAAATGATGCACTTATTTTACCGGTAAAAAAATGCTGGCCGCAAATGGTATGAATTAGAACTGTTTTTCCACTGCCGCCTGGTCCGGTAATTGCCCACTGTTCTTTTTCTCCGATCAATAAATTGATATCTTTCAGGACCTGGCGACCGTTTAACTGAACAGAAACCTTTTCGATGGAAAGAAAAAAATTATTCATTGATTCAAATAAATGTAAAGATGCGTTTTTTAAGCTGCTGATAATAAGTCGTTTTGAAAAATATTTTTCTTTTCAAGAATTATATATTTATTTCAACGACAGGAAGCATAAGAAAATTAAATTATACAGATAATGTAAATTGAACCCGAAAACTTTACTATCTGATTTCTCAACAAACGATACAACAAATATTAAGCAGGATTGATATCACCGAAATCATTGGTGGCTTCGTGAAGTTAAAAAAAAGAGGGGTTAACTATCTTGGACTATGCCCCTTTCACAACGAAAAGACTCCATCCTTCACTGTTTCTCCTGCAAAAGAAATATATAAATGCTTTGGCTGCGGTCGTAGCGGGAATGCCATCAGTTTTTTGATGGAACACGAGAAATATTCTTATGTAGAAGCTCTGAAATGGCTTGCCAATAAGTATAATGTAGAAATTGAAGAAACTGAAGCGAGCCCTGAAATGAAATTGCAGCAACAGGCTGCTGATAGTTTGTATATCCTAAACAGTTTTGCACAAAAATATTTTTCGGACATATTATTTAACAATGAACAGGGTCAGGATATCGGATTGGCTTATCTGAAAGAAAGAGGATTCAGGGAAGAAACTATCCACAAGTTTCAGTTGGGTTATTGTCTGGAAGAAACAAATGCTTTTGCCAAATCTGCACTGGCGGCTCAATTCAATATCGAATATCTTCAGAAAAGTGGTTTGGTTGTAGTGAGAGATGACCGATCGATAGACAATTACAGGGGAAGAATCATTTTCCCCGTACATAATCAAACAGGGAAGGTAATCGGATTTGGGGCAAGAATTATTAAGAACAACGATCGCGCGCCTAAATACATCAACACTCCCGAGAATGAAATTTATATCAAGAGCAAGATTCTCTATGGATCTTATTTTGCCCGTCATGCGATAGATAAGCTCGATGAATGTTTATTGGTTGAAGGATACACTGATGTGATTTCATTACACCAGGCCGGTATAGAGAATGTGGTGGCCAGCGGGGGGACTTCTCTCACCCAGGATCAGCTCAGGCTGATCAAAAAATACACAAATAACCTCACGATCATTTATGATGGTGATACAGCAGGAGTGAAAGCAGCGCTCCGTGGATTGGATATGGCACTGGAAGAAGGGCTGAATGTGAAATTAGTGCTGATACCAGATAATGATGATCCGGATAGTTATGTCAATAAAATTGGAGCCTCCGGCTTTCGCGATTTCATTGATACCAGCAAAAAAGATTTTATATTATTTCAGTTGGAAATTTCCCTGCGGGATTCGGGAACAGACACCAACAAGAAAGCAGTGCTGGTGAACCAGATTGCAGAAACCATTTCAAAAATCAATAAGGCAGAAGATTTCACAAAACAGCAGGATTATATCCGAAAATGTTCTGAACTGTTGAAAATTGATGAAGCGGGATTGCACTCATTAGTCAATAAATTTATCAGGGAGCGAATTGGAAAGCAGGAAAGCAAATCTGCCTTCAGCAATGCACCTGTTCAGGAAACAGAAATTGAATTGGTCGGTGATCAGAATGAATTCTTAAACCTGCTGAGCAAGGATGAAATGCAGGAAAGAGCAAGCATCAGGTCCTTACTGGAATTCGGGTTGAAATCCTGGGATGATAACAAACGAGTAGCAGATTTTATGCTGGAAGAATTTATCGGACAAGGAATGATTGATAATAGCGATCTGATGCAAATCGTCGACATTTATAAAAAATGGTATGAGGAGGGATTGGAACCTACTGCTAAAAATTTCCTCTACCAGGAAAATCAGCGATTCAGTTCGCTGATCGTGTCTATCATGGATTTTCCGTATGAACTGAGTGCAAATTGGAAAGAACATTTTGAAGGGAAAATAGCGACCCGTGAAGACCTGTATAAGGAAGAAGTCTTATCTACCATCAATTATTTAAAACTCAGAAAAATTAAACGACTGATGGAGATCAACCAGAAAGATCTGGAAAAATCTATGAGCGGCGAAGAACAAAAGATGTTTATTGAAACACATCTTCATTTGAAAAATATGGAAAAAGAATTGCTCGAAAATGTAGGAACAGTGATTGTAAAATAGTCCTGGCTACAAATGAAAAACCGGCCTTATGAAGCCTGGTTGTTTAAAATCATGTCGCTGTAAGAAATATCAATAAGGTCTCCATCCTCGACTCCAAAAGCTTTTTTGTAAAAATCACATTGTTCTTTTAAGACTTCAACAGGAATGGGTTCATTTTTATCAGATGCTTCGATTTCTACGAAAGTCCCAAACCCATCGAGTTTATCAATATGAAATTTTACATTCCTGATAAAAAAAATCTCTCTTATTTTTTTTACGATGGCAAGAACCCCGAGTGATTCGGTCAATATTTCTTTCAATTCATTGCTGTCAGCGATTTCGATTACCCTGCAATCAGATTGTTTGGGGCCGGACTGATCAGGCCTTTCGTAATACACGAGACTACTTTCAATGTCACCCTGTCTTAATTTAAGCCGGCCTTTTGAAACTCTAAAATAAGTATCTGTCTGGCGATCTGTTCCTTTAAATTCAGCTCTATGACTTAATAAGTATTCCCTTATCAAATCAGCTTTTTCCGTCCTTGCTTTTAGTTCAATATTGATAAAGGACATCTGATAAATGGAATGAAACGGCAATCAGGGGCCGTAGGCAATAAGAATAAAATTTTATACTTCTTCCGGAGTTGTTTTACCAGCAATCAATTTATCGATAGCCGCTTCAAGGCGTCTTGACCTTGTTTCTCTCTTTTTTGCATTCGTGATCCAGCTAACATATTCATTTTTATTAGTAGAAGAGAGCTTATCAAAAAAATGCGAAGCAACTTTACTGCGCTTGAGTTCTTTCACAAAATCTTCCGGCGGATTTACTGAATGTCCGATATAATCTGCATCTACAGTATCTGAAAACATAACATTAGCAGATGCCCTTGTAAATAACGGAACATGATCCGCTCTTTTGAAACGAACTGCGGTCCAGACATGATCGAGAACCACCTGCCTGATGGCTTCAAATCCTGCATGTGTAATACATGACCAACTGCAATCACGATTCAGAGTAGTAGCAATTTTAGAAGTAGTCTTGGGATGTGCAACCCATAATTTTCCATCTTTGTGCAAGGCAGGCAACACTTCATTAATAATATTTCTTAATTGATTCTCGTTGATCGCAAACACTAATGCAAAATCAATTTTCTTAACTTTTAATAAAGGAGTAACATTTTTCGCGAAAGCCATTTTGGAGAACTGCTTTTCAATGGAAGATGGTAAACCCTGTATTAAAAGACTTTTTTCATCCTTAAGCTGCAGTTTTTCCAATAAAGTTTGTGACATGCGGCAGATGTTTTATTATTTCTGAGTTAATAGAATGTGGGGATGCAAAGTTAAAAAAACTAAATGGGACAATAAAGATTCAAAGCATAAAAATTAATTTTTTGATTAAAAATTTCAAAAAAAACCATCAAAATCCCCGTCTTTAGCGAGAATTGTCAATTTAACAGGATATCCTGCCAACCTGATACCCGCATTGAACATTTGAGGCCTATGTACAAACAATTAAGACGATCAATATATATTGTGGTGCCCTTGTCTTAAAAAAATATAAAACTCGTCAGGAACAGGAGATAAGTTTGGTAAACTATTTCTCGGATGAATTTCCAGTATTCTGCTTCCGGTTTCTTTTACGGTCGCGATATTTCAATATCGGCACTTTGCTTTCACTGCCTCTCAGCAATCGGCTGATATTTTTCTGATGAGTGAGGATAACCAGCAAAGCCACAGCAATAGCAAAAGCCCGGTATAAAGGTTCTCTTTCGTTAAAAATAAAAAGAATTAAAACTGCAAAAGCTATACTTGCAAGAATGGAACTGAGGGAAACAAAACGGGTAAGATATAATACCAATAAAAAAACACCAACACAACATACTGCCACCAATGGCTGAATGGCAAGAATCATCCCAAATAATGTAGCCACCCCCTTCCCGCCTCTGAAATCTGCCCATATAGGAAATATATGTCCCAATACTGCAGCCAGCCCCAGTCCCACCATAAGATTAGTGCGGTCCCATTCGCTATGCATATAAAAAGGGATAAAAATGTAAAGGCTTGTGGCAATAACTCCTTTTAAAACATCTCCGGCCATTACGAAAGTGCCCCATTTAGGCCCTAATACCCTGAATGTATTGGTAGCACCTGCGTTACCGCTTCCATATTCCCGGATATCAATACCAAAGAAGTATCTGCTGATCCAAACAGCAGTAGGAATGGAGCCAATGAGGTAAGCGATCAGTATACAAATCACTTCTTTCATTAATCAGGTCGTAGTTGGAATTCAAAAATAATCAAAAAGAGCGTATCAAACCTTTGTTCAGCTTAGTATCTTTTTTAATCGTAAGCAAATCCAGTTATCCTGTGCAAGAGAAGCAGTTATTGACAAATTGTTATCTGCTGTTTCTCTCAGGAAATCTTTTTCATCCTGCTTCAAAAAACCGCTTATTATTAAAACGCCCTCATCTGCTAAATGTTGCTGAATCGAAGGGAGATTTTGAATGATCACCAGCTTATTTATATTGGCCAGAATAATGTCAAAAATACCCTCTGAGGGAGTAGAATCCCTTTTTTCAACAGTAATTGTACTGCAATGATTGATTGAAATATTTTCTGACGCGTTTTTTATACTCCATTCATCATTATCAATCGCAAGAACTGATTTTGCACCCATTTTTTCTGCAAGGATTGACAGAATTCCTGTTCCGGTTCCAAAATCAAATACCTTTTTTTCATTGAAATCTATTTCTTTCATTGCCCTGATCATCATGCCTGTTGTTGCATGATGCCCGGTCCCGAAACTCATCTTGGGTGTAATGATAATTTCGTATTCCGATTTTGGAAAAGATTTGTGAAATCCAGCACGGATAGTGCAAAAATCTTCAATGATAACTGGTTCGAAATTCTTCTCCCATACTTCGTTCCAATTCTTTTCTGCAATTATTTTTTTTGAAAAAGAGAGATCAAATGTTGAAAGTATGTCTGAAATATTTTCTTCATTAAATTTATCTTCTTCAAAAAATGCATTCAAATTATTTTCTTCCTCTTCGAATCCCTGAAGATCTGAATCCATTAGCCTCGCCATGAGTAGTTCAGACTGCTCCCGATCGATTGGAGAAATGGATATTTGAATATAATTCATGCATCAAAGAAATAGAAAGAACCAATACAAGGCTTAGAGCGATTGCTCTAAACCCAATCACTATACGCAATTTATTCTTTAGATTCCTGCGACTGGCCCTGTGGTTTATTTTCAGGTTTAGGCATAAGCACTTTACGGCTCAGCTTAAATTTTCCTGTTTTGTGGTCAATTCCAATCAGTTTAACTTTTACGACATCTCCTTCTTTCAATACACCTTCCATAGTTTCGAGTCTTTTCCAGCTTACTTCGCTAATATGCAATAAACCCTGCTTACTTGGTAAAAATTCCACAAATGCGCCATAAGGCATTACTGATTTTACCTTCGATTCATAGACAGATCCTACTTCAGGTACAGCAACAATTCCTTTAATCCAGGCAACAGCTTTTTCCAGTCCTTCTTTTGCGGGACTGAAAATACTTACTTCACCATAATTTCCTACTTCTTCAATATTAATAGTCGTTCCTGTTTCGCGTTGAATTTCCTGTATCACTTTTCCCTGAGGCCCTATTACAGCGCCAATAAATTCTTTATCGATAAAGAGTTTTTCCATTCTTGGTGCATGCGGTTTTACTTCTTCTCGGGCAGTTTGTATGCAATTGTACATTGCATCCAGAATAAACAATCTGCCTTTACGGGCCTGCTCCAATGCTTCACGCATAGTCTCCATACTCAATCCGTCGACTTTAATATCCATCTGGACTCCACAAATACCATCGCGTGTTCCGGTTACTTTGAAATCCATATCACCCAGATGATCTTCATCACCGAGGATATCTGTAAGAATTGCATACTTACCATCTGTTGGTCTGGTGATCAGTCCCATGGCAACGCCACTTACATGTTTTGAAACAGGAACTCCGGCATCCATCAGCGCTAAAGATCCTGCGCATACAGTAGCCATTGAAGAAGATCCGTTTGATTCGAGAATATCACTTACTACACGAACCGTATATGCATAATCTTTCCCGGGCATCATTTGTTTCAATGAGCGCATGGCCAAATTCCCATGACCAACTTCCCTTCGGCCCGGACCCCTCATCATTTTTACTTCGCCGGTTGAGAAAGGCGGAAAATTATAATGGAGTATAAATTTTGAATAATCAGATTTTGCAGCGCTTTCAATCAGCAATTCATCCAATGGAGTTCCCAATGTAACTGTTGTCAATGACTGGGTTTCACCTCTCGTAAACAATGCAGAGCCATGAGGCGCAGGAAGCGGGTCTGTCTCCATTGAAAGAGAGCGAACCTGATCAAGACCACGCCCATCCAATCGCACACGCTCATCCAGAATCATATTACGCACCACTTCCCATTTCAAATCTTCATAATACTTTTTGGCTAATTTCTTATCCAGGTCAGTTGCTTCTTCACCCAGACTCAATACCAATTCATCTTTTAATTTATCGTAAGCATCACTGCGTTCATGTTTACTGCTACCGGCTCTGGATATTTGGTACACTCTGTCCTTAGCAAAAGCAATCACCTTCTGTTGCACATCCTGATTCTGCTCAGGTTTTTTATAATCTCTTTTTCCTGTTATTCCGACTTTAGCTCTTAATTCTTCCTGTGCTTTGATCTGAACACGGATAGCATCATGCGCTAATTGCAATGCATTAACCAGATCTTCCTCACTGCATTCAGAAGCTTCTCCTTCCACCATCATCAGATTTTTGTCTGTTGCGGCAATGATAAATTCAAGATCTGCTTTTTCAAGCTCGGTGCGACCTGGATTGACAATCATATTTCCATTGACCCTGGCAATCCTTACTTCGCTGATAATTTCTTTGATAGGAATATCAGATACCGCCAGGGCAGAAGATGCAGCGAGGCAGGCTAATGCGTCGGGCATAACTTCGTTATCGCTGGATATAAGGTTTATAAGCACCTGTACTTCGCATAAATAATCTTCCGGAAACAAAGGCCTCAAAGCGCGGTCTACCAGACGGCTGGTTAATATTTCGTAATCATTAAGCCTGGCCTCTCTCTTGAAAAAAGATCCAGGAATACGACCTGCAGAAGCAAATTTTTCCTGATAGTCGACTGATAATGGGAAAAAATCCTGTCCTTCTTTTGGTTCTTTGTTAGCAACAACTGTAGCAATTAAAATACAGTTCCCCTGGCGAACAGTAACAGCACCGTCGGCCTGCCTTGCCAATTTTCCGGTTTCTATAGCGATGGGTTGACCATCTGCGGAATTAATTTGAACGCTGATTGGTTGTGAAAGCATAATAGAAATTCTTTTAAAAAATCATGCTTGCGGGAACGGATGCAAGTCATGATTAAGTTTTGATAAATAGCTTGAATAAATATTCTGAAGAAAAAAAATTATTCCCAACCGGCATTAGTTGGGAATAGTTTTTATAATAACATGGTCGGTTATTTTCTCAGCCCGATTTTTTCAATCAGCTGACGATAATTTTGAAGGTTGTGTTTACTCATGTAGGTCAGTAAACGTTTTCTTTTCCCTACCAGCTGCATTAGACCGCGGTGCGTGGAAAAATCTTTCTTATTGGCCTGAAGGTGATCGGAAATCCGGTTAATTCTTTCGGTTAATAAAGCGATCTGACCTTCAATGGAACCTGTATTGGCAGCATTGCCACCATATTCCTTAAAAAACCCCGCTCTTTTTTCTTTTGTCAAATAAGGCATCTCAATTTTTTTTAAAAGGCATCCAGATAATATTCAATTAATTTCGGCGCAAAAGTAGCAAATTATTTTGATATACAGCCATTTTTAGGAAAGAGGATCCGGTAAATAAGGGATTGAAGATTTTAATTCCCGGGATTGTTTTATTTTCGACTTTATCGTCCCAAAAGGCTTACATGAAAATCTTACACATTGTTGGAAACAGACCTCAATTTATTAAACTGGCGGTACTACATAAAGCCATGATAAGCAATGGCATAGAAAGTATTATTTTACACACCGGGCAACATTTTGACAGCAATATGTCAGATATCTTTTTTGCGGAACTTGAAATTCCTTTGCCTGATTTCGAACTCGGGGTCAATCAAATGGCTCACAATGAAATGATAGGGATTATGCTGGAAAAAATTGATCCGGTATTAACCTTGGTAAAACCTGAAGCTGCTCTTGTATTTGGTGATACCAATTCCACGCTGGCAGGAGCTTTGGCAGCGAAAAAAAGGAATATACCTGTTATTCACATTGAAGCCGGCATTAGAACCAGGGATGAACAAATGCCGGAAGAAATAAACCGTTATCTCACTGATCGGATCTCAAGCCTTAACTTTTGTTCAACCTATCTGGGTATGGAAAACCTGGAAAAAGAGGGATATTTTTCCGGAGCCGTCCATTCAAAAGTATATAATTGTGGCGACCTCCTGCTCGACGCCAGCATCATCTTTAAAGAAAAAGCCCTCCAAAAAGCCCAGAAAGCAAAAGGAATCGATCCCCAAAAACCATTTGTCCTAACAACAATTCACCGTGAAGAAAATACTGAAAATGAAATCAATCTTAGAAATATAATCGATGCGCTCAACAATATTCATCAACATACTCCTGTTATTTTTCCTATGCATCCCAGGACCAGGGGAATATGTGAAAAAAATGGATTTGTGATTCGTTTTACTGTCTGCGATCCCCTGGGATATCTGGATATGCTTGCACTTGTTCAGAATTGTCAGTCAGTAATTACAGACAGCGGAGGGCTTTCAAGAGAAGCATTTTTTTTCAGTAAGCCTACTCTTGTGTTGATGCAAAATCCATTCTGGCCTGAAATATTTATTCATGGCAATTGTTTGCAATCAAAAACAACTGCTGAAGAAATTCTCGCTAAACATGCATTACTGCTGAATTCAAACAAATCGTTTCAAACAGATGTATTTGGTAAGGGCGATGCTGCGGAAAATATCAGCAACACGATTCTTTCCGCATTTTAAATATTTATATTCGCAGGTGTTGCATAAAACCTAATAATGGCTAAACGAGTAGTGGTAACAGTCATTTCAGACCTGAGTACAGATCAGCGTGTACACAAAGTTTGTCAGACGCTTCATGAAAACGGTTACCAGGTTTTATTACTTGGTGCAAAGAAAAAAAATAGTATTCCTCTGGATCAAAGAGATTATTCTATCCGTCGAATTCCGCTGCTGTTCCAAAAAAAATTTTTTTTCTATGCTGAATTCAATACAAAATTATTTCTGCGCTTACTCTTTACAAAAGCTGATATTTTACTTGGGAACGATCTCGACGTAATGGCAGCCACTTATTTTGCCTCGACTATCAAAAGGAAACCGATTGTTTATGACACACATGAATATTTCATGGAAATGCCGGGATTGAACCGAAAGCCCTTCATAAAAAAAGTCTGGAAAAAAATCGAATCGCATATCTTTCCGCGCATTCCTTACATTTATAGCATTTCTGATTCATTCTGTGAGATGTATCTGAAAGATTATGGAAAAAAACCAAAGACCGTCAGAAATGTTCCTTACGCGGTTTATAAAGAAAAAACTCAATATCCTGAATTGATAAAATCGATTGAAGAAAGAATTCCATATTATAAACATATCTTATTATTTCAGGGAGCCGGTATTAATCCACAGAGGGGAGTGGAAGAGCTGGTGCTTGCTATGAAATGCCTGGACCCTGAAAAATATCATTTGCTGATTGTCGGAGGAGGAGATATATTTTTTTCCATAGAGCGAATGATCAGTGATCAGCAACTGAACGATAGAATTACTATTATACCTAAAGTACCCTTTTCTGTTCTGAGGCATATTACAAAACATGGACATCTCGGGCTTTCCCTGGATAAACCAATCAACATCAACTATCGTTATGGATTGCCCAACAAAATTTTTGACTATCTGCATGCTGGTTTGCCTGTCCTTGTCAGTCGGCTCGTTGAGCTCGAAAAGATCGTGAACAATTACCAGGTAGGCGGCTTTATTGAAAATCATGAACCGAAGCATATCGCTGGTCGTATTCAGGAAATATTTGAAGACCCTGAACTCATGGCAAGATGGAAAGAGAATACAGCAAACGTGAGAAGGGATTTGAACTGGGAGAATGAAAGTAAAATAGTTTTGGAGATTTTCAAACAAGTAGAATCCGAAATGGTTAATTAATTAATCAAATGGAGGAAAGACATTTGCATATTATTTGTCACGATGTACCCTACCCGACGGACTATGGCGGCGTATTCGATCTTTTTTATAAAATCAAAGCATTACACCAGTCATCTGTAAAAATTCACCTGCATTGTTTCGAATATGGAAGAGGCGAGCAGTCTGAATTAAATAAATACTGTTCAGAAGTGAAATATTATTCACGAAGACATGGGCACCATGGTATTTCGCATAAATTACCCTATATCGTTTGTTCGCGATGTAATGATGAACTGCTGGAGAATTTATTACAGAACGAATATCCCATTCTCGCAGAAGGAGTCCATTGTAGTTATCTTTTAAATGATGAGCGGTTCAACAATAGAAAAATTATTTTGCGTTTGCATAATGTCGAATACCTGTATTATAAGCAACTCTATTATTCTTCATCCTCATTATTAAAAAAAATTTACTACCTGCATGAAAGTAAAATACTAAAGCAGTATGAACACCATATTGCCTGTAAAGCTTTCCTTGTGGCGGTGAGTAAAGAAGATGCAATTTTTTATAAAAAAGAGTTCGGGGCGCAGCATATTGATTACCTGCCGGTGTTCCTTCCATTTTCTGAAATAAAATCCAAAGAAGGTACTGGTTGTTATTGTCTCTATCATGGTAATCTATCGATAGCAGAAAACGAAAAAACAGTGACCTGGCTACTGCAAAAAGTGTTTAATGATTTGCCGCTCCCTTTCTTAGTCGCCGGGAAAAAACCGTCCGATCGACTGGGGAGAATGGTGAATCAGCATCCGCAAGCCTGCCTGGTTGCAAATCCGTCCGAACAGGAAATGCAGGATATCATTGAAAAAGCACAGATTCATATTCTTCCATCCTTCAATTGTACGGGAATCAAATTAAAATTATTAAATGCATTGTTTAACGGAAGGCATTGCCTCGTGAATCAGGAAGCTGTAAGAAACACGGGATTGGAGAGTATTTGTCATATCGGTTCAGACCCCGGTTCATTTAAAAAAATCATATCCCAAATATATCATCAGGCATTTCCTGCAGACGAAATAGAACGAAGGAAAAAAATATTACTGGCACAATATGATAATGAAAAAAATGCTAAAACACTTATTCGATGGATATGGTAGCATTATCCGCCACACGACCTTTCTCCGTACGTAACATGCGAGCCGGAAATTTATTGACAACCCTATAGTCATGTGTAGCCATTATGACGGTGGTTCCATAGTCCTTTGATATTTGAAAAAGCAATTGCATAATTTCATCCGAGGTTTCCGGATCCAAATTACCAGTAGGCTCATCAGCCAGAATCAATTTCGGTGAATTGAGCAAGGCCCTTGCGATATCCACCCTTTGCTGCTCTCCACCGCTCATCTCGAATGGCATTTTAAATCCCTTTGATTTTAAGCCTACTTTATCCAGGACATCTGCTATTTTCTCATTCATTAATTTCTCATGTTTCCATCCGGTCGCTCTCAATACAAATTTCAGGTTATCCGTTACATTCCTGTCGGTCAGCAATTGGAAGTCCTGGAAAACAACGCCCAGATTTCTTCTCAGATAAGGCAATTTTTTCCAGTTCATTTCTCTTAAATTAAACCCAACAACTTCCCCCTCGCCTTCTTTTAGCAGCAGGTCTCCGTACAAAGTTTTTAGCAGACTGGATTTTCCCGTTCCTGTTTTTCCTACCAGGTAAACAAATTCAGCTTTATTTACAGCAATATTCACGTCTTCGAGAACGAGTGTGTTTCCCTGATAAATATTTGCTTTTTTTAATTCAACAATGACTTCCGCCATATATAAATATTAGACGAACAAAAATAAGGAATTAACTTATGCAGATACAGCAATGTGGAAATGTGGAAAAATCTGAACGTGAAAATATTCTGCAGATGAATATATGCTCCCAGATCGGCTGGTTCAGAATTTTTTCATCAGCTGAATCTTTCCACTGCATAAGGAACCATATCGATGCTGCCGGGACTGCCATTTATAATTTCATCGACTAACTTTCCTGTGCCCGCTCCCAGACTTAATCCCAGCATGGAATGTCCTGTAGCGATTACTACATTCTTAAATTTTTTTATTCTGCCGATATATGGCAAACCATCTGCCGAACAAGGACGATAGCCATACCAAATTTTATCTTGTGTGGGGACGCGAATATCGAATTCAGGAAAGAACTTTTTTACTGCATCAAGTATACCTGCTACTCTTTTCAACCTTGGCGGAGTTTCTGTTGAAGTGATTTCCATTGTTCCACCGAAACGGATCTTATTGCCAGCCATTGGCGTAATAGCAACACGACCTTCCATTAAAACTGCAGGATGATCTAAAAGATATGGTGAATCTTCTAACGTTATGGAATATCCACGGCCAGGCACGAGGGGGAGTTTTGTTTGGAAGAGAGAAGCAATCTCCCTGCTCCATGAACCGGTAGCAATCACTATTTCATCTGCATGATAGGAGTTTCGGGAAGTGATAATTTTTTTTACAACTGAATTCTCGGATTCAAACTGTTTAAGTTCCTGCCCCGGTTCGAAACGAACACCTTTATTTTTCAAATAACTCAACAATACTTTCATTAGTTGATTCGGATAGAGATGAGAGTCACATTTGAAATAAATTGCTCCCAATGCATTGATTTTGGTTTGGGGTTCCATTCTTTGAAGCTCCTCTTTATTCAGCAATTCCACCCCCAGTCCCAGTTCTTTCGCTTTTTCTACTGTATGCAAAGCATGTTCGGCCTTGTTTTCGGTTTGAAATATCTCCATCAAACCCTTATGCTCATACGAAAAATCAAAATCCGGAAGTTTTGTCCAGGATTCATATTCATGCTGGCTCAATAAAGCAATATCCCGGAGTGGAACAGCCGCTGCTTCTGATTTTTTATTTGTAGCGCTTTTAATAAACTGAATTCCCCATTCGATGAGCGACCAATCAAGCCTGGGTTGAATGTAAAAAGGGCTTTTTGAATCGAGCATCCACTTGAGTCCCTGGCCTACAATACCCGGTGTTGCCAATGGAATGAAATGACTGGGACAAACATATCCAGCATTTCCATATGAGCAATTATCGGAAAAATCGCCTTTATCAATTACAGTTACTCTATAACCTGATCTTTGAAGGTAAAAGGCCGAACTCAGGCCGATGATACCCCCGCCAACGATGATTACATTTTTCATTGCAATTGCAATAATAATGTGAAAAAATCAAATGAATGAAGAAAGAAACCCGGAGCTTTTTTTACAATACAATCTCACAGAACAATGGAGAATAAATTTTGATTAATTGTGTTTCCCTGAAAAAAAATTGTAAAGAGGTTTGATCCAATAATATAGTTCCCGGCCGATTGTTTTCCGTATAATTCTTAAATCCAGTAAGAAATCGCAGTTGCGAATATAAAATGTATCCCATTGGTAACGACCGAAAATGCTTTCCATATCTGTGGCGGGTCCACAGAAACCTTTTACCTGCGCCAGGCCTGTAATGCCGGGTTTTACAAGATTCCTGAATTTATATTCATAGATAAACAGTGAAAATTTTTTATAATCAAACATCATATGAGGTCTTGGTCCGACAATACTCATCTCACCCATCAACACATTCAAGAACTGTGGGAGCTCATCCATGTTTGATGCACGAAGTACACGGCCTGCTCCCGTAATTCTTTCGTCATTTTCTGATGCCTGCAGACGATCCGCCTCGCTGTTCACAACCATTGTACGAAATTTGAAGCAGGTGAATAACTTTCCTCCCTTACCCACTCTCTTTTGAAAAAAAAACACGGGCCCCTTTGAATTTAATTTGATAAGCAGCGCAATGACAGGTGTTAACCAGCTCAATATTGTAACAATAAAAAGAAAAGAAATCAGGATATCAAATATTCTTTTGAAAGCAAAATAGCGGGCTTTATTATCTATATAAATGCTGGAATCTTTTCCTTTTTTATGTGCATTGATTTCTTCATTTAAAGAAATAATATATCCTGCTTTGTTGTCCATCTTAATTATGCTTTTGATAGGTTACGACCTTTCCTTCTGATCGAATTATGCCTGCAAATCCGGAAACTTTTATCGAGGCAACCTTTTAAAAGGAATGGTTGTACTTGTATAAAGAGGATACGAATACGATTCAGAGATAGTTGCCCGTGCAGATTATGAAATCGATGATGGAATTGTTGAAAAATGCTGCATCTATACCTTGCCTACTCCCTGAAAATAATATAATACACATGGAATTTAACAATAGTATACTGAAAGTACTCGTGTACTTCGATCTTTTCGAATATCCTTTGTCGATAGAAGAAATTCATTTTTTTCTCGACAAAAAGATACCTGAACGCCAACTACACACCGATTTGGCGGAATTGACAAAAAATAGATTTGTTTTTAATATAGATGGATTTTACAGCCTCAGAAATGATTACAGGTTCGCAGAAAAGAGAATGCTGGGAAATAAACAAGCTCAGCCCTTATTGATTAAAGCCAATAAAATTTCCAGGTTTCTTTTTCAATTCCCATTTGTAAGAGGAATTGGCATTTCAGGATCTTTATCTAAAAATATGGCGGATGAAGATGCTGATATAGATTATTTTATTATCACAAAGGCCAACCGTTTATGGATTGCGAGGACCATCATGCATTTTTTTAAGAAATTAACTTTTATTACTGGTCATCAACACTGGTATTGCATGAATTATTTTATCGATGAAGAACAATTACAAATTGAAGAAAAGAATATTTTCATCGCAACAGAGTTAATCACTCTGAAACCCGTATGCGGAAATGAGACGATAAAGAAATTTTTTCAGGCGAATGATTGGGCAAAAACATATTTCCCAAATCATAGTTTCAAAATATCAGACAGTCTAACTACTGTTCCCACAAATAAACTAAAAAGGCTGATTGAACAAATTTTCAATAACCGTCCCGGAAACCTGCTCGACAATTATTTGATGAGGCTGACATCAAAACGCTGGAAGCTAAAAGAAGAAAAACAAAGATTAAATATAAAAGGAAACAGAATGGGATTGAAAACTGCCAAGCATTATTGCAAGCCCAATCCCGCTTTTTTTCACGAAAAATTATTGGCCAGATACAATAGCAGACTTAACGAATGGCAAAATATATGGAAGATAACAGCACATCAACCCATTTCAGTTCTTCTTTCTTAAAGAAATTATATAGTAATCGCCCATCAGCCTCCACGGCCATCTTTTTTTCCAGCGATCTTCTTTTTCTCTCAGGAAATTATAAGTAGCCGGATGCTTTTCAGCAAATCCTTCTATATATGATGGAGGAACGATTGTGCACAAGCCTTCAATTCCCAATAATTCGAAAGAATCTTTGAGTTGTCGAATAATAAAAGAAGGATTATAATACCAGCAGGTAAAATATTGCCCCTCGATATGTGCGCGGACGCCTTTTTTGCTAAAAAACCTTCTGAATGCTGTTTTGAATGCTCCTTTGAAAACCAACAAAGTTTCCCATAAACAAAAGGACGGAAGTATTACCAGTGTTACGACTCCACAGGGTTTTAACAATGATTCCAATGAATGCAGGACTTTATCGAGCTCATCAGTACAATTCAATCCTGCAAAATTGGAAAAAATCAGATCATAAGGACCATTATTATCCAGATTTTCCAAAGAACTAAAAGAACAAATTTCGTTGGTGATCTGATCAGTCAATCCATAAAATAATATTTTTTGCCTGAGAATGTTTTGCATTCCTGAAGAGATATCGGTTGCATGTACATAATGTCCTTTTTGGGCAAAGTAAATTGCATCTTCTCCTGTGCCTGCATTCAATTCCAGGATTTTACTTTGTGGCAATAGATACTGCTGAATATGATGACGAACTCTTTCCCGCTTGTACTGAATGATGGCATTGTCTGAATATAAATTGTCGAATATACGTGACTGCTTGTTGAAGGCTGCCGCCACTGCCTGTTCATTATTTTTATGGGGTGGTCGACCAGTCATAGAGAGTTGTTTTCAATAGCATTTAATTTCTGTCTTGCAAAAAATGCAGCCGGAATATAATAAATAATAGATGCTGCTTTTTTGATAATGGATGGAGTGACCGTAAACGGATGTCTCAGTATCTTCTTTATATTCTCCCATGCAATATGCTGCCGGTATATCTTATGTACGTATCTATGGAGTTGTTTATAAAACGCCGGCTGAAATGTATTCCTGAACATAAGCTTCAATTCATCCGAATCAGTCCAATTGGCTTTTTCTTGTAATTCTGCCTTTACTCTTTCAAAAAAAACAGTTCCGGGTAAGGGATAGGATACAGAAATTCCCAATTCATAAGGCAATAAGTTATTGATCATACGAATTGTTTTTTGAATATCTTCTTTGGTTTCGCCGGGATAGCCGAATTGAATGAAAAAAGATGGCTTAATCCCGTATTTCTTTAAAAACTTTGTAGCATTGTGAATTTGATCAATCGTGATGCCTTTATCCATTGCATCCAAAATCTTTTGAGATCCGCTTTCAGCTCCTATCCAGGCATTTTCACAACCTGCCCGAGCCAAAGCATGTATATAATTTTCCTGCAGCAGCAGATCTGCCCTGCATTGAATCCTGAACTTAAAATGCAATTTTTCTTTCCCGACCAAATCGGCAAACTCCTGCACCCATCCGGGTTTCAAGCCAAAGATATCATCACAAAACCAGATATGGTCAAACTTAAATTTCTGCTTCAACAATTTTAATTCCTCTACTACATTTTGAGGAGAACGTGAATGATACCTGTTTCCATAAATAGGCTTGGCACACCAGTTACATTTAAAGGGACAGCCGCGGGTAGTTGCCATATTCAGCGAAAAATAACCTGCATGTTTTAACCAGGATTCCCTGTAAGGACTGATATCTACTAAATCCCAGGCAGGAAATGGCAAACTATCCAAATCTTTCAACACATTTCTTTTTGCGGTTTTTACAATTGCATTGTTTTCCCTGAAAACTATTCCCTGTATGGAATAGAAATCGTTTGATTTATTTTTTATAGCTGTAACCAAATCAAGTAAAGTCAATTCAGCCTCTCCCAAAATGACAAAATCGGCTCCTTCATTTATATATTTTTCATAATGATCCGTGGCATCGGAACCTGACACAATAACTGTGCATCCCCTTTCGCTGGCCATCTTACACATCCTGAAGGCAGCTTCACGCATGTTGGTCAGGCACATTTTGGTTAGATAATTGAACCCATCATCATAGATCACAAAGAATTGAGGCTGCAGATTGTCCAGATATGGCAACACTTCTTCAGGTTGTTTAGCAAACATGCTGTCAAATAAAGCTACATGATGATTATGGTGGCGCAGCAAAGATGCTGCATAGAGTGTACCCAAAGGAGGATATGGCAATCCGGTTTCCCATTGTTTGGGATCGAAGCGCAAAAAATAAGAGTGTGCAAAAAGAATCATATTCATTTACTGTTATTAAATATTCGGCCAACAGGACTCACTATATGTCTACGGCAGGTCCAATTCTTCGGTTGCTTCCCGAAACAACTGGATCCAATCAATTTTTACACGAAAACCATCATGCAAACCACCGACAGGTATCAACAGGTTTTTGAAAACGAGCTTTTCATCGTCTTTAATCAGAATGATTAATGCTCCTCAGTTCATCTTTTCCATCATGCCGTTTATCAAACGGCTCCATAAAAATTTTTCTTATCTTAATAACTTGCCGTAAAGATGATAGCGAATCATCCAATAATGTCGCGAAATCCAGGTCAAAATTTTACTTCGTCAGAGCACCAGCTTGTTACTGTTGTGATCCCAACACATAACAGGCTGCCATTATTATTGGAAGCGATTGATTCAGTAAAATCTCAGACATATCCTCATTGGGAACTTATTATTATAGATGATGCTTCTACTGACGGAACAGCAGAAACTATCAGGAGAATCAACGATCCCAATATCCATATCATTGAATTGACTCGAAAAGCTCATTTGGGGGTGCTTAGAAATGAAGGAACGGCCCGGGCAAGAGGTGAATGGGTGGCATTTCTTGATTCCGACGATTTATGGAAACCGAAAAAGCTGGAATTGCAACTCGAAATTTTGAATAAAGAAAAAAAAAGATGGGCATATGGTGGATCTGAGTTGATGGATGAAAATAAAAACACCATCCCTCACAGGGCAGGCAGATTTCTAATGCCTTCAGGATGGATCGCAAAACAAATCGTCACTACCGAAGCAGATTTTCATATCAGTTCAATTATTGTCGAAAAAAAACTCTTTGATGAACTGGATGGATTCACTACTGATCCACTTTTGTTCTGCAGAGAAGATCATGAATTTACATTACGCCTGGCAATGCATGCCGAAGCAGCAGTAGTCCCGGAAAAAATTGTGAGAACGAGAGAACATGGAGGCCGGACAACGAATAGCCTCAGCGAATCTTTTGAAAGATCGGCCAGGGTGTACACTGCCTTTCTGAAATATAACCGGGACAAAACATTAAAAAAACTGGCATTGAGAAGAAGGGCATATCACCTGTCGGAAGCTTCGGCATCAAACTTTTTAGAAGGAAAATACAATATCGCTTTAAAACAGATTTTTCTTTCCTTTAAAGATGGAGATGGAATCAGGCATTGGCTGAGCGCCTGCAAGCGTGGAAGTTTTGCGATCATGAAAAAATATTTGCGTTATTTTACTCCCAATAGCCGCACCCCGCCGCCGGAAAACAAATGAAACCCTTCTCCAAAATAAAAACCGGAAATGAGAGGTATCCTGCACTGACAGGGATCAGGGCGCTTGGGGCAACCGTGGTCTTTTTCAATCATCTTCCTTTCAAAATCGGTTCCATCATTATTGTAGATATACTTACATTTTTCTTTGTGTTGAGCGGATTCCTGATTGTCTATCTCTATTATGAAAAACTGGATATATCACGCAAATGGCTATACAAATATTTTGTCAATCGTTTCGCACGAATCTATCCCGTTTATTTCCTGCTGGTAACTATTGCAATTTTAATATTACACGATTTCCGTTCAGAGTTTCTGTTCAAAAATTATACGCTTACTCACGCCCTCTTCAATAATACAAAAGATATAGCAATACAACCAAGCTGGTCACTCACAGTAGAAGAATGTTTTTATTTTTTGGCGCCACTGATCATGTTTTTGATTAAAAAGTTTAATTTCTTAGTCTCATTTCTTTTAGGAGTATTTCTGTTATTGATCGCCCTACTTATTTCCGAAGCAAATATTTCATTCCTGCATACTCCCCTTTTTGTTTTTACGACCACTTTTTTCGGATATTTTTTTGCTTTTTATGCCGGAGCCTGGCTGGCGATAATTATTCTGGAACGAGAAAAGAACGCGAACGTCGTTCTCGAAGGGAATAAATGGACAATTTGGGGACTTATAGGGATCGCAGTGCCAATCATTTTAATGATATATGTGTATAGAACTGATCATCCATTTAAATCCGCTGCACTGGTAATGATCACTAATTTCATTCTTCCGGTGCCGGTTGCAGTATTATATTTTGGATTGATTTGTGAAAAAAGTTTTCTATCCCGAATCTTATCAGATAAAATATTCGGATGGATGGGTCGTGGCTCTTATTCATTTTATCTGATGCATACCCTCATCATTAATTACCTGGCATTGCCTTTTATTATCAATCATTCTGAAAATTATTATAACTTTTATGTAGTCGTCACTTATATTATTACGCAGGTTTTATCTATCCTTTTGTTTGCACTTTATGAAGAGCCACTGAATATGTTTATCCGCAAAAAATTTAAGTTTGGAATTCGTATCAAAACCATTCAGAATGATTAAATATTTATTGCGTGATCAGCCTTCGCCACCAAATATTTCAAACAAATTTTACTCTTCTCACAGATTGCACGGATCTTCACAGACGTTAACAATAAAAAAACTGTGTAAATCTGCGAAATCCTTGAGAAAATGAATTGTATTGACCACGCAGGTGCAGATGAGCATTTGGGCAGAACGGATATCAATCAGCTACAGGATTCATTCCGGGTGGAAGATTCAAATAGCAAACACATTTTTTACAGGTATCATTGGTATCCATGTTGAGTAATTTTCTGAAAAGAATTGATTCACGACCGTTCACAATATCTGCCAGTGAATTTTCCCTGATATTGCCCATTGGGGGATGAAAAAAGCAGGGGCGAACCGTTCCATCTGCTTCTACCACGGCCGACACCCAGGGAGCGTTACATTTTTTATATGGATAAGGATTCAACCCATAAAAGGCCGAGTAGTAATCATAAATTTTTTGAATTTTCTCAGGCGATTCAGCTATAAAGCGGGTACTAAATTCGCGACTGAACTCATGTTTTAAATGATTTATCATCTTTTGCAGTTCGGATAATTCTTCCCGGTTCAGCAATATTTCATTTTGTCTTGGCTTGTCCCACAATATATCCCTGTTGAATGCATGGCTACTCACATCCGCAGGTAAAAAACTTATTTGACGGAGGCCTATTTCTTTTGCGCTTTTAATAATCGCAGGCCAGTGACGGAAATTGAGACGATGAATGACTGTGCGCCCTGTAATTTTATAATCAGGATTGATTGAACGCAACTCTGCAATCCCTTCCTTCAGTTTCAAAAACGCCTCCGGGATATTCCTGATTTCGTCATGTGTCTTCTCATCTCCGTCCAGGGAAAAAATAATATCATTTACAAAATTTATTAACCGGCTGGCGTTTCTTTTTACAGTGAGACCGGTAGAAAGCAGGGTTATTTTTATTTTTTCGTTCTGAAGAATCTCGCAAAAACGAAAAAAACCGGGATTCAGCAATGCTTCTCCTCCCGACATGACCACCTGCTTCGTACCCATTTTTTTCAAAGAACCAAGAAGACCTGAGATATCATCAGCCGTCAATTGTTTCAGGTTTTTATTTCCTTTCCAGATATCGCACATCACGCACTTACAATTGCAGGCGCTATGCGGCATTAAGATTACAATGGGCAGACTATAAATTGTATCTGTTTGCAGGGTCCTGTATCGCTTTACAGTGTCGTATAGTGATTGTTTAAACATTCATTCAAAAGTTAGACATTTTTTATGCATATCCAGAAAAAAGGATGGAACTTAAATAGTTTCCTGAAAGGCTTCTCAGGACTATATAAAATTCTATATGAATAGGATGAGAGTTCGGTTATACTATGATGATAGTAATAATCCTGCATATCCGTCATTCCGAGAGATTCATAATATAACCTCGTTTCTTTTCTCGCTGACGCAATCTCTCCGGACTTATAAAAACGGGAATCAATCAGGTGGATTTCTCCTCCCGGAAACAGATGCGATAATGACATATCTATTATTTCACGTAAATCACGGAAATACTGAATGACACCGGGAAATAAAATAATATCAAATTTGATATCCTTTAATATCCCCGACCGGATATCTCCAAAAATAAATTTCAGTTTTGAATTTTTTCCGAATACTCTTGCTGCCTGTTGCAATTCAGTCAGATTGATATCAAGTCCGATTATTTTGCTGCCGGGAATTCTTGACAACTGGTAAGAAAACCACCCATTCCCGCATCTGATTTCAAGGATATGCAGTATATTTTTCTTCGACTCCAAATAACGGATGATTTGTTTACATGATTTTTTTCTGATAAGCCATTCTTTGTAATGAGGATGATCTTTACTTATATCAGGAAGTTTTCTAAGCTGGTCATCGGAATATATTCTTTTTTCCTTCTCCCTGATGATAAGATATTTTTTTTCAAACTGGTCGTCTGGTTTTACAGAAGCAGGCAGATAAAGATTATTTAAGAAAGGGAAACCGGGCACCTGCATAACAAACTTTTTAAAATCCCTGTATTTCCGGCTGCCTGTATTTCCAAAGCCGGTGCAATAATTTTATTTCATAGGGATACTGATAGAAATTCAGTTTATAACGGAGACTGGAAACAAGTTGAATTATTTTTCTTTTAAAATGACTAAGTCGTATATCCGATACCGTTGGATAATACCCGTTTAACACTGTCTCAAAATCCCTGATCTTATCAATCATCTGAGGTTTGAGCCAGGGTGTAAGCGGATTTTTTCGAAGATCGAATCGCTCCCATTGAGGGTTGATCCAGTCTTCCAGTATTCTCGGATATTCAAATCCACTTGCCAATACCTGATTATATAACTCAGATCCTTCGGTTGGAACAGGACTGTAAGTATATAATATGATTTCAGTGTCAGGATTGATTTCTTTGATCTTTTTAATAAAATAGATATCAAATTCAATCTGTCCCATCACTTTCTCATCTGTGGGCGCAGGTGTTCCCAACACAAACGAATATTCAGGAATGATTCCGAATTTTTTCATCCTTGCTGCAAAACGTTCGATCAGTTCTCCGGTTTGTGTTCCGCCCTTATCCAGTTGCCTGAGCACTTCTGAGTTACCGCTTTCAGCACCAAAGAAGATGATCTTGCATCCGGCTTCACGTATCAGGGCAAGGGATTCGTCTTTGAAACGATCCATTGTATCAATACGGGCCATGCCCCACCAGCTCATTTTTTCCGGTTTGATCAAACGGGCAAATTCTACCGTACGTTTTTCTGAAACAAAGAAATTGTTGTCATGAAATTCAACGGCATCTGCGCCCCATTTGTCTTTGATATATTTGATGTCCTTATAAACATGTTCAGCAGATTTAGCTTTCCACCTGGCCTCATATGTTGGAACAACCGCACAGAAAGAACAGGTAAATGGGCAACCGATACTTGAATGATAAGCAAGTGTTTTTTCCCCCAGGTATGTTTTTCCCAAATATTTTTCAATTGAATATAATTGATCCAGTTTTTCATAAGGCAAGGGCGGTAATATATCTTGCTCAATCAACTCTTCTTTTGGCGCCCTGATGATGTCTTCGCCTGATTTATAAATCAGATTTTTGATGCCAGTGTATGATTGATTGTTTTCAAGCGCATACAGTAATTGAGGAAAAGCATGATCACCCGGACCATTAATGACAAAGTCAACATATCCGGAACGAAGAACTACTTTATACTGATTGGTTGGAAAATATCCTCCCCAGATCATGACAGTATCCGGGAATTCCTGTTTTATCTGTTTTGCAAATGGGATGGATTGTTTTACCTGAGGCCCGGGCATCACAGTAAAACCAATGTATTTAAATTCTCTCGTATCTAAATAGCTTTTGATTTTGGCGTAAGGATGGTGTTCCCGATTACCATCCACAATCACCCAATCATATATGCCCTCGATCGAAGCCGCAATATTCATGATTGAATTTGGGATTCGGTATTTTGCTGCAGCACTCCTTGGATTAAATAAAAGTACTTTGGCCATATCTGTCTAATGAAACGATTCCGAAAGGTAAATGGTTGCTTATCATGAGGATAATTCTACTTATTTTTAATGTTCACTAATTTGTTATTATGCACGTCTTCCCGAGGCTCAGAAATTTTTTTTTCAAAAAAAATACAGAACTGCAAAAGAATGATGAAGAACCTGAACAGGCTTATAATCTGTGGGCCCAACAATATGATGACCAGCCTGATAACCTGATGCTGGCTCTGGATGAATCCGTATTCAGAAATCTGCTCAAAAATACCGGGCTTGAAAATGCAATCATCGTGGACATAGGTTGCGGTACGGGTCGTCATTGGAAAAAAATAATGGATCGGCACCCGGGTCAGCTGGTTGGATATGATCCATCCCAGGGAATGCTTGATAAGCTTGTGCAGAAATTTCCGGAAGCAATTACTCATCGTTTAACAAATAATTTCCTGCCGGGTATTAAAGACAATTCCTGTGACCTGATCATTTCCACTCTGGCAATTGCACATATTGAAAATATTGAGGAAGCTTTTCAGGAATGGAATCGTATATTAAAATATGGTGGTCAAATTATCATCACAGATTATCATCCGGCTGCCTTGGAAAAAGGAGGGGACCGGACATTCAAACACGAAAGCAAATTGATATCTGTCAAAAATTATATTCATCCCATTGAAAAAATAAAACAGGTCGCAATCAAATTACAATGGCAGATTACAGATATGGTTGAAAGAAAAATTGACGATTCAATGAAAAAATATTACGAGAAAAATAGTGCCATTTCTGTTTTTAACCGGTTTAAAGGCACTCCCATCATTTACGGATTGCGCATAAAAAAGGAAAATGCGATTATCTAACCTGACCACTATCAGCGGTGAGAGCCAGATCGATATTCTCATTGAAGAGGAGAAAATACAATCGATTTCTCCCCTTTCTTTTCCGGGTAGAGAAGCAGGTATAAAAAATTCGATTGATTTCGGGGGCGCTCTGGTTTTTCCCGGTCTGATCAATTCACACGATCATATTGATTTCAATTTATTTCCTCCAATCGCTAACAGGATTTATAACAATTATAGAGAGTGGGGAAAAGATATTCATCAAAATAACAGAGACACAATCGATCCAATACTGAAGATTCCTCAGCAGCTTCGTATTGAATGGGGGATATATAAAAATTTATTGAACGGAATAACAACTGTTGTCAATCATGGAGAAAAAATCAATCCTGTAAACAATCTTATCTCTGTGTTCCAGGATTGTTATCCCTTGCATTCCGTTCAGTTTGAAAAATTCTGGGAGTTTAAAATCAATAAGCCCAGGAATCATCGTCTGCCTTTCGTGATTCATTTGGGAGAAGGCACAGACGATCTTAGTAAAAAAGAAATTGGCAAATTGATCCGCTGGAATATTTTAAAGAAAGAAATCATTGCCGTACATGGTGTAGCAATGAACAAAAATCAGGCAAAACATTTTAAAGCATTAGTCTGGTGTCCGGTTTCCAATTATTTTTTTCTGAATGCCACTGCTAAGATCGACGAATTAAATAAAAATATCCCAGTTATTTTCGGAACTGATTCGACCTTGACCGCCGGATGGAATTTATGGGAACATCTTCGTCTGGCAAGAAAACTGAAAATGCTGACAGATATGGAACTTTTTGAAAGCATAACCGGAACGGCCGCTTCAGTTTGGGATTTAAAACATATCGGGAAGATCCGGGCAGGTCAACAAGCCGATCTTGTTGTTGCGAAAACTAAAAAACAATTGCAATCACTGGATGCATTTTATGATTTGAACCCGGAAGATGTATTACTTGTTCTTCATCGGGGAAATATCCGTCTTTTCGATGATTCTTTATATCGTCAATTAAAAGAATCGGGACTCGAGCCAAAAAATTTTTCCAGGATTTACCTCGATGGAATGTGCAAATGGATTCAGGGAGATATTATTTCTTTAATTCAAGAGATCAGAAAATTAAACGTAGATATTAATATACCAATTAGTTTTTAGATCATCAGACTAAAGGATAATAGGGCCCCCTGCCCTGCTGATGAAAATAATGAAGAAAATGAATATGGTATAAATGACCCTTCGAAGGTTTTAAAAAAATATCTTCTTTCCACTCACCCCAGAGAAGCATATGACTGCCGAGGTTCATTGTTTTTTTAATTTCTATTTCTTTATAACTGTCAACCCATTCAGGTATATAAAAACTAAAATTCTTAGTGTCCTTCACCTTAAATGGAAGTAATTCCAGGGAGGGCGGCGCAACACTATGATGTTTTCCTAAATTATAAATAGTATCCTTATGTTCATATGAAAATTCCGACAAGACTAATTTCCCTGTATCGATGATTTTCGAAAGAGCAATATTCGTATGCCGAAGTCCAAAAACGTAATAATGAGATTGTGGAACTGCTCCGACAAGGTCCATTGGAAAAATATTATAATACGCTCCCTGCTTAAAAGATACCAATCTTACTTTTCTTGGATAACTATAAGCAGAAGCAAAGGATTTCAATTTCCTGAAGGAAAAACCAGGCTTCTTATAATACCTGTAAAAAAGTAAAAAAGTTTTTACTGAATTTGTATGATAGATCCTGCTCTTATGCAGTTTCAATAAAAAAAGTGAACCTTCTTTTTCTTCAATTATATTAAATAAATCCAAATCGAGAATAGCGACAGGATTGCTCCTTTTTTCTTTATCCGGAGCATCTTTAAAATATATCCTGAATTTTGTTTTTTTATTGAGCAGATGAATATCCTTTTTATCTGCCCAGATACCGAATACAATCGGGTCAAGGCAGAGCAGCCATTGGCTGGAAGAAATATCTAATGGCTGTCCTTCTGCATCAAGATAGACAGCTTCTTTTATGTCGCCATTAAACGTAATCGTTGAGTATTCCGTAATTGCGAGATCTCCAAACAATAATTTTCTGAATATATTTTTCATTTCCTGGTTAAATGTATCAATACGAAGCCTGATCCCCGAAGGGTTTTCCGTTCACAAAAATTAAAATAGGGGGATGAATTCTTTTTAATATCTCTCATTGAATGAACAAAAACGGTTTGCTGATGATCGTCAAACTTAACCCGAAACCGAACCGGCTCCTGAAAGAATATGGATTTAACTGCACTCCGGAAATGAGATTTTATCAGGTGAGGGAAATGATTGTGGAGAATTAGTGCAACCAGAACTCCCCCCGGCCTGATCACTCCCGACAGGTTTTTAAACAATAAACCCAGGTCGGGAATACAATTGAACACTGCGAAATTTGCCAGGATAGCGTCGACAACTGGAAAAGGAGGAAGTAATTGATTCCATTTAGTGAAATCAGTTTTTTCCGCTTCTAAAAAATTAATTGGACGATCCTGCAATAATTCTTGATGACGTTCGATTGCTTTATTTCTCATTTGTATGGATGGCTCGCAAAAAATTATTTTGTATCCTCCCGATGTAAGCCATCCAAGGTCTTTTCCCGTTCCTCCTCCAAAATCGAGTATAGTACCGGGCTTGACAATCTTCAAAAAAAGATCTGCAACTTTTTTACGGGTCGACTGGTTGGATATTTCTTCGTCCAAAATAGCATCATAGGAAGCAGCAATGGTATTATAATATGAAATATTTTGTTCAGTGATCCGCAGATATTCTTTTTTATCCTCCTCCCGCATGAAGTATTATTTCTGTTGATAAAAATACAGAACTTAGATTATGTTTAACAAAGAGTTACTTTGGGATAGATATTTCATTATATAAGATGAGGTAGAATAAGGCTTGAACAGATTGATAAAATATCAAATGTTCCGCAGGAACGTTTCGTATTTACGATGCGTTCCTACGGAACGCATAACAATCATATTATTTTCTTTACCGACCAACCCTCCCTGCCTGGACGAATTTGCGAACCTTCTCCCTAATCTATGTATTATATTCACCTAATTTAAGGTCATGAGATTCGTTTTCGTCAGTTATAATTATTCAGGTGATATCAATTCCCCGGAAAGCTGGGCAGGGAGGATTTCGATTTATGCAGGCTCACTGGAATGCATGGCAAAAAAACACGAGGTGATCCGGATTGATCAAATCAATTACGAAGGTGAATGGAACCATAATAACATCGAGTATCATTTTCTTAATGATGGTAAAAATAAAAATTATTTCCCATGGCGTTTACACCGACTCGTTAAAAGTCTGAATCCGGATATTGTCGTCGTTCATGGCTTACATTATCCTTTGCAGTTAATTCAATTGAGACTAAAGCTTGGGAAAAAAATAAAAATCATTGTTCAGAATCATGCTGAAAAACCATTTCCAGGTATTAAGAAATGGCTCCAGCGCACTGCCGATATTGGCGTGAATGCATATCTTTTTGCTTCTTATGAGATGGGAAAAGATTGGGTTGAGAAAGGAAATCTCGGCTCATTGGATAAAATTTATGAAGTAATGGAAGTATCCTCGCCTTTCTACCCTGTTGAAAAGAATGTCGCCAGATTAAAGACAGGTGTGCAGGATGATCTATGCTTTTTATGGGTAGGCAGACTTGATAAAAATAAGGACCCGCTGACTGTGATAAAAGCATTTCTTCAATTTATAAAAATAAAACCAGGAGCAAAGCTTTACATGATTTTTCATACCATGGAATTACTGGCGGAAATGGAAAAACTATTGGGTCCCGAGAAAAATCATTCGGTTTTCCTGATTGGAAAAATCCCTCATGCGGATATGCTTTATTGGTTTAACAGTATTGATTTTATTGTTTCAGGCTCGCACTATGAAGGGAGCGGAACCGCTGTTTGCGAAGCAATGTCCTGCGGTTGTATTCCCATTGTTACAAACATATTTTCATTCAGGGCCATCACGGATCATGGAAACCATGGTTTGCTTTATCCGCCGGGGAATGAAGATGCATTATTATCAGCTTTCATTAAAGCAACTGAAATGGATATTGCCGAAAACAAAAAAAATGTACTGAAACAATTCAAAAAAAACCTTTCTTTTGAAGCCATTGCAAATAAATTTCAGGAAATAGCTGCGTCTCTCTGATCGAATAATTTCATCAGAGATATTGAGTTATCGTCAATATTATATGGCAGTATTGGCCGGTGATCAAGATTCTTATCTTCCAAAATTTCTTCTAACAATTCCAGCATTTCTTCCTTGCCTGAAACGATATGCCAATGCCTGACCCATTCCATCATCGGGTTGCAAAAACTAATGACATGGGCGCCGGAATATAATGCCTCAAGGCAAACAGTACTGAACCCTTCATAAGAAGAAGTATGAAGAAATACTTTGGCACGCTGCATCAATTGCAGAATTTCCGGATGTGGTTTTTCACCCAGCAGTGAAATATTATCTTCCAGTTTCAGATTCTGAATCATCGACTGCAAACTTTCTTTCTCCTTCCCTTTTCCACAAATGATGGCATGAACCGGGAGCAATCGGCGTTTTAATTCATGAATGATTTCAATAAAGACATCATATTGCTTAAGTGGTATTAATGACCCAACACCCAGCACATCTATATCACGTTCGTATTGACTACCGTCAAATGCCGAAGTATCAATCCCATTAGGAATAATATATTTTGGAAGCACCGAATAGTTTTGATTAAATTCCTTTGCAAGAAAATGTGACATAGCAATCAGTTCATCGGACCTTGGTTTCATCCATCGCATAAACCTGTTTCCCGGTTTCGCATCCTGTCCCAAAATCCAGCTGTACTGTTTTATATGATTGTATTTGGCGAAATATTTACCAATCATAGCGGATTCTGAGACCCAAAGACTCAAAATACCGATAATATGATTTTCGTTTTTTAAACGAATTAATCTTTTCCAGACTTTGACCCAGATCCTTAGTTTATGAATTCGTCCTTTTTTCCAGCCATTAAAGGGGATAACCAGATTTCGATTCCAATGATATGATAGTTCCGTGAATGGATATTCAAGCGCAAGGATGATGATTCTAAGGTTGGGAAAATTTTTGTTGAGCGATCTTACCAATGCCTGTTGTGCCGGGAGACAGGTGCTATCCATTTCATCTTTGGGAAAACCCGGACTCAGGATGAGCAATGTATCATTGGCATTTTTCATCAGGAAAAAACGATTTGGTTGTAAAATAAGCTATTCCTTCTATTTTTGCTGACTCAATAACAATCATTCGCATCATGAAAAAAAATAGCATTTATCCAGCACATCTGATTACGCTCATGATTTTTTTTGTAACAATTGTAGAGCATGCTTATGCATTACCTCCCGGTCCCAATTTCTATCAGATCAGGATTTACAATTTAAAAACCAGGGAACAGGAAGACAGGGTGGATCAATTTCTACAGAAAGCCCTGGTTCCCGCGCTGCACCGTGCAGGAATTGAAAAAGTTGGCGTTTTTAAACCAATTGCAAATGATACAGCCTCGATCCGGCGTATATATGTCCTGATTCCATTTAATTCAGCCGATCAATGGGTAGGATTAAACGGACAATTGGTGAATGATAAACAGTATATAGCAGATGGAAGCAATTATCTGGATGCAGTATATAATGATCCTCCTTATGTCAGACTGGAATCCATCCTGCTTCAGGCTTTCAGCGGCATGCCTGATGTAGCCGTTCCTGCACTGAAAGGCCCAAAAAGGGAGAGAATTTATGAACTGCGCAGTTATGAAGGCGCTACTGAAAAAATTCATGAAAACAAAGTAAGGATGTTCAATGAAGGGGATGAAATCAGTCTTTTTAAAAGACTGGGCTTCAATGCGGTTTTTTATGCAGAAGTTTTATCCGGCGCTCATATGCCTAACCTGATGTACATGACTTCCTTTGAAAATATGGCTGAACATGACCAGCACTGGAAAAGTTTTGGCGACGATCCTTATTGGAAAAAATTATCTGCAATGCCAGAATATCAAAATAATGTTTCGCATATTGATATCGTGCTGCTTCATCCGGCTGAGTATTCGGATCTATAATATTTGTTTGGGGAGATTTGTGATGGGTAATATGGGATAATGATGGATAGGTGATATGAGATTTGAGATATGAGATATGAGATAATGATGGATATGGGATACGCTCTGCAATCTCCGCTCTCTACTCTCTATCCTCTATCCTTCCATCTTTTTATAATAATTCCATCGCTCTTGCTTGCAAAATGAAATAAATTTTTTTATCTTAACGTTGTTATGATCGATATCCATATGAAAACAAATTAATCCGTTTTATCCATGAAACAGTCACACAAACCCTTCCTCGCAGCAATCATTGTATCTCTCATTATTCTTTATGGTCTTATGGCGGTTCTCAGCTAGGGAAAAATTTCTCCGTCTTAAGCATTTTTCCAAAGTCAAAGACCTTGGAAAACTTATCTTCGTTTGATGGATTCAGTCCTGATCCGCGAGATTCAGCCGGAAGACAACCCGCGATTAGCCACCATTGTTCGTGAAACCTTATTTGAATTCGGAGCCAATAAACCCGGAACTGTATACTACGATCCCACTACTGATCATTTATTCGAATTGTTTCAGAAGGAAAAAAGCGTTTATTATGTGGCCGAAATTAACGGAATTGTAAATGGAGGAGCAGGAATTTTCCCTTCTGCTGGTTTGAATCAGGATACCTGTGAACTGGTAAAAATGTACCTGGTTTCTTCCATGAGAGGACTGGGTTTGGGGAAATTACTGATAGAGCACTGTCTGGAATTCGCAAAAAATAAGGGGTTTCACCATGTTTATATTGAGACCATGCCTGAATTGAAGAAGGCAGTAAGCATTTATGAAAAATTCGGCTTTCGCTATTTGAGTGGTCCACTCGGTAATACAGGCCATTTTGGCTGCGATATCTGGATGCTAAAAGATTTGGATTAAAAACCTGAGTCATTTGTTCAGGAAAATATTCAACAAGCAATGCTCAATAATTGTATTTAATATTTCTGAATCTTTAATATTTCATTGCTCCATAGGAACAAAATGTTGGCAGAAACCAGAAAATTTATCATGCATGCCATCAGATATGCAACCCGTGCTTTTGCACCTGGGGCACAACAGTAATTTTTATTAATTATTTACCGACCCTGGCCCCTTCGGGACCTTCATTGTACATTGTTAATTGAACTCGGTATTGATCATCATGAGTTCAAAGAAATACCCAATGCAATAGATATTCTTTAATATTCATTTCTGCATTACCGGCTTGGATTGGAGGAATTAAAAACGGGCTGGCCCAATGTTAAATCAAAAGCAAATCGTTAGAGCGTACAACAACATTAGTGATTATCAGATCGGGTTAAAGAGGATCGCTGTAATTTTTTAAAGAAGGCGTCAAACAGTACAAAAACGAACTTGCTATAGAATAATTATAAACCGTTAGACGCCTTTGCACAACAACATTTCCACCTACTATAGTCAGTTGGAAGAGAGATTTGGCTGCATAAGGTGGAAAAAATTATTTATACGGTTTTTACTTCATGGACAGGGCTGAACAGATACAGCTTACCCGTGGCAAGTTCTGTACATTCAAATCGTTTTCTGATTTTTTTCCCTCTTTTAAAAACCTGTCCGTTTTCCAGGCTGAATAACTGTCCTTCATGGATTTGTTCCACCATTAAAAGATCTGTTGCATTTTCATCATATTTTTTCAGGACCCTGATCAGGTCTTCATCGGCACAACTGCTGGCGGGAAGATTATGGAGAGATTTTTTTAAAGTTTTGACAATATCCGCGGGAAAAATATTGAGATGGATAAAATCTTCCAGTATTTTCCGGTAAGCGCCTTTCCATTCTTTTCCATGAGACTGGACTCCATTGCCATATTGCATGAAAGTAATTAAATGCCCCAATTCATGAATAACGGTAATCAGGAAAGCATATTTATTCATGTTTCCATTGATGCTGATCCGGTGATGCTTGAAGAGAGTCGCATGACGATAATCGCCAAGGACGGTTTTGCGCTGACGCGTAATCGTAAGATGCACTTTATATCTGTTAAGATATGCCAGGATAAGAGTAGCCGATCCTTCCGGAATAAATTGCTGGAGATATGAAAGAGGGGCTTCTTTTTTAGGCATCTTTCTGCTGCTTGCTCAACTGGATTAACATTCTCACTTCTGCAAATGTATAAATGATGTATAAACCAAAACACCCGAAGAGTGCGATTTTATTGACATTATTTCTTGCTATTAATATGTAAACGAGGGCTGCGGCAATGCAAATAATCATTTTCATTAACAATCCTCCATAAACAAACCGAACAAAAACATGGGGATTTTTATTGATGATTGCTTTCCTGTACAAATAAAAAGAAATCAGGGTTGCGACGAATAAAATCGCATTACCTACGAATAAAACTGCAAAATCTATATCCCCGGGAACCTGATTTTTCAAAATGATCAGAATAATATTCGCCAAAATGAAAATAGCAATAAATCCAAAAAAGGGATAACGATTGATGGTGGTTTGCATGATTCAATATGCCATTATCCGGCAAAGCTAATCAAACCAATTAACCAAATCATACCCATGCCGCTTTATTCAAGTTATAAACGGATAAAGGAATAAATGATCGTATCTGGCAGGCCCTTTAATTGATTATGACATGGCAATTGCAGGGGACTGGGATATGACATCCTTCTTTGTTTCGGAAGAATACTTCGTATTCACCGGTTTTGTTTCCTCAGGAATCATGTGGCACTGTCCATTAAAACTGGCAGAAGGCTCAATCTGTAATTTGCCAGACTGAAGGTTCCCATTGACAGTACAGCTGCTCTTCAATTGAAGCAGATCCTTGACTTTAATTGTACCAGTCACTTTTCCCATGATATCGGCCTGTTGTCCGCTGATATCTCCTTCAACAACTCCATTTGCACCAATAACTACTTTAGCAGTGCAATGAATATTACCGGTCAAGGTTCCATCAATTCTTATATCTCCATTGCTGGTAATATCACCTTTCATTGAAGTACCGGCACCAATCAGGCTGGTGCTGCTGCCGGAAGGAGTTTCTCCCAGCGCATCAGATTTGGATTTTGCATTAAACATGGTATCAGATTTTAATCGTTAATTTTTTCAGGTTTCGGAATTTTCAACGCCGTTGTATCTCTTTTTACAGTTGTATTGCCCTCAAGCACATTTTTTAAGCTCTGGAAATACTGGTCTTTATACCTCATCTCCTGCTCTAACGAATCAGTCCTTATTTTTAGTTCACGCAACTCCTTGGTATTATTAATATCTCCATAACCGGGGATATACAATTTCAATGGAGTAAATATGATAAGGGCTACTGTAAGTCCCGTCAATAACACAAAAATCGTGCTGAGAAGTACATATACACTTAACCTCGACAACTTAAAAGTCACTACTTCTTCATAGGTATCATCATTCATTACTACCAGTCTGTACCTGTTCTGTAAACGCTTTAGAGTCGAATTGGCATCGAATTTGGCCATAAAAAAAGATTCCTGATTTAAAGATAGCAACTTATTGGTATAAAGTTTAAGGTTTGATGGCCGAATTGACCCGCATAAGCGTTAGGGAACAGTAAAATCATTCAATCAACGAATTCTATTCACATTAAGTACTTATATTAAAATAAATTTCTTGAAAATCAGTTATTAAGACAGTAGTTTGCGGAGCAAAACCGAAGGATACGGTAAAACGGATTATCATTCTGCCATTATCACCACGATATTTAAAAAACCATTTGCCTGTTCGCATGGAGCAATGGGCTGGTTCACTATTCCATATTCTTTATTATCCTTTATTAATTACTGTTTGCTTTTTGGCTTCCATATCCTGTTTGGGACAAACGACTGATGTCAGCAGCGCTACCAACGACCTCAGAAAGCCTGAAAAATATGAAAACCGGCCGCTGGGATACGAAAAGACAGACCAGACAAAATTCAAAGTACCCCGACGTTTTATCCAGAATACTGTCACTCATTACAATTACTATTTCAATGCAAATAATAAAATAAATGAAGTGCTGACGAGGGCCAAGGCACAAAACCGTGATGATTATATGCAGTTGCTTCCTTTTTACAATTATAGTCTGGATATGACCGCCCGCGATAAGAGAAACCTGGATTCAGTTATTGATAGAGTAAACACCGGGATATTGGTTCACGACCTTCGGAACGACTGGGTAGATAATCTGTTTATGCTGATGGGAAGAGCTTATTATTACAAGAAGGAATTCGATTCGGCGTACATCACTTTTCAGTTTGTCAATTTCGCATTCAGACCTAAGGATAAAGACGGAAATGATAAACCGGTTGGCAGTAATATAGATGCTGAGAAAGGCGGCAATTCGCTCACTATTTCGACCAATGAAAAAAGAAATATCGCAAAAAAAGTATTTAGCCTTCCTCCCAGCAGAAACGAATCACTCATCTGGCAGATCAGGACTTTTCTGGCGATGAACAACCTTACCCGGGCAGCAGCCATGATTGAAATACTAAAAAAGGATCCCCAATTCCCTGAAAGATTGAAACCAGATCTACAGGAAATGGAATCCCTGTTCTTTTACCAGCAAAATATGTATGACAGCGCTGCCGTACACCTGGAAAAAGCGCTTGATAACGCAAATGGAAAACTGGAATTGGCACGTTGGGAATATTTGATTGCCCAGTTATATGAAAAATCTGACAAACATGAACTGGCAAAACAGTTTTATGAACGATGCGTACAGCATACTTACGATCCGGTAATGGATGTATATGCCCGGTTAAATGCAATCCGTCAAAGCAGGGGGAGAGACGCCAAGGAAGATTATATCCAAAAGAATATTGAGGCTCTTGAAAAAATGGCAAGAAAAGAAATCTATGCTCCTTATCGCGACATTATCTATTATGCTGCTTCAGAAATGGAACTGGAAAGAAATAACAAACCGGGAGCTATTGGATTTCTGCGTAAATCTGTTCAATTCGCTGTTCCGAATTCTCCACTTAGAGACAAAGCATTTTTAATGCTGGGCGATTTTGCTATCGAACAAAAAAAATACAGAGATGCAAAAAATTATTATGACAGTTTGAAAATAGTAGATGTTTCAAATCCTGACAATGTAGCAATGATTAAAGACCGACAAAAAGCACTGGACAAAATTGTGCAAGAAATGAATATTATCGATCGGCAGGACAGTCTTCAACGAATTGCTTTTATGACGCCAGAAGAAAGAAATGCTTATATAAAAAAGATGGTTAAGGGATTGAGAAAGCAAAGAGGTTTATCCGAAGAAGAACAGGCTGAAGGACAAAATTTCTCTTTCAATAATAATAATCCCGGCAATGCAGATATGTTTAACAGCAGCGGAAATGCAGAATGGTATTTTTATAATAATTCCCTGAAATCAAAAGGATACAATGATTTCAAGGCTAAATGGGGAAACAGGCCCAATGTAGATAACTGGATGCTGTCATCTCAAATAGCCAGGCAAAAACTTCCCGGAAATAATGGAGAACCCGGCAAGGCGAATGCGCTCGATAATATTAATAATCCCCAGGCGCAGCCTGGCTCGATCACGACCGCTTCACTTCTTGCCAATGTTCCCCTGACCCCCGAAAAAATGAAAAAATCCAACGATTCTATAGAAGCTGCCTTATACATATTAGGAAAATCTTACCAGGATTATAT